>NZ_JAKRNF010000013.1:0-79914 GCF_022347225.1 Corynebacterium sp. ACRPQ
CTCGGGATGATAAGCCCCGTCGACTTCGAGAACCGCATCGGTCTAACCACCAGCAGAAAAGAAATAGCCGCCTAACCACTAGGTAGCTCCACTACGTGTCCACAATTTGCGGGCAACCCCAGGTTCGATGGCTATCATCAGCAGTTTGGAAAGCGTCTTGAAGAATTTCACGCGGTTGCGATTCCTGCGATGCTCGAAGAGCTTTCGCCGGAGCAGGAAGAACAAGTCACCCAGGGCTCTAAAGAATTTCCGTTCGACGCGGTGCTAGACGTCTTAAACTCCAAGGACAGCTACGAAGACAAGGTTTCCCGAATACTGGCTATCAGCGGTACATGGATGAATGCTGCTTCCGGTAGCCAGTGGGCTCTAGGCCCATTGAGCAGCACACCATACTCTGAACGGGTAGGAATAGGCGTTAGATGGGGTGAGATTGCATTCTCACCACTATTGAATGTCGCAGAGAACCTCATTGATGCGTATCCGACTTGGCCGGGCGTGCTCAGGGAATTCGCTGAGAATCAAGAATTTAACCGTGACTATTTTTCGCAGCGGCTTAAGGAGATTTAGGGGTGTCTGATTTCTCTTCTAAAAGACGCTAGATGTTTCTGGGACTAGGGTCTTATTCGGTATCGGTACTGCGCTGCCGGGCTCTTTGCTCTTGTCTATTTCATGTGAAGGTGGCAGTGAGGGCTGGTGGGATGCTGCGACTGGTGCGGTTTTGATTGTGTGTGCAGTGATTCTTCTCGGTTGGGCTGCATTGAGGAAGGCGGTGCGTCGTCAAGCGCTGTGGGGTCTGCTATTTGTTGTCTACGGCGCGCTAGGCGCGCTACTTGTTCCTGGTGGTAGCATCCGTTTCGTCACGGTGTGCCTTTGGGTTGGTTTGATGAGTAATGCTTGGGTAACACTGCGGCAACCCGTCAGGATCTAAATTCCGGCTTTTTGTTTGCGGGTTGTAGAATAGGGCCGGTATTTCTGTGCTAGTTCCAACCAAGGAAGGGTAGGGCTGAATGTCGGAGCGCAATCACAACGGGCGCGGTGGACGTGACCGCAAGCCACGCAATAACAAAGGCCGTGATTTTAAGGGCGATTCCCGCAAGAAGAAGTCTTTTTCGCCGCAGCGCTCCGGTTACCGTGAGGAACGCATTAACCGTCGCATGAGCGACCCAGACATCCCGGCTGAGGTCGATGTTAACGACCTAGACCCGATGGTTCTGCAGGACCTGAAGTCGCTATCGAAGGAGAACTCCGAGGCCGTCGCTAAGCATATGATCATGGCTGCGACCTGGATGGAGGATGATCCTAAGCTCGCATTGCGGCATGCGCGTGCCGCTAAAGACCGCGCTGGCCGCGTCGCAATTGCCCGCGAAGTCAACGGAATCGCTGCGTATCGCGCCGGCGAGTGGAAAGAAGCTTTGGCTGAGCTGCGTGCCGCGCGCCGCATTTCCGGTGGCCCCGGAATGCTCGCAGTCATGGCTGATTGCGAGCGCGGCTTGGGCCGCCCGGAGAAGGCGCTGGAGCTAGGCCGTGCGGAGGAAGCATCGGAACTTGATGAAGAGTCCAAGATTGAGCTGGCAATTGTTTTGGCCGGCGCCCGCCTAGACATGGGTCAAGCTGAGTCGGCGGTTGTCACCATTCAGCGCGCACATCCTGACCGCGATGCCCGCGGGGTAAGCGCGTGCCGTCTCGCTTATGCCTACGGTAATGCTCTGCTTGAAGCAGGCCGAAAGGAAGAGGCTCGGGACTGGTTTGAGCACGCAGTTTCTATTGATGAAGGCGACTGGACCGATGCTGCCGAGCGCCTTGAGGAGTGCAAGTAGTGACGGTTCTCAGCAAGCACGACGCTCTGCTTCTTGATCTCGATGGCACCGTGTGGGAAGGCGGCCGCCCGCTTTCTAACGTGGTGGACGTCATCAACACCTGCGGAGTGCCGGCAGTGTATGTGACCAACAATGCTTCGCGCAGCCCACAGGCAGTGGCGGAGATGCTGGCGGACATCGGGCTTACCGCGGGTACGGAACAGATCGTTACCTCCGCGCAAGCGGTCCTCCAACTAGCGGCGGAGGAGGTCCCAGCTGGGGCGAAGCTCCTTATCATCGGTGCCGATTCCCTCCGTGACTTGGCCCGCGACATGGGCTTCAAGGTAGTCTCCAGCGCCGATGACAAGCCTGCTGCCGTTGTGCAAGGCTTTGACCGCTCGGTTGGCTGGGAACACTTGACTGAAGGTGCCTTGGCCATTCGCCAGGGGGCCAAGTTCTTTGCTTCGAATCTCGATACCTCTCTGCCAATTGAGAGAGGTCTTGCTGTGGGAAATGGTTCTCTGGTTGCCGCCATCCAGTCAGCCACTGGGGTAGAGCCGGTATCTGCTGGCAAGCCCGAGCCGGCCATGTTTACTTTTGCGGCAAAGCAAATCGGCGCGAAGAAGCCACTTGCTGTGGGCGACCGTCTGGATACCGATATTGCAGGTGGTAACTCTGCTGCAATGGATACCTTCCATGTGCTCACCGGCGTTTCTGGTGAGTTGGAGCTGATTGAAGCACCCGTGGAGGCACGCCCTAACTTCATTGGCGCAGGAATGCACGAGCTGGCCCTTCCTGTCTCCGTGGCTCGTCCCGGAGCACAGGGTGGATTTACGGCGCGGTGCGATGGGCATGACCTTCTGCTCGAGGGCGGCGACGAAAAGGCTACCTCCGTTCAGGCATTGCGCACCGTGTTGGAAGTTGCATGGGCCATGCCGTCCCCGCCGCGCTATATTCAGCCGCGGAGCGAGCGTGCGGAAAAGGTTGTTGCGCAATGGCGGTAAAGCCGCACGACTTTCGAGCCGTCAAGGAGCCGGCAGAGATCGATGCGGAAGTAGCGGAGATCCTTGGAGAAGACGCAGCGGATTTGGCCGCTGAAGTAGATCAGCTTGATCGCGCTCACAATGTGTTGCGCGATGCATTGCAGGAGAATTAATGCCCCCACAACGTCGTAGGTTAGATGCGGAGCTGGTGCGCCGAAAGATCGCGCGGTCACGTGAGCAGGCACGGGAGATGATCAAGTCCGGCCGTGTCACGGTTGGTGGCTTCAAGGCGCAGAAGCCGGCGTCGATTGTAGAGCCCGAGGTTTCCATCAAGGTAGAGGAAGCTGAAGAGGACAAGTGGGCTTCCCGTGGCGCTCACAAGCTTTTGGGCGCCTTGGCGGCGTTCGACGTCGACATGAACGGCCGCATCCTCGATGCCGGCGCTTCTACCGGTGGCTTTACGGACGTGTGCTTGGAACACGGTGCGCAGGAGGTGCTCTCTGTCGACGTGGGCTATGGGCAGCTGCTCTGGCGCCTGCAAAACGATGATCGCGTAACCGTTTTAGACCGTACGAATATCCGGAATCTGACGCTGGAGCTTACCGACGGCCCGTGCGACGGCATGGTAGGCGACTTGTCCTTCATTTCCCTCCGCTTGGTATTGCCGGCCATTGTGGATTGTCTGAAGGACGGCGCTTGGTTGTTGCCTATGGTGAAGCCGCAATTTGAAGTGGGCAAGGAGCGCCTCGGAAGCGGCGGCGTGGTCCGTTCGCCGGAGTTGCGTAAAGAAGTAACCAGGGAAGTCGCTGAATTTGCGTTGTCGCTGGGGCTTAGCATGCATGGGGCTGTTGCGTCCCCGCTGCCTGGGCCAAGCGGCAATGTGGAGTACTTCCTATGGCTGAAGAAGGACGGTCAGCCCACAAATCTGGCTAAAGTGGAAGAAATTATTGACCGCGCAGTTGAGGAAGGCCCGCAATGACACGTGAGATCCTGTTGGTGCCTCATGCCAACCGCCAGCAAAACCTGGAGGCGACATCGCGTGCGGCAGAACTCCTACAAAGTGCGGGAATTACTGTTCGAGTCTGCGCGGACGAAAAGGTACTGCCGGGATTAAAGCATGTACCTCACACCGAAGATGCGGCCGCAGGGTGCGAATTAGTACTGGTATTGGGCGGTGACGGAACCTTCCTTCGCGCCGCCGACATGGCGCGTGCCGTAGATATTCCGGTGCTGGGCATCAACCTAGGCCACGTGGGATTTCTGGCCGAGTGGGAGGTCGAATCCCTCGACCAAGCCTTGGCGCGGGTCATTGAAAAGCGCTACCGCATTGAAGACCGCCTCACCATTGATGTGTCCATCTTTGATGAGGAAGGAACCCTTCTTAACCGCAGCTGGGCTTTGAACGAGGCTTCGGTAGAAAACCAAAACCGATCCGGCGTGCTAGATGCAATCTTGGAAGTTGACCGCCGGCCGGTGTCGTCCTTTGGCTGCGATGGCGTGCTGATTTCCACTCCCACTGGATCGACTGCCTATGCGTTTTCCGCAGGTGGTCCGGTGTTGTGGCCCTCTCTGGATGCAATTTTGGTAGTGCCGAATAATGCGCATGCGCTGTTTACCAAGCCATTGGTTGTATCGCCCAATTCTTTAGTAGCCGTCGAATCGACGATGCGCACGACTCCCGCCACAGTGATTTTGGATGGCTTCCGCGAATTTGCGATGCCACCAGGGGCACGTGTGGAAGTAGTGCGAGGCGAGTGTCCGGTGCGGTGGGTACGCTTGGATGACCAACCTTTTACTGACCGTTTAGTCTCGAAGCTGCGCCTGCCCGTAGAAGGGTGGCGCGGGCCGAAGGAGAAGTAGTGCTCGTCGATATTTCCATCAATGATCTGGGCGTCATTAGCCAGAGCTCTGCGGAACTATCCGCGGGCCTTACCGTGCTTACCGGTGAAACCGGTGCGGGTAAGACCATGGTGGTTACTGGTTTAAGGCTCTTAGCCGGTGGTCGCGCGGATGCCTCCCGGGTGCGCGATGGCGCGAAAAAGGCCGCAGTGGAAGGACATTTTTCCTCCGCGAAGGATTCTATCCGCGAACTGGTGGAGTCGGTAGGCGGTGAGCCCGACGAAAATGGCGAGTATATCGTTTCACGCACGGTCTCTGCAGCGGGAAGATCGCGGGCCTATTTAGGCGGCCGTGCGGTGCCGGCTGCAACCCTGGGCGAGTTCGCGCGCGAGCTTATTACGGTCCACGGGCAGAATGACCAGCTGCGTTTACTTGCGCCCGAGGAACAACTGGGGGCGGTTGATCGTGCGGATCCGAAATTGACGCGTGTGCGGGAGCGCTATACCGAGGCCTTCAAACAGTGGCGCAGCCTCGCGAAGGACTATAAGAGGCGCACGGAGCAGCGCCGCGAGTTGGCGCAGGAAGTTGACCGTCTGCAATTCGCCGTCGATGAGATCGATGGCATCGCCCCAGAACCCGGCGAGGATGAGGAACTGGTGCAGCTGGTTCGCAAGCTGCAGGACGTCGATGGGCTGCGCGAGTCCGCGGAAGTTGCGTTGGCTGCGATCGACGGCACCGAGGAACTGGAAGAGGCCGCCTCGGCACTGCTAGGCCGGGCGGTTTCTGCCTTGGCGGGGTCCACCGATAAGGAACTAGCGGCCTTGGGCGAACGGCTCAGCGAGATCTCGACGCAGTTGGGCGATATCTCCGGCGAGCTCGGTGGGTATCTAGCCGGACTTCCGGCGGATCCGCACCTGTTGGAAAAGTCCCTCCAGCGGCAGCAGGAATTGCGCACGTTGACCAGGAAGTACGCGGGGGATATTGATGGAGTCGTAGCCTGGCGCAATGAGGCAGCGGCAAAACTCGAGTCCATGGATACCTCCACAGAAGCCCTGGAGGAGCTAAAAAAGCAGGTCAAAGACGCTGAAGCGGTGATGATTGAGCGGGCAGGGGAACTGACAAAGGGGCGTCGTAAAGCGGCGAAAGCTTTGGGAGAGCAGGTGACGCAGGAGCTCCACGGCTTGGCCATGCCGAATTCGACGCTGACGGTCGAGCTTACGCAGGCGAAATATTCTAAGTCCGGCGCAGACGCGGCCGAGCTGCAGTTGAATGGTAAGCCGATCTCCTCTGCTGCCTCGGGCGGCGAACTCTCCCGTGTCATGCTGGCCTTGGAGGTCGTGCTGGCGGACGAGGATGGCGCCACCTTGGTCTTCGATGAGGTCGATGCCGGCGTGGGCGGGCGCGCAGCGGTAGAGATCGGCCGCCGCCTGGCGCGCTTGGCGGTGCATAACCAAGTGATTGTGGTAACGCACCTGCCGCAGGTCGCAGCGTATGCGGATGCGCATCTGCATGTATCGAAGGAGAAATTTACCTCTGGCGTGGCCGAGCTTTCACAAGAGGAGCGCGTAGAGGAGTTAGCCCGCATGCTGGCGGGCTTGGACGATACCGAGACCGGCCGCGCGCACGCACAGGAGCTTTTTGACCGTGCACAGGAAGAAGCCTCCGCGCGCCTCGCACACTCGAAACCATAATCACGCCACAATAGGGCCCATGGCTCTGTTTTCCCGTAACCCCGAGCAGCCTGGTGCACTGCGCGATTGCACTCCAGGCGCTAAGGGGATGAAAAAGTTTAGTGAAGGCGATGTCGCCGTAATTGATGCGGCCAATATCTCTTGCCACGAGGCTCAAACTCTCGTAGACCTTAAGCCCTCCGCCGTCATTAACGTGGCGGAATTTTCTACCGGCACGGTCCCTAATTATGGCCCGCACATGTTGCTTGACGCCGACATTACCCTCCTTGAAGGCGTGGGGCAGTCCTTTGTTTCCGAGTTCAAAGAGGGCAAAAAGGCTCGCATCGGGGAGGACGGCACCGTCTTTAGCGGCGATAAGGCGCTCGGCACCGGCCGCGTGGTAACTCGTGAGCGAGCAGAAAAGAACTTCACCGCGGCGCAGGGCGCGCTGATTGACCACATGGAATCCTTCTTTGGCAATTCCATCGATTTTATTAACTCGGAAGGTCCGCTGCTTATCGACGGCCTCGGCGTCCCCGCCTCCGGCTCCGAAATCGCCGGCCGCAAGGTTGTCCTCTTTTCGCCTACCGATAGGCACCGCGAACAGCTCAAGCAGCTACGCAACTTTATTCGCGAGTATGAGCCGCTGCTGATCGCAGTGGGATCGGCGGCAGATTCCTTGCTGGCCCAAGGGTATAAGCCAGATTTCATTATTGGGGATCCGAATGGCGTGAGCGATGAAGCTCTGCGTTGCGGTGCCCGCGTAATCGTTCCTGCGGATCCGGAAGGGGAGGTAGAAGGCCTCGACCGCATCCAGGACCTGGGCATTGGTGCGATGACCTTCCCCGCGGCAACGCATTCAGGTACCGACCTGGGCCTGCTCTTTGCGGACTACCACGGCGCCGATCTTATTGTGCAGGCCGGCGGCGGGGTAGACCTCGATGATATCTTTGCGGACCGCACCAACCCCTCGGCCGTGCTGTCCCGCCTTAAGGCCGGTACCAAGGTGGTTGACGCCGATGCGGTAATCAATCTCTACAGTGCGCCTTCCTCCAACCTCGGCTGGCTGTGGGCAGTGCTGGGCATCTTGGTTGCCATTGCGGCGGTCATCCTCATCGTCGGCTTCGGCGGCAGCCAGGACTTTGCTAGTAACCTCAGCGAAACCTGGTCCAGCCTCTTTGGGGGCGCATAGGCCATGGCAAAGACTGAGCTTGTAGCAGGCTTGGGCTTCGGCGCGGCCGTGGGCGTAGCCTTAGGCGCCCTTGTGATTGCGCCGAACTTGACCACCAGCATGGCAGACGACGATCCGATCCGCGAGGAGCACCGCAAGGTGGTCCAAGACAATAAGATTCTGCAGACCCAAAATGACGCCAGCGACAAGATCGTGGCCGATTCTGGAGCGGAAATGGTTGATGGAGCCTTGTCGCAGCGCCCAGTGCTCATTGTGACCACCGATGACGCCAATGGCGGCGACGTGGACGCTATCCGGAAGCTCTTGAAGTCTTCCGATGCCACCGAGGCCGGCGAGATTAAGCTGACCAAAGATTTCTTGCGCCCCGAAACTAAGGACAAGCTGCTTCCCATCTTGAAAGATACTGCGCCCAAGAAGGCAGATATCAAGGACTTGGATTCGGCCGGAGCCCTTGGTGGTGAGGTGCTAGGCACTGCGCTGTCTATGGATCCTGAGAGCACGAAGCCTTTGGCTTCAGTGGAAGAGCGTGCAGACGTGCTCCATAAGCTGCGCGACGAGGGTTTCATTGATTACGAAGATGGGACCATCGTTCCTGCCCAGGCCATTATCGTGGTCTCTGGCAATGGCCTGCGTGGTTACCCGTCCAGCGCGCTGGCAGAATTTGCCACCGGGTTGGATGATGTCAATGGGTCCGTGGTGTTGAGCGGGCGCACCAAGCAGACCCAGGATGATAAGGCGCTAGCCCAGGTGCGGGATCAGGACGCGGAGCTGTCTACGGTCGATAGCACCGAACGGGCAGTGGAGCGCATTGCGGTCATTTTGGCCACCCAGGAACAACTTGATGGTGGCCAGGGCGACTATGGCGCCACCGAAACTGCTGACTCCGCCTTGCCGGGAAAGGAATAGCCCATGGCGCATGATTTCAAGGTGCTTGATTCGCAGCTGCTTGTCGAAGCTCCCATTCTTGCCCTCCGCCGCGACGAGGTAGTCATGCCCGGCGGCGTTTCTGCCTCCCGGGAAGTAGTCGAGCACTTAGGTGCTGTGGCCGTCGTGGCAGTGGACTCAGACGAGCGTATTGCGATGGTGTATCAGTACCGCCACAGCGTGGGAAAGCGCCTGTGGGAACTGCCGGCGGGATTGCTCGACGTACGCGGTGAGGATGAGCTGACCGGCGCCCAGCGTGAACTGCAGGAGGAGGCCGGCCTGAGCGCGCAGACGTGGTCCGTGCTGACGGACCTTGTCACCTCTCCGGGTTTCTGCGAAGAGGCGGTTCGCGTATTCCTTGCCTCGGAGCTTTCCGACGTCCCCCGGATGGAGGCTACCGGTGACGAAGAAGCCGATATGGAAGTCGCCTGGGTGGGCCTCGACGAGGCCGTCGACAAGGTGCTGCGCGGTGACATCGTCAATTCCATTGCCTGCAGCGGTATCTTGGCCGCCTACGCTGTGCTGCGCGGCGGCAAGCAGACCCGCAGCGTGGAGGAGCCGTTCGACCTTCGACCTACCTCAATGAGCTCCCGCCGCACGGGTGCGGACCTAAAGCAGCTGTGAGTGCGCTCGAAAACATAGCGCAGACGTGGCTTAATCATCTAGCAGTCGAGCGCGGCGTGTCCGCCAATACCTTGAGCAACTATCGCCGCGATGTCCGCCGCTACCTTGCGTGGCTGGGGGATAACGGGGTAGAGGATCTGCGGTCGGTGACGCGACCGATGGTGGAGGCTTATCTTAAAGACCTGCGCTCACACATGGCTGTGTCCTCAGCCAACCGAGCGCTCATCGTTGCTCGCGGGCTGCATAAATTTGCCGTGTCAGAAGGCGTAGTGGACGTCGATGTTGCGGTTGGGGTAACCCCTCCGTCAACCGGGCAGCATTTGCCGGAGACATTATCGGTAGACGAGGTCACCGCCCTCATTGAAGCGACTCCTACTGAGACCCCAGTAGATGTGCGCGACCGTGCCCTGCTGGAGATGCTCTATGGCACCGGTGCGCGAATCTCAGAAACTATCTCCCTAAACGTTGATGACGTGTCCTCCGCGCAGGAGGTAATACGCCTGCGGGGCAAGGGAGACAAAGAACGGATTGTGCCAGTGGGCTCGCATGCCCGCCAGGCTCTCGATGCCTACTTGGTGCGGGCGCGACCGGCGCTGAGCAAAGGTAAGACGCCGGCGCTGTTTCTCAATACCCGCGGTGGGGCTCTATCGCGTCAAAGTGCGTGGACTGTGTTGAAGACTGCAGCGCAGCGGGCCCAATTGGGAAAGTCCATTTCTCCGCACACCTTGCGGCATTCTTTTGCGACGCACCTGCTTGAAGGCGGCGCAGATGTGCGCACCGTGCAAGAATTACTGGGACATTCTTCGGTGACGACAACGCAAATATATACTCACGTCACTGCCGATTCCTTGCGCGAGGTCTGGCGCACTGCGCACCCCCGTGCCTAAGAAAGGACCTATATGTTTTCAACTCGTGTAGCTGGTGCGGTGCTATCTACCGCATTGATTTTCCCAGCGGTGGCACACGCCCAGCTGCCTCCGGAAGTAGAGGCTGCCATTGCCGCTCCCATTTCGGTTCCTGCCGGCCAGACCACGACTGTAAGCCTGCCCGTGCCGGCCGAAGCCAACTACTCCGGCGATGGGTGGAACGTGTCTGCCTCAGGTACCTCCGCTACCATCACCGCCCCGGCAGATGGCGGCCAAATCTCGGTTCCTGTCTCCGCCCAAGGCATGAATGCAACCCTGACGCTGGTAGCCGATGGGTCGGTCGCACAGGAGGACATTCAGGAAGAAATTGACGGCGCGGAAGGCGGCCCGAACCCAGCGCCAGCGCCGGATCCGGGCTCTGATAAGCCGGCACAAGGTGACAAGGCGCCAGCCGGAAACGATGCCGAGGGCGGAGATGACAAGCCCGCGCCGGCGAAAGAAGATAGCAACTTGCCGGTTATTCCAGGTAAAAAGCCGGAGCGCAAGCCTGCTGGGGAAGCCAACCTTGACGGTGCGGAATACGTCAACCTTGAATCGAAAATCGAAGGCAATACTATTACCGCGAAGATGGGCCTCAAGCAGGCCTATGACCTCTACCAGCAGTTCAAGGACACGCAAGAAAATGACGTCACGCTGCGCTACCTCGATGGCGAGGGCAATATTATCCAAGGCGTAGAGCGTGACGTGGATGCCTCTTCTCGAACCCTCACCTTGACCTATCCGGAGGGCGAGGCGCCTGATAATCCCTTTATTATGCAGTTGCTACGCAATGACGGTTCTGGGGCCGCACTCATCGTCACGCTGCAGGACCCTAACTATCAATCCGCCGCGGAAAACCTCGATGAGCGCCAGCAAAAGGACCCCGAAGAAGACGGCGGCTCACATTTGGGCTGGATTATTGGAGGGGCAGCCGCGGCGGTACTCATCGCACTCATAGCTTTGGTGGCAATTCTCAAACGCCGTTCTAGTCAACGCTAAACGCTTGATATAGGCTAAGTCTCGGTACTTTTAACCTGTAACGGGTACGCTTTAATGACAACGTTGTAATCAACCCTAAGCCAAGTGTCATGGTCCGGAACTTGGCGTCAAGGAAGCAGGTGTGACTGTGAGCGAAGAGGGTCTATTTTCTGCCTCTGACGTAGAGGTGGGGCTGACCGGTCGTCCTATCCGTGAGCTACCGGAACCCGCACCCTTGGAAAAGCATGGGCCGGCCACCATCATTTCGATGTGTAACCAAAAGGGTGGCGTAGGCAAAACCACCTCAACCATCAATATGGGCGCCTGCTTGGCCGAGTATGGCCGTAAAGTCCTCTTGGTTGACCTTGACCCCCAGGGCGCGCTTTCGGCGGGGCTTGGGCTCACGCATGACGATATCGAGGACACCATCTATGACGTGATGCTCGATAGCCACACCTCTATTCATTCGGCTATCCAGCACACCGGGGTATCGGGCTTGGATCTGGTGCCGGCGAATATCGACCTTTCCGCCGCGGAAATTCAGATGGTCAATGAGGTCGGTCGCGAGCACACCCTTGCCCGCGCCCTGCGTCCGGTGCGCCGCGATTATGATTTCATCATTATTGACTGCCAGCCCTCCTTGGGCCTGCTTACCGTCAATGCCCTTGCTTGCTCACAGGGTGTGATCATCCCTATGGAGTGCGAGTTCTTCTCCCTGCGCGGTTTGGCGCTGTTGACCGATACCGTGGAAAAGGTTTCTGATCGCATTAACTTTGACCTTGAGGTCATGGGAATCCTAGTGACCATGTTTGATCGCCGGACCAAGCACGCCCGGGAAGTTATGTCCCGGGTGGTGGATTACTTTGGCGATAAGGTCTTTGACACAGTCATTACCCGGACCGTTCGGTTCCCAGAGACTTCGGTGGCCGGCGAGCCGATTACTACCTGGGCGCCAAGCTCCCCGGCCACACAGCAGTATCGGGACCTGGCCAAAGAAGTCATTGAGCGCTCGACCGTTTAAGGTATCGTGACCCAGCCGGAGATTACGGGCTTTCGCATTGCACTGCGGAATTTTGAGGGCCCTTTTGACCTGCTTTTGCAGCTTATTCAGTCCAAGAAGATGGACGTGACTGACGTTGCGCTGTCAGAAGTAACGGACGAATTCGTGGCGTATACGCGCCAGCTGGGAGAGTCCGCTGATCTGGATGAGACCACTGATTTTTTATTGGTGGCAGCTACGCTCTTGGATTTGAAGGCGGCGCGGCTTCTGCCGCGCGGTGATGTCGACGATATTGAAGACTTGGAACTGCTGGAGTCGCGCGACCTCCTTTTTGCCCGCCTGTTGCAGTACAAGGCTTATAAGCAAGCAGCGGACCAATTCGCCGTGTGGCAGCGCGAGGCACAGCGCAGCTATCCGCGTGCGGTTTCCATCGAGGAGAAGTTCGCCGAGCTTTTGCCTCCAGTTTCGCTCGGCCATACGCCGGCCAGCTTTGCCGAGCTAGCGGCCGGCGTGTTCCGCCCCAAGCCACCGGAGGAGGTAGCAACCGGTCACGTGCACTCCGTAGCAGTATCTGTACCGGAGCAGGCCGGCAAGATTTTGGAAACGCTCAAGCTTCTCGGCGCAGGTCAATGGACTAGTTTCAGTGCGCTAACCCGCGACTGTACGGTTTCTATGCAGGTGGTAGGCCGTTTCTTGGCCCTGTTGGAGTTGTACAAAGCCAAGGCGGTTGATGCACAACAAGAAGAAGCGCTGGGTCAGCTGGACCTATCGTGGACAGGCTTGGATGTTGACCCAGCGGTAGTTGCCGCAGCGAACTGGGACTAAGGCCGCTGCTGGATGAAATCCAGTGTATCGGGGGAGAGCTCGCGGTCGGAGTAGACGCGTACGTCTGGTTCCTCGGGGTTGTCCTCGGTGCCTATGCGGCGCCCTTCCCATACTTGTTGGAGCCCTTGCTTTTCGATGACCCGGATGGCCGCCGGGTGATTTGTGGTCACGCGGGCGGTAATGGGGGAGTTGGGGTCCACCTGGCGGATGCTCTTCACTGCCTCAGAGGTGATCTCGGTGGCAAAACCTGCACCCCAGTGGGCGGGGCGCAGGCGGTATTTGATGTCCCAGAAGTTTGCCTCGTCGACGAAGATGGCACCGCCGACGCCGACGAATTCCGAAGGATTGTGGCGCATATACGCGGCCCAAGGACCGAAGTGGTGGGCATCCCACGACTGGGAGGATGCTTGTGCGAGTGCGCGCGTGGTGCGGATGTCAGCAAAGCGCCCGTTCGGGCGGTGGCTCCAGATACGTCCGTCGCTGTAGACCTTGTGGGTCTCTTCGGTATTAGCGGCGGATAGCGGGATGAGGATGAGTCTGTCGGTGCGAGTGATAGTTTCCATGACAATATGTTAGCCGAGTCACAGTCGCGAGCGAAAGTGATTTGAAGAATTTTCAGCGATTTTTTCTTCTCCAGTAAACTCGGAGGCTATGGATCTTCCCCTCATCTCGCAGCTGCGTTCCCGTCTTGAGTCCATATTGCTCGTGCTCGACTCCCCAGCCTCTGTGGAGCTATTGGCGCGTGCGCTGGGGGCGGAAAGGGACGTTGTTAGTGATTGCTTACGCAGCATTCAGCGGGAGCTAGATAATCGCGGTTCTGGTATCGACCTGCGCGAGACCCAAGAGGGGTGGCGCTTTTATACGCGCACCGAAAATGCCGGTGCGGTAGAAGAATTTCTCTTGGATGGCGCCCAAACCAAACTCTCCCGTGCTGCCCTGGAGACTTTGGCGGTGGTGGCCTACCGTCAGCCCGTCACTCGCCAGCAGGTGGCGGCGGTTCGCGGCGTCAATGTCGATGGCGTAATGCGGACCCTTAACCTGCGCGGATTGGTCCGGGAGCTGCCGCAGGATGATTTTGAAGGCGCCGCTCACCGCTACGAGACGACGGAATTATTCCTGGAGTTATTGGGGATCGATTCTTTGGAGCGCCTGCCAGACTTGGCACCGCTGTTGCCTGACGTCGAGGCGATCGACGAAGAGTACTAGCGTGGGGTAGGATTGCCCAGGTAATTTCATATCTTCGAGAGAAAAGGACACGTACGTGACTCCTCCCGCTCGCCGTGACGGCACACCGGATAAGAAGCAGCGAGACAGTGACATCATTGTCTCCAATGCCAAGCCGGCCCGTCACCAGCATGTGTCAAAGAAAAAGCAGAAGGCTACCGCAGAATCCGTAGCCCGCGAATTGGGCGCCGATTGGCTGGTCGATGAAGACAAGCCCAAGGGAGAGCGCCTCCAAAAGGTGCTCGCCAAGGCGGGCGTCGCTTCCCGTCGCCACGCAGAAATCCTCATCGATGCCGGCCGAGTTGAGGTCAACGGCAAGATCATTGCCAAGCAAGGCGTCAAGGTAAACCCCTCCGTTGACGTCATCCGAGTAGACGGCGTGCGCGTCAACGTCAATGAGGAGCACGAATATTTCGTGCTCAATAAGCCGCGCGGCATGCAGTCCACCATGTCTGATGATCTGGGGCGCCCGTGCGTGGGTGACGTGGTGTCAGAAAAGGTCGCAGCTGGCCAACGACTCTTCCACGTCGGCCGCCTCGACGCCGATACGGAAGGCCTGCTCATCCTCACTAATGATGGCGAGTTGGCCAACCGCTTGATGCACCCCAAGTACGAGGTGACCAAGACCTACCTCGCCACCGTATTGGGCGAGGCCGATAGGAAGCTCGTGCGACAGCTCAAGGAAGGCATCGAGCTGGAAGACGGACTGGCAAAGGCCGACTTTGCACAGGTAGTTGATACCAACCAGGGTTATTCCTTGGTGCGTCTTGAACTGCATGAAGGCCGCAAGCATATCGTGCGCCGCATGTTGAAGGAGGCCGGCTTCCCCGTGCAGCGCCTGGTGCGCACCAAGCTGCATACAGTCCAGCTGGGCGATATGAAGCCTGGAGGTCTGCGTGCCCTTAATTCCAGCGAGCTGACTAGCCTGTACAAGGCGGTGGAGATGTAATGATTTCTAATATGCCGAATGAGGGTCTCATCCTCGCAGTGGATGGCCCATCTGGAACTGGAAAGTCGACCACGTGCCGTGCGCTGGCCAAGCAGCTGAATGCAAAGTACGTCGACACTGGTGCTATGTACCGAGTTGCAACGCTTGCTGTGCTGCGTGAAGGCATCGACCCTGCTGACACTACTGCGGTTATTGCGGCTACGACCGATCTGCCCTTGGGGGTATCCGATGACCCGGACTCCACCGAGGTTCTCCTCGGCGGCGAGGACGTCTCGCGCGTTATTCGAGAAGACGAAGTCACCCGTAATGTTTCCGCCGTATCTGCCATTCCGGAGGTGCGCGAGAATCTGGTTGCGCTGCAGCGCAAGCTTGCCCGCGAGGCTCACCGCGCGATTGTAGAAGGCCGCGATATTGGCACGGTTGTGCTTGCCGACGCCCCCGCTAAAGCATTCATGACCGCCTCTGCCGAGGTCCGCGCTCAGCGCCGCCAAGCCCAAAATGAAAAGGCGGGCATTGCTTCGGATTACGGGACGGTACTCGCAGACGTCCAGCGCCGAGACGCTGCAGATTCTTCCCGCAAGGCCTCACCTCTGCGCCCAGCGGAAGACGCAACCCTAGTCGATACCTCCAATATGAGCCCAGAGGATGTGCTGGAAGCTCTGATTAACGTGGTAAAGGAGTCTGTCAATGACTAATCACGATCCCCAGGAAGAGTCGGAGACTCAGTTCCATTACCCGGCCGGTAAGTTCGATGATGAGGTGGTAGAAGCCTCTCCTGGTTGGGCCGCCGATGATTTCAATACCGAGGAATTCGACTATGACTTCGATGACTCGGAGTTTGGTGAGGCTGATTATGGCGACGATTCGAACGCGGAAGAGCCTCTGAGCGAAGAGGAGTGGGAAGAACTCTCCCGTGCCTTTGGCGTGGAGTCCGATGACCACACGGAAGAAGCCCTGTGCACGGTGGCCGTAGTCGGTCGCCCCAATGTGGGTAAGTCCTCCTTGGTTAACCGTTTCCTTGGCCGCCGTGAAGCGGTGGTAGAGGACCACCCAGGCGTTACCCGTGATCGTATTTCCTACGTTGCGGACTGGAACGGTCAGCGCTTTTTGGTACAGGACACCGGCGGCTGGGATCCCAACGTGAAGGGTATCCATGCGGCGATTGCCCGCCAGGCAGAAGTAGCCATGGAAACCGCCGATGTCATCGTTATGGTGGTGGACACCAAGGTGGGCATCACGGAGACGGATGAGGTCATGGCTCGCCGTCTGCAGAAATCGCCTGTGCCAGTGATTTTGGTATCGAATAAGTTCGATTCCGATAATCAGTACGCGGATATGGCGGAGTTTTATGCCTTGGGCTTGGGCGATCCGTGGCCCGTATCCGCCCAGCATGGCCGCGGCGGTGCGGACGTGCTCGATGAGATTTTGCGGGTCTTCCCTGAAGAGCCCCGACAGACCGCGATTACCTCTGGACCTCGCCGCGTCGCATTGGTGGGCAAGCCTAATGTGGGCAAGTCCTCGCTGCTGAATAAGCTCACCAGCGAGGAGCGCTCCGTGGTCGACAACGTCGCGGGAACCACTGTGGATCCGGTTGACTCTCTAGTGCAGCTGGATGAGCAGCTGTGGAAGTTCATTGATACCGCGGGCCTGCGCAAGAAGGTAAAGAACGCGCAGGGGCATGAGTACTATGCGTCCTTGCGTACCCGCGGCGTTATTGATGCTGCCGAGGTCTGCATCATGCTTATCGACGCCTCTGAGGAAATCTCCGAGCAAGACCAGCGCGTGCTCAATATGGTGCTCGAGGCGGGCAAGGCTCTAGTGATTGCGTTCAATAAGTGGGACCTCATGGAGGAGGATCGCCGTTACTACCTGGACCGCGAGATTGATCAGCAGCTGAGCCACTTGCCGTGGGTCACGCGCGTGAATATCTCTGCGGAAACGGGCCGCGCGCTGCAGAAGCTGGAGCCGGCCATGATTGAGGCACTGGAGAGCTGGGATCAGCGTGTGTCCACGGGCCAGCTGAATAACTGGTTGCGGGAGGCTATCGCGGCTAATCCGCCGCCGATGAAGAATAACCGCCTGCCGCGCGTATTGTTCGCCACGCAGGCCTCGACGCAGCCGCCGACCATCGTCTTGTTTACGACGGGCTTCTTGGACGCGGCGTATCGCCGCTACCTCGAGCGCAAGTTCCGCGAGCGGTTCGGTTTCCACGGAACGCCTATCCGCATCGCAGTGCGAGTGAGGGAAAAGCGCGGCAAGAAGCGCTAGCAGTATGCCCGTTACGCTGGGATTATAGCACTCAGGCGAGCGATTATTGCACCGAGACACGGTGTGAGAATTCGCTCGCCTTTCCGTTTATGTCCGTTCATGTGGGTCTGGATAGGATATAACCAGTCAAAAACTCTCTCGTGATGGAAGGCTCAGCATGTTAGCCAGCGTAATTGCGCCAGATTCAATTCTGGCCATCGTGCTTCAGGTCATCATCATCCTCAGTGCCCTGCTTCTGGGCACTCGTTATGGTGGCATCGGACTTGGTCTTATTTCCGGCATCGGATTGATGCTCATGGTCTTTGTCTTCGGCTTCGCCCCGGGTGAGCCGCCGGTATCCGTGATGCTGACCATCATTGCGGTCATCGGCTGCGCCGCCACCTTGCAGCAGGCGCGCGGCCTCGAAGTGATGATGCAATTTGCCGAGAAGTTTCTCCGCGCCCACCCAGAGCGCATTACCATCCTCGCGCCGCTGACTACTTGGTTCCTGACGGTTCTTTGCGGTACGGGTCACGTCGTGTACACGATGTTTCCTATCATCGAGGATATTGCCCTGAAGAAGGGCATCCGCCCAGAGCGCCCCATGGCCGTGGCATCGACGTCGGCTCAGATGGGTATTACGGCCTCGCCAGTATCTGTGGCCACCGTATCCCTAGCGTCCATCATCGCGGAAAATGCCGGTGCTATCGATCACGCCTATTCCATTCCGCAGATCCTCATGGTGGCTATGCCCGCCTCGCTTGCCGGCGTTATCCTCGCTGCGCTGTGGTCGCTGCGCCGCGGCAAGGACTTGGACGAGGACCCGGCATTCCAGGAGCGTATGAAGGATCCGGAGTTTGCAGAAAGCATTCACCAGTCCACCGGGTCGCTCATGGATGAGGAATTTTCGCCAGAAGCAAAGCGAGCGGTGATTATCTTCCTCGTGGCTATCGCCAGCGTGGTGGCACTCGGTGCGTTCGAATTCCTGCGCCCCCTCGTCCCGGGTGAGGATGGCGAGTTGAGCCCGCTGTCGATGAACCTGGTTATCCAAATGGTCATGCTTGTTGCCGGCGCAATCATCCTGCTCACCTGCAAGGCTGACCCGAAGAAGATTGCGTCCACTCCAGTCTTTAAGGCCGGTATGACCGCAGTATTCTCCGTCTTTGGTGTGGCATGGATGGCAGATACCTTCTTCGAAGCCCATATCGATGCCCTGGAGTCCAACCTCGGGTCCGTAGTGGAGGCCGCCCCGTGGGCCTACGCGGTGGTACTGGTCATCGTGTCCAAGCTGGTCAACTCCCAGGCTGCCGCCCTGGTTGCCATCGCTCCGATTGGCCTGCAGCTCGGCATCGATCCCGCCATTATCGTTGGTTTCTACGGCGCAGCATACGGCTACTTCATTTTGCCAACCTACCCTTCGGACCTAGCCTGCATCGGCTTCGACCGCACGGGCACTACCCACATTGGCAAGTTCGTCATCAACCACTCCTTCCTTGTCCCTGGCGCCATCTCGGTGTTCACCTCCTGTGTGGTGGGCTCGCTACTGGCGCAGGTCCTGCTCTAATCCGAATCCCGTACCAGCACGAAGGCATCCGTGCGGTACGGGATGCGTAGTTTTTGCCCCGGCTTAAATCCCATGTGCTCGTAGAGGTACCAATCCAGGTTGTGGGTCATACGTTCATGGATGTCTTCGCCATTGCGCAGCCAATAGGATCGGGTGTGCATCAGCTGGTGAAGCTGTTCGGGGGTTAGTTCGTTCTCCCAGGTCAAGCGCAGCTTGCGGTCCAAAGACCACGGCGCCGTATAGTCCGGGTAAAAGCCTGGCTTATGTACATCGCCGGAGTGCATGATGCGAGACAGCCGCAGGATCCAGGGGTCCGCGTTGACGTCGAGCGTATTCCACACCAAGAGAATCTTCCCGCCCGGCGCGAGGACGCGGTCAAGCTCTGCACAGGCGGCTGGCACGTCGACCCAGTGCCAGGTTTGGGCGAGGCAGGCGGCGTCTAAGGAGGCGTCGGCAAGCGCGGTGTTTTCGGCCGTAGCACGAAGGACTGGCAGGCGGAGGTGGGAAGCGAGAATTCCAGCCATATCGGCGGAGGGGTCGAGGGCAAAAACCCGAGCATTGGGTAGGGACTCGGTGAGTTTTCCAGTACCGGCGCCAATATCGGCCACGGTATGGGCGTCAGCAATAAGGGCAGAAACCTCGTCCGGATAGCCGGGGCGCACATCGTGATAGGTGCTAGCGCCGCGGCGGAAGGCCTGGGCGGAAGCGGTGCGTTGCGCGGCATCGCGGAAGCCGGGGCCTTGTCTAGTGGAGGCCTTGCGGTAGCTAGGGAAGTGGCTGGGATCGGGGCGGCGAGTCGACATAGCTCATCTAACCTACCGCGAATTAGAATGGCTTCCTATGAGGACACTTCCTGCACCATCAGATCCCAGGTGGCTGCTAAAGACTGTCTTTTCTCGTCCATCCCTCACTGTGCCGGCCGCACTCTGCATGGCTGTCTCTTTTCTGCTTAACGGATCGACTCCAGTGATTGTGGGACATGCCATTGATGAAGCTGTGTCAAAAGGATCCGTCGACCGACTAGGCATGTGGCTGGTGGTATTGGGGGCAGCTTTTGGTCTGAATGCCATAGCCGCATGGTTCGGACGCGGCCTCAACGCGCGAGCCATGCTAGTAATTGGGCACGATGTTCGCATGGCCATCACGGATAGGATTCAGGATCCGCGGGGCATCGCAGGCGAGTCCCGCAGCGCCGGCGAGCTGCTCGCCATCGCCTCCACAGACGCACGGCGCGTGCAGAATGCCGTAATGATGACGGTCTTTCCCGTCGCTGAGATCACCGCCATTGTGTATGTGGCGATCATGGCTAGCCGTATTAACCTGCCTTTAGGTATCGCCATATTGTGCGGTGGTCCGCTCATGGTTTGGGGCTCAGTGCGCGCGGCAAAGCCTCTGCGTACGCGTTCCGGAGTCCGCCAAGCGGCGTTGGCAAAAGCTAGCGCCATGGCCACCGATGTGGTCCAAGGCCTGCGGATCCTTAAGGGCCTGGGCGCTGTAGCCACAGTGAGTAGGCGTTATTCCGCGGTGTCTGGTGCCGCCTATGTGCAGACGGTAGAAGCCAATGGTGCCCAAGCGCGCCTTAATGCGACTACGGAGATTTTGGGCTCGGTTTACGTCATTGCAGTGGGCATTGGCGCAGGGGCGATGGCCGTGCGTTCCATGATTAGCGTAGGTGAACTCATTACGGTCATCGGCCTTACGCAGTTCATTATCACCCCGATGACGATGCTGGGCCGAAATATCGCCTCGCGGTGGGCGGCCGCACAGGCAAGCGCTGAGCGCATTATTGCCGTCCTCGCCGCTCCCGGGGTGGAGAAGAGTGAACCGCAGGTTCCGGCCCTCGCTCCTGGGGTCAACGTGGTACCCGAACCTGTTCTAGAGGATCTCGAATTCTTGCCGCGCGAACGATTCCTGGTTGTTCCACACGAAACCATGCTTTTCGAGGGGACCGTGCGGGACAATATTCATCCGGATAGCGCGAGTGCACAACGAGCCCTCTACGTGGCTGCAGGGGAAGATATCCCGGGCGGGTTGGATCGCGAGGTGGGAGAGGGCGGCCGAAACCTTTCTGGTGGACAGCAACAGCGCGTGGCGCTGGCACGAGCCCTTGCTGCCGACGCAGAGATCTTAATTTTGGCCGATCCAACTACCGCGGTGGATTCGGTGACCGAGCAGGAAATTGCCCAGCGGGTGGCGTATCACCGCGGGCCTAAGCCCACGCTTGTCTTCACCACCTCGCCGGCGTGGGCAGCAGTGGGGGCGGAGCTATGATGCGGTTTCCTACGGCCTCCTGGCCCCAAGTGCGTAAGGAAGTGGGCCGCCAGCTTTCCGACGTCCCCGGTGCCCGCCCCCAAGCCGCAGCGGCCTTAGCCTTGCTTACCGCAGGCGCCGGTAGCAATGTAGCGATCCCCATCTTATTGGGAAAGATCGTTGATGCTGTCATTACTCAGGGCGCCATTGTGCCCATCGGCATCTCGCTGGTGCTGGTGGCCGCGGTCTCCGCACTGTTTTCTGCAGCGGGGTTCTATGTCCTTTCACGCCTGAGCGAAAGAGTGATCTCCGCTTTGCGGGAAGATATGGTCTCTACCGCTCTTCGCCTGCCTACCCACCGGGTGGAGGAAGCCGGCACTGGGGATTTGGTCTCTCGCTCTACCGATGATGTAGCAGAACTATCGGCTGCCGTAACCGAGACCGTCCCCGTGCTGGCGAAATCTGCCTTCGCCATCGCAACCACCGGGGTGGCACTAGTCAGCCTCAACTGGCAATACCTACTGGTAGTAGGCGCAGTTACGCCGTTATATTTCATTGCTGCGCGCCAGTACCTGCAGCGCGCTCCACAGCGCTATACCGACGAACGCGCTGCCATGGCGGAACGGGCACGCAGGCTCCTGGAGGCAATTCGAGGGCGAGAGACCGTGCGCGCCTTTGGCCTGGAAGACCAGATGCATGCCGGTATTGAACGTGCCTCCGCACAGGTGGTGGACAAGGGCTACGCTGCGCGAAGGACAATGATGGTCCTGCAGCTATGGATGACGGTCATTGAGCTAGTCATGCTGGTCTGCGGTCTGGTCGTTAGCTTTTGGGTGGTGCAGGCTGGGGCGCTCACCGTTGGCGCCGTTACCGCGGCCATGCTCCTTCTTATTCGCTTGCGCGGGCCGCTCATGGGATTGATGCGAGTCATCGATACCGTTCAATCCGGCTATGCCTCCCTGTCGCGGATAGTTGGGGTGGTTATGGACCCGCCACGGGCGGTGCCAGACTTCGGCGCCCCGACCCCAGGTGGAGTTGCCGAATTAAAAGAAGTGAGCTTTCGCTACGATGACGGAGGCTGGGCTGTGCAAGACGTAAACCTTAAGCTTCCCGCTGGACATACCGTAGCTTTAGTGGGAGCCTCTGGTGCGGGAAAGACCACGGTCGCTGCTCTTCTAGCCGGACTGCGAGTCCCGGCTACCGGAACAGTCGTGGTGGATGGAGTAGAGGTATCGGCCCTTTCTGATTCCGAACGGGTGGCGCGTTTAGCGATGATTTCCCAAGAGGTCCACGTATTTTCAGGAACCCTGCGCGAAGATTTGTCCTTGGCCGCCCCGCAAGCCTCGGATGCGCAAATGGAAGATGCACTGCAGCGCGTCGGCGCACAGTGGTATGCGCAGTTAGAGGAGGGCCTAGATACGGTCATTGGCGCTCAGGGAATCCACCTTGACCCAGTAGCAGCGCAGCAGCTTGCGCTGGCGCGAATATTGCTTTTAGATCCCAAGATCGTCATCATGGATGAGGCCACCGCAGAGGCCGGATCGGTGGGGGCAGGAGCTCTGGAAGAAGCCGCATCAGAGGTCACCCGTGGGCGAACATCACTGGTAGTGGCGCACCGATTAGACCAGGCCGCACGAGCCGATAGCATCGCCGTGATGGATAACGGGCGGGTGGTGGAGCAAGGCAGTCACCACGAACTGTTAGATTATGGTGGCCGCTATAAGCAACTATGGACCGCATGGCAGAAGGGACGACAAAGATGAACGCGAGGTCGCTACGGGCCCTGGTTGGTGCGGTAGCAGTGAGTTTCCTTGCGGTTGCCGGCGCATCATGTTCGCCCGATTCGCCCGACTCCGCGCCCCCAGCAGTCCCAACTGAGACGAAAAACCTAGGGATTCCAACCTCCGCACCGCTGAGCGGACCCGAGCCAGGAAGCTATACCACCGTTAATCTGCCCTCGGGGCGCTCCTTTATCCTCAGCGTGCCCAAGGACTACACGGGGGATAAAAAGTGGCCCATCGTCCTGGCCTTTCCAGGCTGGGGACAATCTGCCGAGAATCTCCGCGGCTATTCCCGCCTCGACGCCGCTGATGCCATCACCGTTTTCGCGGAAGGCAAAAAGAAGGCATGGAGCCCTGCTCCCTATGCCAAGACGTCAACAGCAGAAGACAAAAAATTTGTTCGCGACATCATTGATGCCGTTCGAGCAACGTACCGGGTAGATGACTCCCGAATCTTTGCCACCGGCATGTCAAACGGCGGCGGGTTTGCCGCCTACCTGGCCTGTCAGATGCCCGATGTTTTTAAGTCTGTGGCTACAGTTTCCGCCGCCTACTACAAAGATATTCTTAAAGACTGTGCTCATTCGCCCGTGGGGCGATTGGATATTCACGGCACCGTGGACCCCGTGGTGGGTTACTACGGTGGAACGCGCCATAAGACCAAGTACTACTCCGTGGAATCCGTGCTGGAACAAGACCGTAAACGAAATGGTTGCTCTACCAAGGTCGATACGACCCGTTTAGTCAACAATGCACTCGATATGAAGTGGAGCGGCTGTACCGCACCGCTTGAACATATCCGTATCGCCGGAGGCTCACACGTATGGCCTGGTGGTACAGCAGATGCGCACAATGAAGTAGGTAAATTCTTCGCTACCGATCGCGTCCTAGACTTCTTCGGCATTCCCGGTCGCCCGTCTGGTACCGCACAGACTTAGTCTTGTCTATAGACCTGAAAGGATGCGCCTGGAACCTTGCGCACCCTTTCAATGCAAATATCTGCAATGGTAGAAAAGCCCGCGCGATGAGCGGCGCTACGCGGGGAGGTTGGCTCTGGAATTTGCACAAGGTGAAAAGACCGAGCGCCCCCATCGTCGTTATTGAGTTCCACTACCGCCTGTGCAGTGGTGCCGGAGCCCGCAAAAAAGTCAAGGACGCGCGCATCCTTTCCACCCGCAATGGAAATGAGGTGCTTAATTAAGCGCACCGGTTTGGGAAACTCGAAAACGCCCTCTAGCCCCATGACGTCTTCAGCATCGCGCCGGCCAGTGCGGGTCACCCCAAAGCGCTCCCCGTCCAAGATAGAGCGTGGGCGCGCTCCCACCTTTTGATAGTTCTTGGTATAGACAAAACCTCGTCGGAAGACGAGCTCGTCGAAGCGCTGTTCAACCTTATCTCGGCCCCAGCGCCAACGGGCGACTTTTTCTTTTCCCACCGGCTGGTCCGGCCAATATTCCTTGCCATCGGGCCCGGTGATAGGGAAGTCGAGGGAGGGAAGGTACCCAAGGGTCTTAGAGTCCAAACGCACCAAGGAGTACTTCCCTTTGTCGTCCTCATGGTTGTATTTGGTGGAAGTATGGCCTTGGAGATCGACATTGAATCCAGGATTATCGGGAGTACGGGAGTAGCACAGAATATATTCGTGCTCTACCACTGCGTACTTAGAATCATTCTTGCCGGTTCCTGCCTTCTTCCAAATCAATTGGCCGCCAAAGCACTCCTCTCCAAAAACTTCATCGAGTACCTTGCGCGTATTGGCCACTTCGTCTTCTCCAATGGAGACAAAAATGAAACCTTGTGCGGAAAGTACGTCTCGGGCCAAGATGAGTCGGGGAAGCATCATCGACAGCCATTGCGAGTGCCATTCTGCATAGCTTCCGGAACGCATCTGGCGGCGCAAACGATAGTTATCGCGGTAGACGAAGTCTTTGCCGGTATTATAAGGCGGGTCGATATAGATGACGTCAAAGAGTTCCCCGCGGTTGGCGAGCCCTTGCAGAACCGGAAGATTATCTGCCGCAATAATCGCGTTGTCCGTGTCGCAGGCTGTGCTGAGCGCAGTATCACGCGTGAAACGTTGCGTCAGCGGCGCGCTGGCGGCTGCTCGGGCAGCCTCTTTGCCCGGCCATACTAAGCCAAAGAATTCCGTGGCCGTTTCCGAAGTGGACGGTGGCGCTGGGATAGTTGAAGCCATGGTGCGAAGCCTTTGTTGGTAAATCGTCGATACCGTCTAACGCTATCATTTGCAAGACTGAGGAAAATTGGCCTGCAGCAAAAATGTGCACCCTGATTTTGCTTATACTTCGCTAGGGTAGGGCTAAAGCAGCAGCCCTTATTGGGCGCTCGATAGGTTGTGGGGGTGTCTGGATGTCCCCTGAGAACAATCGCGCTGCGGGGCGGCAAAACTAATTTGGTCTAGTGGCCAAAGAGACTTTTCGGTGGCATGTTGGCTCAAGTGTCGGTACGTTGGGGTGTGTTGCCGGACACGGCAGCTTTTAGATAAAGCTAGAACTAGAAGAAAGGATAACCACATGGGTATCTTCGATAAGGCAAAGGACGCACTGAACTCCGACAAGGGCGAAGAGCTCAGCGACAAGGGCCTGGACAAGGCAGCTGACGCAGCTAAGGGCAAGCTGGGCGAGGACAAGGCAGATCAGATCGACAAGGCTCGTGACGCAGCTGACGACAAGCTCGGTAACGAGTAAATAGCGTCGCCCGTTTAAAGGGCGAATGCCTACTTTCTATTTTGGCCCCCGGCCCGCAAGGGCAGGGGGCCAAAGCTATATAAAGACCAGCGGCATAAAGCTGGCAAAGGTCTATATTGGCGCTCCCACCTTTTCGTGGGTGACTCAACTTATAAAGTGAACGTATCCCAAGCAATTCTGCATGAAGTCGCTAGGATTATATTTGTGAACAATCTTGAAGGCACCGTTTCCCATGCGGGCTCCACTAAGCAGCGGTTGCTGGAGCAGGGTGCCCGGATCCTAGCTAAGGGTGGGCGCGACGCCTTAAAGGTTTGTGCTGTGGCGGAGAAGATCGCTGTTCCAGTCCATGAAGCTAAGTCTTTCTTTGAAGATGACCACGATCTTTACATTCAGACTAGCCGGTTCTTGGATGAACGTCTCCGAGTAGCGGCCTACGATGCACTCGATAAATTGCCGGATGACGCGACCGCGATTCAAAAACTTCGCGAGTCTGCAAAGGTCTACTTCAACTGGGCTGTTGAAAACCCCACTTACTTCGCCGCCTATAACAACTGCGAGACGGCAACGAGCTTTCCCAACTTTGAGGAAGGCATCGAGGAGGGGAAAAGCTTTGATGCCTTCCCGCCCACCTTCCGCTGGATGCTTGAGCACATGCGGGAAGCCGCCATTGCAGCACGCGGCGATATTGATCACCGCTTGGTAGTGATCCAAGCCCTTACTTTCCTGTCTGAGCTGCAGGGTATTACCCACTTGGCCACGTTCGGCATTATGCGTCACCTCTCGCCCACGGCGAAGAAGCAGACCTTCAATGCTTGCATTGAGACTTTATTCTCCGGGCTGGAAGATAGCCTGCGTGACGGGAAGATTGCGCCCTTTGAACCGCTAGCACTCGTTGGAGAGCCAGCGGAACCGCTTACTACAGCAGCCAAGGACATGCCAAAGACTACGGCTGAGGAAAAGCGTGCAGCCATCTTCCGTGGCGCGGCCGAAGAGATTGCCTATAATGGTCTTCCTAGCTTGCATCTCGGCTCTGCTGCTGCACGAGCAGGCGTAGATTTGGCAGATGCGGAGCATCTCTTCGATGGTAATTCTCACCTGCTGCGTTCTTTGGAAGAGTCTTTGGATGAAGCTAATACGCTAGCGATCATGCGCCAGAACCAGGCCGTGCCGGAAGGATCCCACGGGTTGGCTTATATTAAGGCAACCGGCTTCGGATATTTGGAGTTTGCGCTGGAAGACCCCGTCGGCTTTGTCGCCCTCATTGAGGCATCAAGCCGCTCGATTGTCCCCGTCTCTTTCGATGAGTCCGGCGATACTGAGCAGCCATTCGATATGGGTAAGGCCTTTACCTTCATCATGAATCTGGTGCGCGATGCTATTTCTGAGTCGAATGGGCCACGATCGCCATGGATTCTCTTTACCCAGATTGCGGCGCTGTGGGCTTCCATCCACGGTCTCTCGCAGTTGAGTACCGTAGGAGCCCTGCGCTATCACTCGGCTGATTTCTACTTCAACCTAGCTTCCAAGGTGATGGACGTGGTTCTTCAGGGCATGGTCAATGTCCTTGAGCTAAAAAAGCCAGAATAGGAAACCAAGCAATAGAGGGGCCGCAGCGGGATCCCCTTTCTATATCCATCCCCGGGCATGTGCCGTAGTTGCTGCCTCAAAGCGGTTCCCAGTTCCTGTCTTGGCGATAAGGGAAGAGACAATATTGCGCACTGTGCCAGTGCTCAGGTGAAGTTGCCCGGCAATCTGGCGGGTGTCGCTGCCCTCCAAGACATGACGTGTGACCTCCTTTTCGCGTGCGGTTAGTGGATTGTCGGGCGTGAAAATTGTCTCTTGGGCCAGTGCAGGGTCAATGACCTTTAGACCGGCGTGCACTCGCCTAATGGCTTCGGCAAGTTGTTCGGGTGGGGTGTCCTTGACTACGAAGCCAGCTACGCCCGTTTCCAAAGCACGTTTGACGTAGCCACTGCGCCCAAAGGTCGTGACAATCAGGCTGCGGCAACCCGTGCCCTCAAGCTCAGCGGCCGCATCAAGACCGCTTTTACCGGGCATTTCGATATCAAGTAGCGCAACGTCGACGCCATGCTTGGCGACGAACCCCGCAACCTCCACGCCCGTTGCGCACTCAGCCACAACGCTGATATCTGGCTCTGCGTCCAAGAGGGCAACTAGCGCCCCACGCACCAATGATTGGTCCTCAGCAATGAGAACTCGGATGGGATTAGTCATTGCCCGAGCCTCCGGCGGTAGTAAGAGGAAGAAAATCCGTGTCGCCATTCATAGTAACCAAGGCCAAAGTGCAGCCATTGCGGCGCGCAAAGAGCAGCTGTCCGCCAGCATCTGTTATGCGCTTGCGCAAACCGGCAATCCCACCGTGGGCACGAGAAAGACTTTCGTCAGCGTCAAACCCGCAGCCATCGTCCACCACTTGGAGTTGGTGGCCTGTCACCTGGACCCAACAGTGCGCTGCACCCGAGTGGCGGACCACGTTTGTGATCAGCTCTCGCAGAGCCCAGGAAAATTCGGCGTCGTAAAGCCCAGCGCTATTGGCAGCAGAGGGCAAGTACGACACAATGCCGGCAGTGTCGAGAGCCCTGTGAGCCGCGTGGATTTCCCCTTCAAAAGTAGGCCTGCGCATCCGGGTTACTGTGGAGCGGACTTCCGCCAAGCCTCTCCGAGAAAGCGTGCTCACCTCCTGGAGCTCCTGCTGCGCCCGTTGCGGATCCGAATCTATTAGCCGGCGGGCAAGCTCTGATTTGAGGTTGATAACGGTTAAAGAGTGGCCCAAGAGATCGTGAACATCGGTAGCGATGTCCTCGCGTTGGCGTGCCAAGTCCAATTCATGTTCCAATTCAGCGCGGCTATCTTCGCGCTGGGAAAATGTACCTAACAGCACTAGTAGTATCGGCCAGGCGAAGAGGATTATCAGGGCCCAGCCGGTGCCTTCAGGAGCGAAGAACCACGTGGTGGTGGCGAGCACGGTCCCCATTAGCAGGGTAAGCGTTAATGCTCGTCGTAGCGGAAGGTTAAAGCCGAGCAGCGCCGCAAGGTAAGGCACATACGTGACGGCTATTATCCCGAAGAAACCAATTGATATCGCTGCGATGGCCGCGAGTGACACCCAGTAAAGCCCGATCCGCTGTCCTAACCGCCATCCGCGTGGGTAGTAGCCCACTGCGCCAAAAGAAAAGAAGTAGACAGCACTAAACGCTAAAACGCACGCAGAAGCCCCAATTCGTTCAGTGAGCGCCGTGCCCGGCGCGGCAAAGGTCATCACCAACCCGGGAATGAGGAAGACCAACCATACGCTGGCAAAAAGAGCGCTGTTGAGTCTAAAACCGCGCCACGGCTTGCGAAAGGGGCCCATTAGCGGCGCGCCTTGTCGCGAGAGCGCAGGACCTGGCAAGCTGTGAGAAAGATGGTCGTCCATACCGCGAAGTTTAACCATGCGGCCCACATGGGGTGCGACACGGTGCCTTCCTCCCCGTTGAGAATCTGCATGCCTTCTGCAAGGGGCCACTGGGCGAGCACGACCGGGCCAAAGAGGGGAGTGAAGCGGCCCAATTCCATCAGCGGCTCGGTAAGTGGAGTGAATACATTGGCGGCAAAGAGGAAGAGGACAACGGAGGTCGAGGCGATTGCGACAGAATTGTCGGTGGGCAAAGCCATGGCCCACACCAAGCCATAAAAGCCAAAGGGAATGGAAACTAGGACGCAGGCGATAAAGGCTAAAACCCATTGGTGTGGTTGCATTGCAGCTTGTGTCATGGCACCGGTGATAAACACCGCGGTTATGGGGAGCAGTGCCTGAAAGCCGATTGATATGAGGTTTGCCCACAGAATCTGCCGTGCGTGTAGGGGAGTAAGTGCTAATTGACGCGCCCACCCAGTCTTCGCAGCGGTCACGGCGGAGCCAGCGGCAGACACGGAACCTGCCACGCCGCCGTAAAGAGCCATGCTGATCATCTCTAAGGCGGCGAAGTTTCCTCCCTTAAAGGAGGTATCGCCAAAATCCATCATGGTGCCAAAGAGAAGGTAGAAAAACACCGGCAAGATGGTGCTGAAAAACAGCGGACTAAGGTTGCGACGAAGGCGCAGCAGGTTGTGAGTGGCAAACCGGAGAGTGCGCGCACTGGTCGTTGCAGCTTGTGTGGTCATGGCATGTTCCTTTCACGAAGTGGCCAACGGAGTGACGGGTTAGGACTGGGATGCTGTCAAAGCAAGAAATGCGTCCTCTAAGGAGTGTTTGCGAATAGTCAGGTCATGGGCTGAGGTGTGGTTGAGAAGGAATTTCGCAAGTACATCGGAGTTACTGGTGGTCATCCGGGCGTAGCCGCCAGACAAGGAAATCTCGGCGACGGTGGGTAGCTCTTTCGCATTTAAAGGTGTGCCGTCGAACTTCGCCTCGACTATGCGCTTGCCTGAATGTTCGCGCAGTTCTGTGGCCTTTGCATCGGCTCGCAGGTTTCCTTCGTGTAGGAGAATTATCCTTTCTGCAAAATTGTCTGCCTCTTCGAGGTAGTGCGTAGCGAAGACAATGGTGCGTCCCTGGTCTGCTTGTCTGTGCATGGTGGACCAGAACTCGTGGCGCGCTTGAGCATCCATGCCAGCTGTTGGCTCATCGAGCAATAGGATTTGGGGATTGCCCAAAATAGCGAGGGCGAATCGCACACGTTGTTGCTCGCCACCAGAGCATTTTCCTACTGGGCGGTGCAGGATCCGGTCTAGGTTTGCTTGTTTGGCAACTTCTCCGATGGGAAGGGGATGGGGAAAGGTAGAGGAAATCATCTTCAGGGTGTCCAGGACTGTGAGCTCAGGTAGCAGGCCACCGGTTTGCAGCACAGCGCCAATCTGTGCCGCGCGGATCGCAGCGTGCGGTGTGTGTCCGAGCACGGAAATGTTGCCGGAGGTGGGTGTGGTGAGCCCGAGGATGAGATCAAATAGGGTGGTTTTACCTGCTCCATTGGTGCCTAGTAGGCCTACGATCTCGCCTTGGGCGATGCTGAAGGAAATATCGCTGAGCGCACGGATAGGTCTGGAGGATTTACTAGCAAAGGATTTGCTTACTCCGGATACGTCGATGGCTGGCGGCTGTGCAGTAGATGGGCTTAAAGTGCTCATACCTGGAAAGTATCCGTAGCCAGCAAGAATGATGTATAGGCCCTGTCATTACATTTTCATGACAAGTGTCATGGCGCGATAAGGTAGGAGAGTGCTTACTACTCTCGCAGCAGCCGCTGGACTATTCGTGGCCACCAACATCGATGACATTGTGGTGTTGTCCCTCTTCTTCGCCCGTGGTGCTGGTCGCAAGGGCACGACGCCCGCGATTCTGCTAGGTCAGTATGTGGGTTTTCTCGGCATACTAGCGGCCTCAGCCATTGTCGGATTGGGCTTCAATGCCGTATTACCTGAGGAATTGATTCGCTACTTTGGCCTCATTCCATTGCTTCTAGGCCTATGGGCAGCGTGGCAAGCATTCCGGGGTGAGGATGACGATGAGGATGTTTCGGGTAAGAGGCTGAGCGCACTTGCGGTAGCCGGGGTGACCTTTGCCAACGGTGGCGACAATATCGGCGTCTATGTACCAGTGTTTACCACCTCTACGCCGGCTGAGGTTGCGACTTATTGCGTGGTCTTCGTAATCCTCGTGGCGCCCTTAGTGTGGGCAGCGCGGTTTGTAGCCACGCGGCCGGGCATTGCAGAAGCACTGGAAAAGTGGGAAAGCGTACTGTTTCCAGCGGTTTTAATTCTGTTAGGAATTGCGATCTTGCTTGCGGTGTAAAAGCAGAATAGAAAAAGCCGGCACCTTCACGGTGCCGGCTGAACTTTTTGTCGGGCTAACAGGATTTGAACCTGCGACCCCTACACCCCCAGTGTAGTGCGCTACCAAACTGCGCCATAGCCCGCCGTCGAACTGTGCGACCTGTCTAGATTACATCAGTAGGATTCTACTGTGAAATTTGGGGTGTAACCTGCGCTAAAACTCGCCGCTGGAGTACACCCAGGAACCGCCCACGCGGCGAAAGGACGACCGCTCGCGTTGTGAGCCAACGGCCGCGCCTTTATAAAAGGCCTCAAACTCCACTACGCCGGAACTATCGAGCAATCCGCCTGCTTGGGTATCCAGGATATCGAGGCGATAAAACCGGACGGGGGAATCAGCCAAGTCAAGGGTTGCAGGGCGAGTATCGGGATCCCACGTACGGAGCAGATAGTCTTCGTCGCCAGTAACGAACGCGCTAAAACGCGAGCGCATGAGCGCCTCCGCGGTGGGGGCATTGGTGCCGGCATGGTACTTGCCGCAGCACTCTCCGTAGGTCAGGCCGGTGCCGCACGGGCAGCGGCGCGAGGACTCGAAGGCAGCCATTAGTGGGTGTCCACGTCTACGATGGTGACGTTGCCGAGCATGCGCTCAACGTCGGTGTCCTTCGCGGCGGATCGCAGCGTGGATTCTTCTGATGCAGACAGGTTCCCTTTAAGCTCGATGCGGCGCTCAAAGCTGGCGGGGCCGGTTTGGGTGATGCTCACGTGGACGTCGTCAAGCGCAAGCCTCTTTCCGGCATCCTTGACTGCTTGGGTAGTGGCCGTAGCCAGGGCGGACATAATAAGGCCCTCTGCGGTAAAGCCCTTACCCTTGCCGCCATTCTTCTTCGTGCGGTCGGCACTGAGGCTATGGTCATTGTGGCGGACGACCACGCCGAATTTGGTGCCGGTGGCCGGCTGCGCAACGGCGGCGTCGGTTCCTACTTCCTCCGGGCGGTAATCAGGAACGATGAACTGCTCGGCCCATGCACCGATGAGATCCGCAGCGCGGGCGGCCGTGCCCTGCTTGGTGAGAAGGTGATCGGTCTTGTCCAAAGAAACCAAGGACTTGGGGTAGCGCGTGAGCAGGAAGATATTTTGCGCATTGTCAATACCCACCGTCTGGTCAATGGGCGAGTGCAATACCATCAGCGGCTTGCGGAGCTTGGGCAGGTATTCCTCGGGGTTAGTATCCGCCAAGTCCTCGAGGAACTTGCGGGAAATGATAAGGCCGCGGCCGCCGAGGATGACTTCCACCTCGCCGTTGGCGTCGACCTCGCCGATCTTGTCCGCATAGTGCAGCACGGAGTGGGCAGGATCAAAGGGAGCGCCAATGGTGGCTACCGCCTTAAGTGACTTCATGGTGGTGGCCGCCTTCAACGCAGCGGCGCCACCTAACGAGTGGCCCATGAGCAATTGTGGGGCAGAGTAGTTCTCCGTTAGCCAGGCGGCAGCGGCATGGATATCGTCAATATTCTGGCTAAAAGTAGTATCGCCAAATTCACCGGCGGACTGGCCAAGGCCGGGAAAATCGAAACGCAAAGTGGCGATGCCGAACTCGGTGAGCTGCTTCGCGGTGCGGGCAGCACCGGGAGTGTGGCGGGAGCCGGCGAAGCAATGGGCAAAGATGGCGTAGGCGATCGGGGGAGAGTCCGGGAAGTCGATGGTTCCGGCCATCTCGGTACCCCGGCTCGAAGGCAGCTTAACGTTGACGGATTGCATGAGAACTAGAATAACGGGCCTCTTACCCGCAAGCCATACCAGGTTGACTACAGTCGATAGGAGCAATCCAAATAAGGAGGATGAGGTATGGGCGCGTTCGATTGGTTCTGGAAGGCAATGGGCTCGCAAAGCGAGCGTAACGATAAGAAATCCAAGGCCATCGTGGGTTCAGCCGATGAAGCGGCACGGGCATTGGGCCAGCAGGACGACACAGCTGTAGCCCAAGCCGCACGCGATGCCGTGAAAGGCGGCGAGATCGCCGATAAGGCGCAGTTCCTCGCGGCCCTGGCCGTAGCGTGCGAGCGCACCTTGGGCATGAATCCCTTCAACGTGCAATCCCAGGCAGTCCTGCGCCTGCTCACCGGAGACGTCATCCAGATGGCAACCGGCGAAGGCAAGACTTTAGTGGGAGCCATGGCGGCTACAGGTTTCGCGTTGACTGGCAAACGCGTCCACGTTGTCACCGTCAATAACTATCTCGCCGCCCGAGACGCCGAATGGATGCGGCCTGTTGTGGAGTTCTTTGGCTTAAGCGTTGCCTCGGTGACGGAGGGCATGACACCGGACGAGCGCCGCGCTGCCTATGCGCAGGATATTATCTACGCACCGGTCAACGAGCTGGGCTTTGATCTGCTCCGCGATAACCAAATTACCGACCGCTCCCACACGGTGCAGGCCGCCGGCGACGTTGCCCTCGTGGATGAAGCCGATTCCGTCCTAGTGGATGAGGCCCTTGTGCCCCTAGTGCTGGCCGGTAATCGGCCAGGTGAAGCACCCACCGGGCACATCACCAATGTGGTATCCCGCCTGCGCGAGAAGCTGGACTACTCCATCTCTGAGGACGGACGCACCGTTCAGCTGACCGAGACTGGTGCCCGCCGCGTAGAGCAGGAATTGGGCATTGATTCGCTCTATTCGGAGGAGAATATCGGCACCATTTTGGTGAAGGTCAACCTCGCCCTGCACGCCAAGGCCCTGCTTATCCGAGACATCCACTACATCGTGGTGGATGGCAAGCTGCAGCTTATCGACGCCTCCCGGGGCCGCGTTGCCGACCTCCAACGCTGGCCCGACGGACTCCAAGCGGCAGTAGAAGCCAAGGAAGGCCTAGAGGTTTCCGAAGGCGGACGCATCCTCGACACCATCACGCTGCAAGAACTTATGCGGCGTTATCCACTTGTGTGCGGCATGACTGGTACCGCGGTGGAGGCGACCGATCAGTTGCGGCAGTTCTATGATCTTCATGTATCCGTGATCGACCGCAATAAGCCGCTGCAGCGCTTTGATGAGCAAGACCGCATTTTTGCGACCGTCGATGATAAATCCGCCGCCATCGTGGAGGAAATTGCCACCATTCACGCCACGGGCCAGCCCATCTTGGTGGGCACGCAGGATGTTGCCGAGTCGGAAGATCTGGCGGATGCTCTCCGCGAGCGGGGCATCGATGTCAATGTGCTCAACGCTAAAAATGATGAGCAGGAGGCAGAGATCGTCGCCGAGGCCGGCGATATTGGACGCGTTACCGTCTCTACCCAGATGGCCGGACGCGGCACCGATATTAAGCTGGGCGGTGCTCACGAAGTTGACCACGATGCAGTAGCGGAACTGGGCGGCTTGGCGGTTATCGGTACCTCCCGTCACCGCACCGCCCGCTTGGATAACCAGTTGCGCGGCCGTGCAGGCCGGCAAGGTGATCCGGGCCTGTCCTTATTCTTCGTCTCCCTCGAAGACGATGTAGTCCAGCAAGGCGGCGACGGCGAGACTGTGCGTGCCCAACCGGCAGAAGACGGGCGCATTGAATCCAAGCGAGTGAGCGACTTTGTAGCGCACTGCCAGCGCGTTACCGAGGGCCAACTGCTCGAAATTCATGCCCAGACCTGGAAGTATAACCAGCTCCTAGCTGATCAGCGCATCATTATTGATGAGCGCCGAGCCAAGCTGTTGGATACTGATCAAGCCTGGCAGGAACTATCCGAGCGCGCTCCGGAGCGCGCAGCAGAGCTAACAGAGGTTCCGGAGGAAGCTCGCATCAAGGCCGCGCGTGAGATCATGCTCTATCATTTGGACTTAGCCTGGGCCGACCACCTGGAGCTCATGGACGATGTGCGCGAGTCGATCCACCTGCGGGCCATCGCACGTGAGACGCCAATCGACGAGTACCACCGCATTGCGGTGAGGGAGTTTAAGGACTTGGCTCAGAGGGCCGTCGACAAGTCTGTGGAGACTTTCCGCACAGTGCTTATCGACGCCGCTGGGGCACACCTCGATGACGCCGGCCTCGCTCGTCCGAGTGCTACATGGACCTACATGGTGTCCGATAACCCCCTTGCGGGTAAGGGAAATTCCGTGCTGAGCGGCATCGGAAATATTTTCCGGTGAAATAATTCCCCGCGAAGGGGTCACGGACTCACATGAGTCGCTAGTATTGTTATAAGTAACTCGTAACTAATCCCCGGAGGTAACAATGAGCGAGAACACCGGAACCCCGGAACCACAGGTAGAGACCACATCTGTATTCCGCGCAGACCTGCTCAAGGAGATGGAAAACGGCGCGAATGGCAATGATGCTACCGCTGCCGGCACCGACAACCTGGCGGAAGGTCAGGCTCTCCTCGTGGTCAAGCGTGGCCCGAACGCGGGTGCCCGCTTCTTGCTGGATCAGGCGACTACTACCGCCGGCCGCCACCCCGAGGCAGATATCTTCCTCGATGACGTTACGGTGTCCCGCCGCCACGCGGAGTTTCGCAAGAATGATGACGGCAAGTTTGAGGTAGTTGATGTGGGATCCCTGAACGGAACCTACGTGAACCGCGAGCCCCGCAACTCCCAGGTGCTCGAGGTGGGAGACGAAATCCAGATTGGCAAGTTCCGCTTGGTTTTCATCGCTAACCAGAGCTAATTTTTTACGTAGACTAGCCGCGCTTCCTTATCAGGAGGGGCGGTGTAGTCTACTTATGGCACGATAAGAACTTTCAGTACCCCTAAGAGATAGACACAGTGAGCGCAGCAGATTCTTCGGCCGCAGCAGTACGCCGCACCAGCCCTAAAGCTAAGAAGCCAAAGACCATGTCCATTGGCGTGGTTTTGGAAACGCTGAATCAGCAATTCCCAGACGTCACGGTGTCCAAGATTCGCTTCCTCGAATCTGAAGGGCTCATCAGTCCACAGCGCACGGCCTCGGGCTACCGCCGCTTCACCCAAGAAGACGTAGATCGACTGCGGTATATTCTCACCACTCAGCGCGATAACTATACGCCGCTGAAGGTTATCCGTGAGCAGCTAGAAGCCATGGATTCCGGCCAGGTGACCGCCATTGTTTCCGCAGGAAATGCGGAAACCCTGCTCTCGCCGCAGCAGTTTAAGGCCCCTGTGGTCACCCGCCTGACCGATGTAGAGGTAGCTACCCAAGCTAGTGCCACCGAAGATGATGTAGCCTCCCTGGTTAAATTTGGCCTCATCCGCCCGGATGCCGCAGGCTTTTTCAATACCGACGACGTAGCCATTGCCTCTGCCGCAGTGGCGCTTAAGGCATTTGGTTTTGGCGCCCGTGAACTCAAGTCCCTACGCAATAACGCCCGCCGTCAGGCTGATTTGATCTCCCAGGCGGCAGCTCCAGTGGCGCACTCAAACTCTGATACCGCGCATCAGAAGGCGGAGGAAATCTCCCAGCAAATGACCGCGCTCGTGGTGTCCTTGCACGCAACTCTGGTGAAGTCGGATCTGCGCGACGAATACCACTCCTAATACACACGCGCTCCCGTCTTTGTGGGAGAGTGGTAGCTATGAGTGATGTATCCCTAGAGTTCCACGGTATCCACCAGGTCGGTCCCGAAGACGATGTGTGCGCTTTGCTGCGCTGGCCCGAAGAAAACCGCTTGATACCCGTGTGGATTTCTCCCATCGAGGGTATGCAACTGGCCGCAGTCTTGGACGGACACCAGCCAAACCGTCCCACCTCGCACGATCTTATCTGCGAGGTACTAGAGGGCACTGGCGGGGTAGAGGCCATTGAAATTGCCAACTACCACCAGGGAACCTTCATGGTAGACATTAAGGCTCCGAACGGCGAGGTTTATGACTCTCGGTTAAGTGACGCACTTGCCGTATCCGCATATTTCAACGTCCCTATTTCAGCCGAGGCGGAACTTCTTGCCCAGGTATCCGTATATGCCAGCGATGCGGACGTGAAAGAGTACTTCGACCTGGAAATTTCCACCCCCGGCGCCGGCGATGATGTGCAGACCAGAGAAAACAAAGATTCCTCGACCTCTGCATCGGGAAATGCGCAGGCAGATGCTGATTTTGAAGCCATGATGAGGTCTTTGGGCATGGAGGAAAAGGATTTCCTTTCGGGGGATGACGACGAAAAAAGTTAATGACACGCGTGTGACTAATGGTGACAATGGGGTTTGAGAAGTCTAAAGTTGTACTTGACAGTTGAGCAAGCAGCGCTTGACGGGCGTATGCGCTTGGCTTTTAATTGATCTTTAGAACTTCCAACAAACCCCATTGGAGTAATTACGTGAGCATTAACGAGGACCCCCAGTCCGAATCGACCTACGTACAGGAATCGCTTTTTGACGTCGGACCCGACGAAGAGGTGGGCTACCGAGTTCCCATCGCTTGCCAAGTTGCCGGCATCACCTACCGCCAGCTTGACTATTGGGCACGCACCAACCTGGTCAACCCTTCCATCCGCACGGCACGCGGCTCCGGCTCCCAGCGCCTGTACTCCTTTAAGGATGTACTGGTGCTCAAGATTGTGAAGCGCCTGTTGGATACCGGCATCTCTCTGCAAAATATCCGTTTGGCAGTTGAGTCCCTACGGGATCGGGGTGTGAATGACCTAGCAGAGCTGACCCTCGTATCCGACGGCACTACCGTTTATGAATGCCGTTCAAACGATGAGGTCATTGACTTGCTCGCCGGCGGCCAAGGCGTCTTCGGTATTGCAGTTCCGGGTATCTTGAAGGAACTGTCCGGCACCATTTCTTCCTTCCCTTCGGAGCGCATCGAAGACTTCGCCGAGGACAACGTGGTCGGCCTCGATGAGTTGGCTGCTCGCCGCAAGCGCAAGAGCTCCTAAGCTCGTCCACACAGAATCCACCCTCCTTCCCAGCTCACGGGGAAGAAGGGTGGGTTTTTGATCTCTATCGTCTTGAGACAACAATGCAAGACAGTCCTTTTCCGCGCTGTGTGGCTCGCGGGATCGAGGTCGAGGCCTGCCTTAGAGCGCGTGCCGGCCTTGAGCTTAAATCGGGTGAAGTGCCCGTGGGCGGGCTGTGTATGAGAGCTCTAGTCTTTTTGAGGGCAAAAAATCAAAGCACCGCACGAAACTTCGTACGGTGCCGGGAAAATGGGTTGCTCGTTAAATGCCGGCGGCCTTGTTGATTGCTCCCGAAAGCTGGGTCTCATCGGCTGAGTCAACGGAGGTGAAGCTATCAGCCGCGGACTTCAGTGCGGCATCGACACTGCCTTCACCGACATGGACGACGCTGAGAGAAACGTCCTTAGAGGTGGCGTCTTTAAGAGCGGACGTGAATTGAGCATCATCCATGTCTTGCTCGGTGCCGGTAGTTACGACAAGCACGCGCGCCTTATCGCCGCTGCCTGCAGCTTGGTCGGCGGCATTGGCTACTGCCGCTACCACGGCGCTGCGCGTTTGCGGAACACCGCCAGTTCCAAAGCCACTGAGCGTGCCGGATACAGCGTTGCCATCGCCAAAGCCCAGGTTTTGTCGGAACCCTACCGTGGCGGTCTCGGAGATAGGAGAGGAGTAGTTCCACAAAGAAACTGCTCCGCCGTCAGCGGCTAGGTCAGAAGCAGTGGTGCCCAAGGCTTTGGATACAGGGCCGTACATCGGCGCCATGGCCGTAGAGGTATCCAAGAGCAGGAGCGTATTTGCCGCCATCGTCACATCGGGCTTGGGAGCTGCTGCGGAACTCGTCGCTGGAGCGGAGCTCTTCGGGGAAGAAGAGCTCGTAGGCGCAGCGGACTTGGAAGCACTGGAAGCAGCTGCCGTGCTGGTTTCCGGTGCAGCCTCGGTGCTGCCTTCCACTGCGGCGGGTGCGGCGGAGTCTTCGCCGTCGTCGTTGCCCGCGCCGCGCAAAAGGAAGGCCACCAGGGCGATTATGGCCAGCAGCGTGATAATAGCCACCGCAATAACCCATCCCGCTACTGCGAAGCTATTTTTCCCGTTTGAATGCCGTGCCATGTGGTGTCTTCCTCCCAAGCAAACTGCCGTTGTTAATGGCTCATTCTAGCGGGGCAAGTGCCTGATCTATCACAGCGACAAGCCGTTCTCGCAGTGGTTCAGCTTTGTGCGCCAGCGTTCTTTGCCTCGAGACGTATTCGGCCTTGCCCTCAGGTGTTTCGATGGGCACGACGCCAAGTCCCCAATCACGGCAGTCATAAGGGGACGCCTCCATGTCAAGGATGCGCGCTTCAATCGCGAGATCCAGGCACTCAAGGAAAAGTTCGCCTGGAACCAGTGGTCCCAGCTTCCAGGCCCACTTATATAAATCCATTGTGACGTGTACGCAGCCTGCCTGGTCATTGTTGGGCTGATCCTCACGATGCAGGACAGTGAGGTTAAGAGGCCGAGCGGGAGGGGTAAAGAACCGAAAGGCATCATAGTGAGAACACTTAATTGAGTGCTCATCGACAACCCGATTGGTCCCGTCCGCACCAAGCCGCAAGGGCAGCGAATGGCGCGGGGAATCCGTGTGGTAGACCATTGCCCATTCATGCAGACCGAAGCAGTCAAAGTGGGCCGGATTGGTAGCGGAACGCCGAAGCAGATTAGAAATATACCGAACCGAGTCACCACGACGCTCTAGAAAGCTGCCGATGTCGACGGTGATGCCGTCTGAGGTGGCGTGGTAATCCCGCCATTCAGCGTGCGGAGGAGTGCCCGTTAGCGCAGTTCCTACACCTGGGTGCCAGCGCTTTAGGTGAGAAGGGCGTACGGGGTAGTACTCAAAGAGAAAATCGAAAACAGGGTGGTAGCTGCCAGGATGTCGGAAGCGCTCCAAGCGGTCGGTGGCTTGCTTTTCGTGTTCATGCTGTTGAGCACTCCATTCCTCAGGGCTCAAGATGCGCATGAGCGTTTACCTCCTTGACTTAACGGCGTCGGCGGCGGGCGACTTTGCCACCCGAGCGGCGGCGTTGAGAGTTGGACTTCTTGACAGATTTCGCCGGTTTCTGGGGCGAGTCCTGCCCGGGTGGGGGAAGGGCAGGGCCATTGGGTTTGCGAGCGCCTGTAATCTCCTTAAGTATCGGTGCACCCGCAGGATTTTCACGGTGAGAAATATCGTGCTCCGTAGCCGTGACCCCGGCTTTCTTAATTAAAGCGGCTACTTCTTTGCGTTGTTCATCCATGACCAAAGTGATCACGGTACCCGCAGCACCGCCGCGTGCCGTGCGGCCGGCGCGATGGAGATAGGCTTTGTGCTCCGCGGGCGGATCGACGTGAACGACGAGTGAAACGTCCGCAATATCGATGCCGCGGGCGGCAATATCGGTGGCGACCAAGACTGGAATGCTGCCATCGGCGAATCCTTCGATTGCGCGGGTACGCGCGCCTTGGCCTTTATCGCCATGCAATGGATAAGCGTTGATGCCGGAGCGACGCAATTTCTTGACCTGCCTGTCTACGCCGTGCTTGGTGCGCATGAACATGATGGTTTTGCCTTGGCGGGCAGCGATGCGCAGCACCACCTCGTTGCGGGCGGGACGCTCGCCAACGAAAAAGAGGTGATGGGACATGGAATCCACTGCAGCTTGCACCGGGGCAGTGGAGTGGACCACCGGTTCGTGGAGGAATTGCTCCACCAGCTTGTTGACGTCACCGTCAAGCGTCGCCGAAAACAGCAAGCGCTGGCCTTGCGCCGGAGTTAGGCGCAGCAGCTTGCGTACCTGGGGTAAAAAGCCCATATCAGCCATCTGGTCGGCTTCATCCAGCGCAGTGATCTGGACCGCATCCAAATGCAGCTTGCCCTGGTCAATCAAGTCCTGGGCACGGCCAGGGGTAGCGACAAGGACATCAACGGGCCGGGCGAGGGAGCGAATATGGTGATTGATATTTACCCCGCCCACGACAGCGAGCACTCTTAAGCCCAGCGTTGCCGCAGGTTCATCAAGGCGCTGGTGAATCTGAGTAGCTAACTCGCGGGTGGGGGCGAGGATGAGCGCACGGGGATGAGCAGGCTTGGACGCACCGGTTCCGGCAAGGCGGGCGAGCATGGGCAAGCCAAAGGTATAGGTCTTGCCCGACCCGGTAGGGCCACGGCCGAGTACGTCTTTGCCTGCGAGGGCGTCGGGAATCGCGGCTTTTTGAATAGGAAACGGTTCAGTAATGCCTTGGTTGTGCAGGACGTGCACCAGGCGCTGGGGAAGGCCGAGATCGGCAAAGGTAGTCATCGCTTTCCCATCCTATCGGCAGCGTGGCGGATCGCCGCATTCGACGAGAATGACGTGCCTGGAAAAGTGAAAGGGGCCCGAAGGGCCCCTGATCACGTCACTGGGAATCTAGTCGGTCTGGGTCAGGCTGCGGTCACCGGACCACTCAATGTGGAAGGTGCCCGGCTTGTCGGTGCGCTTGAAGGTGTGGGCACCGAAGAAATCGCGCTGGCCCTGAATGAGAGCGGCCGGCAGGCGCTCGGCACGCAGGCTGTCGTAGTAGGAGAGGGACGAGGCAAAGACCGGTGCCGGAAGGCCCAGCTGGGTAGCGGCGACTACCACGCGGCGCCAAGGGTCGATGAGGTCTTCCAGCTCGCCCTTGAAGTAAGGATCGAGGATGAGGGCGGGCAGGTCCGCATTATTGTCATAGGCTGCTCGGATGCGATCCAGGAACTTGGCGCGGATGATGCAGCCGCCGCGCCAGATGGTTGCTAGATCGCGCGGGTCAACGTCCCAGCCGAATTCTTCAGACCCAGCCTTAATCTCGTCAAAGCCCTGGGAGTAGGCAATGAGCTTGGCGGCATAAAGCGCGCGGCGCACATCCTCGATGAACTCGGCCTTGTCCACGTCGAGCGCCTTGATGGTGCCGGCGGGAAGCTGGCCTTCTTGCGCAGCGTTGCGCTGCGCGGTGGAGGAGGACAGCGCGCGGGCGAAGACGGATTCGACAATACCGGTAATCGGAACGCCGAGTTCCAATCCATTGATGGCAGTCCAGCGGCCGGTGCCCTTCTGGCCGGCGGCGTCCACGATGATGTCGACCAGCGGGGCGCCAGTCTCCGGATCCTTTTGGGCCAGAACCTCGGCGGTGATTTCAATGAGGTAGGAATCAAGGTCGCCGGAATTCCATTCGCGGAATACCTCTGCGATCTCGGCCGGCTCCATGCCTGCGCCATAGCGCAGCAGCTGATAAGCCTCGCCGATGACCTGCATATCGGCATACTCGATGCCATTGTGGACCATCTTGACAAAGTGGCCGGCGCCGTCCGGGCCAATGTGGGTTACACACGGAGTGCCGTCCACATTCGCAGCGATGGACTCAAGAATCGGGCCGAGGGTTTCCCACGACTCCTTGGGGCCGCCGAGCATGATGGCCGGACCATTGAGTGCGCCCTCCTCGCCACCGGAGATTCCGGCACCGACGAAGTGCTTGCCGCGGGCGGCTACGTCCTTCTCGCGGCGAATGGTGTCAGTGAACAAGGCATTGCCGCCGTCGATGATGATATCGCCATCATCCATGACCTCGGCCAGCTGATCGATGACGGCATCGGTGGCCTTGCCAGCCTTGACCATAATGATTGCCTTGCGCGGGCGCTCCAAGGAAGCCACAAAGTCCTCGATGGTTTCCGAAGGTACGAAGTTGCCTTCCTCGCCGTGGGCCTCAATGAGTGCATGAGTCTTTTCAGGGCTGCGGTTATACACCGCTACGGTATTGCCGTTGCGGGCAAAGTTACGGGCCAAATTAGAGCCCATGACCGCCAATCCCACGACGCCAATCTGAGCAAGTTCATTCTTATCAGTCATGCTGCCTATCCTACGTCACTAGGATGCGAGGCTGGCATCAATGGCTAGGCTGGTGGACTATGTCGGATACGCAGAAACTCGATGACTTGCTCCACCTAGCGCATACGCGAGTGCTCAACGCAGAAGAACTGGAGTCTCTCAATGCCTTAAACGGCGGCCTTGCGGAACTGCTAGGACTGCAGTTCACCCACGTGGGCCCGCGCGAGGCCCGTGCGAAACTGCAGGTGCTGCCGGAGCATCACCAACCCTGGGGAGTAGCCAACGGCGGGTTGTATTGCTCCATCGCAGAAACCGTGGCCTCCATTGCCAGCGTGGCGGCTGCCGACGCCCCCGCAGTCGGCGTTAATAACTCCAGCGACTTCATTCGCTCCACAGGAGAGGGCGAGTTAGAAGCCGTGGCTACGCCAGTGCAGCTCGGCGGCCGCACCCACGTGTGGAGCGTCGAGATGCGGCAAGGCCGCGAGCTTATCGCCCGCACCACCTTGCGCACTATGATTCTGCGCTAGTTCACACGAGCGGCGGTAAAAGACATGCCGTGGGCGGAAAGCCGCTCAAGATAGGGCTTTCCAAGTGCGGTGGCCGGGGTGAGTACGCCGCCTGCACGGCCGGCATTAGAGCGCGAATCGAGCAAGCAGAGCGCCGCCTGGCTCAGCATCATCGCGGTGACTTCGTAGCCCGGGTCGCCTTGTGCCGACACAGTTGCTCGCCAGCGTTCGCCATCTTCGGTAATGCCGTGGTGGCTGACCTGGAAATGCGCGCCCTGCGGCCCGGGTTTGGGCAGGATCTTTTCCACCAGCGGGCGCAGGCGCGATTGGGTGCCATCGAAAAGTATCTTGGTGGCGAGCGCCAGCCCATAGGCGCGGGCGCGACCGGGAAGACCGGCGCCTGCCCACCATGCTTCCTTGTAGAACAGGCGTGCTCCCCACGCGCGCCCCAGCAGAGCGTTAGAGCGGCGCACCACGCGGGTATTGAACATGGACATGAAAAATGGTCCTACCCAGCCCACGCCGTCGACTTCTTTGATTTCGAAGTCATTCTGGAGGCCGTCTAAGCGTGGACCGGCCTTGGGGTCCGGGTCCAGCGAGTAAGGATTGTGCAGGTTGCGGGCTACCTCTTTATCCGCGTGCGCGGCATGCGAGACCTGCAGGGAAGACTCGATGGTGCCTGGCGAGATTCCGCCTTTGAGCTTGTCGACGACCATCTGCACCTGTTCAAACGGCTTTTCTGCCGCCTGGTAGAGATTGAGCATGCCAATATCCGAGGGGACGGAATCAAAGCCGCAGGAGTGAACGATGCGCGCACCCGTGGATTGGGCAGTGGCGTGGTGGGAATCGATGCTCCGGCGAATAAAGGGAACCTCACCACAGAGGTCAACATAGTCCACGCCATGGCGCGCGCAAGCGGCTACGACGTGGCTGCCATACCGGCTGTAGGGGCCGACCACGGTGATTAGCACCTTGGTGCCTTCCACCATGCGCTCCACAGCGTCGGCATCATCGGCGGCGGCGATGGCGATGTCCCAGTGCGGATTGAGTTCATCGCGCAGCGCGGCTAGCACCGGTCGGTTCCGGCCGGCCAAAGTCACAGAGGGCGCGTTAATCGAGGCAAGGTAGCGCGCCACCAACTGGCCGACCAGCCCGGTAGCGCCGTAAACAGTGATATCGCTCATAGTGCACGAGCGTACCGGAGGGATTAGAGCCAGTGGTTCTTTCGGAACCAAGCCCACAGGCCCACAACGACCAAGATCATAATGATAATCGCCATGGGGTAGCCCAACGCCCAGTGCAGCTCCGGCATGATGTCGAAGTTCATACCGTAGATACCCGCCACCAGGGTGGGTGCGGCCCACATGCCAACGACCGCGGAAATGGTGCGCATGTCGGAGTTCTGTTGCATCGTTACCTTGGCTACCGAGGCGTCGATAAGCGAGGTAAGACGCTCATCGAAGCTGGAGACCTGGTCCTTGACCACTAGCTCATGGTCGTTGACGTCGCGCAGGTAGGAGCGCAATTGTTTGGAAATTAAATCCTTGTGGTCAGAAACCATGGACTTCAGCGCCACTGAGAGCGGGTCAATGGCATGCTTCATCTCTAGCACCTCGCGCTTGAACATGTAGATGCGGTCCACATCAAACTTGAGGCTCGGGGTGAAGATTTCTTCTTCCAGCTCATCGACTTCGATGCTGATAAGGCGGGAAATCTCCGAGTAGCGGTCCACCATCATATCCAGGATCTTCCAGGCCATGGCCACCGGGCCAAGCTCGACCAAGTCCTGCTCATCTTCTACCGTATAAGCCAGGTTGGGCAGCTTTGCGCCGTGGCGGACGGTGATGATGAAGTTGGAGCCCATGATCATCTGGATCTCACCGGTGGAAATGATCTGGCGCTTATCCGTGACCTCATCATGATCGCGGTAGTTTACGGAACGCGCGACCACGAAGAGCTGATCATCGTAGCGCTCGAGCTTGGGGCGCTGGTGGGCCATAACGACGTCTTCCACGATAAGTTCATGGATGCCAAACTGGGAAGCCACTTTGGTCATTTGGGACTCGTAGGGCTCATGGAGGCCCACCCAAATAAATCCGCGGCCGTATTCCTCTATGGCTTCCAGCGCGGAGCTGGTGGAATACTCCCCGGGAAGCGCCTCGCCATCCACAAAGACGCGGCAATGTTCGATGGCGCGCTCCGGTGGTACCGGCAGGGAAGTAGGCTTACTAGGAGGCTCGGATTTCTTGCGGCCCCTAAAGGGTGAAGGTACGGATGGCATCTTTTCAGCCTCCTTTGCGCGGTAGTGCGGGTATTTTCCCAATGGGCAGGCAGCGATTTTACGCAGCGGGTAAATCTTACACCGAAGCCGGGTAATATAATCGAATCTATGCCTACGTGGAAAGAAGTAACCGAAGCTAATCCCGAGCACTCCCATAACTTTGCCCGCAAATGGAAGGTGCTTGCCGCACAGGGTAAAGACATCAATGGCGAGGCCCGGCTTATCGACGCCATGGTGGAGCGCAACTCCACCATCCTCGACGCCGGCTGTGGCACCGGCCGCGTCGGCGGCGAGCTGCTTCGCCGTGGCCACAGCGTGGTGGGCGTCGACGTAGACCCCATTCTCATCGAGCACGCTGAGCACGACTTCCCAGAGGGGCAATGGTTCGTGGGAGATCTGTGCGAGGAAGAGGTGCCCGAAGGCCCCTTTGATATCGCCGTGTCCGCAGGCAATGTCATGGGCTTTCTAGCCAAGGACGGCCGCGAGCCCGCGCTGCGCAATATCTATAATTCTCTCAAGCCCGGTGGTCGCCTCGTCACCGGCTTTGGCGAGGGCCGTGGGTGGGAATTTGCGGATTTCCTCGACATGGCGCAGAAGGTGGGCTACCGAGTCGACTTCACTTTCTCCTCGTGGGACATGAAGCTCTTCTCGGAGCATTCCACCTTCCTCGTCGCTGTTCTTTCGCGCCCTGGGTCGGACTTGCTGGCCTAAAAGCGCCTATCGGCTTGGTCGAAGAAGTCGACCTCATGGTGGCTGGCGGTGATATAGGCGCGCTCGGCCCGCAGGCGGGTGCGCTCATCCGCCCCGGCGAGGGCTTGTTCGACGATGTCGAGGCTAGCGCGAACCCCGTTGAGGAAGTCCTCGCCGCCGTACATGGAAAGCCAGGAGTGATAGGGGTGTTCGGGGGAATCAAATTCTGCGAGGTGGAGGCCTACCTCTGCATATAGCCAGTAGCAGGGCAGTACTGCCGCAGCGCCCACTACGTAGTCATCCGTATGCGTTGAACGGATAAGGAAATCCGTATAGGCGCTAGTTACCCGGGAGGCTGCGGTCGTGATATCGCTTTCGAGCCAGCCGCGGTGCAGCTCGGCCTCCACTGCCAAGCAATCATGCGCTCCCTCAGCCCAGTGCAACTGCTGTGCCGCTTCTGGGGCTTGGCTGGCGAGGCGAGCCAGCGCCTTGGAATAAGCATTCAGGTACTGGGCATCTTGGTCGAGATAGAAGCCAAAGGCATCCTTCTCCAACGCTCCCGTGCCCAAGGCCCGAATAAAGGGCAGTGCCTTGATCACCTCCCAGTGATCCCCGGCTAGGTTCCATAGGCGTTGCGTGTGCGGGCCGGCCGCAGGAACGCGGGGCTGGTCGACGTTATCCGGTTCCTCGAGACTGCCGGATAGGTAAGGCTGGGGAAGGGTAGAGGCCGCCTGCATAAGGCGCTGCGAGCGGTGCAGGTGGTCCACGGGCCCGTGTCCCTTGCCCACGTGAAGCGCATCCGCATGGGCAATGGCCTCGTGCAGCCACTGGGTGGACCACGTTAGAGCTGCCGCGGGACTATCGCCGGCTCCCAGGCGGGTGGCTAGGGCAGAGGAAAGGGAACAGCCAGTACCATGCGTATTCTTCGTGTCCACACGGCTGGAAGCAACGCGGTGCACAGCCCCATCCGCATTGACCACCGCATTATCGGCGATGTCGGAATCGAGGTGCCCGCCCTTGACGACGACCGCGGTACCAGCACCCTTCGCCCATTCCTTCGCCGTGGCAATGGCCTGCTCAAGATAGCCCGCCTCGTCCGTCTGGGTAAGGACTGCCAATTCCTTTAAGTTCGGGGTGATGAGGTCCACCTGGGAGCAGAGATCACGCACGGCCTGTTCTGCTTCCTTTTCCAGCAGACGATCTCCACTGGTAGCCACCATGACCGGATCAAGCACCACGGGAACATCGTCCGGCAGGCGGCGCAGGAAGTCTGCGACCTGGGCGGTAATGGCGGCGTCAGCAAGCATGCCAATCTTTACCGCATCAATCTCCACATCCTCGATGACGGAGTCTAGCTGCTCCTGCAGAAAGTCCACCGGTGGTACGTGGACGCTGCGAACGCCCTGGGTGTTTTGAGCCACCAACGCCGTCACCACGCTCATACCGTAGCCGCCTGCGGCAGAGATGGATTTCAGATCGGCTTGAATTCCTGCTCCGCCGGTGGGATCAGTACCGGCAATGGACAGTACTCGAGGATAGATGCCTTTAGCCATGGAAAGCCTCCTTAAGGTGAGCGGCGGCTGCTGCGGGGTCCTCGGCCGCCATGATGTCGCTGACTACGCAAATTCCGGCAAAGTCGCTGCCTGCCAGCTCGTGCGCATTATGGGTCTTGATTCCGCCGATGGCGACGGATTCGATGCCTCGCTCGCGTGCGGCGTGAGCGAGTGCTGCGGCCGCAGCCGTACCCATGCCGGCTGGGGCGTTTTTCTTCGTTGCAGTCGAATGTACGGGCCCGATGCCAATGACATCTGGGAGCGCATCGTCCGCAATAGCAGCAAGCTCGTCGCTACTGCCGATGGACAAGCCAATAAGCTGTCCGTCACCTAGCTTCTCCCGGGCCTCGCGAAAAGCCATATCATCCTGCCCAATGTGCAGGTGGCAGCCGAGTTTTGCGGCCACCTCCACGCGGTCATTGATGAATAGCGGGACATCGCCCAGTACGCCGAGCAATTCGCGTGCGGTGCGCTCGATCTGTTCATCGCTAGCTTCCTTGTCCCGGAGCTGGACAACGGTTACACCGCCGCGTACAGCCTCCTGCACGATGGAAACCACGTTGTCTCGCCCGCCAGCCAGGTCTGGATCGGTGACCAGGTAGAGCGTCCAGTCAATAGACACTTAAACCTCCTCCACGTCAGTGAGCTTGACCAGGCCCTCAATATCCGCCGTTGGGACATCGTAGAGCGCATCCAGCCAAGCAACGGCAAAGGAGCCGGGGGCATGGTGTTTTTCGGCGGCCACGCTACCTGCCGCGCCAACGTGCGCGTGGGCGGCGATGATCGCTTCGAAAGGATCCTCCCACGCTGCCAGATATGCGGCGCAGATAGCACCAAGCGAACAGCCGGTACCGATGACGTTCTGGATCATCGGATGCCCAGATTCGAGGTAGACGGCGCGCGTTGTATCGCCGACGTGGACGATAAGGTCCCGTGGGCCGGAAATGGCCACGACGGCTCCGGTATCCCGGGAAAGTGCTACTGCCGAATCTAGGGCGGCTTCCACGCCATCGGTGGATTCGACGCCTCGGCCGCCCTGCCCGGTACCTGCGAGGGCAATTATTTCTGATGCATTACCGCGAATCGCGGCCGGTCCAAGTGGCAGCACCTCGCGCATGAATTCGGTGCGGTGGCTCAGGCCGCCGGCGCCTACCGGATCGAGTACCCAGGGGGTGTGGGCGGAGTTCGCCCCGGCGATGGCCTCGCGCATGCCGCCGTATTGCTCGGAGCTGGGCGTACCGCAATTGATGAGTACGCCGCTGGCTACCTGCGCGAATTCGCGCGATTCCTCCGGCGTATCGACCATCGCCGGGCTAGCTCCGATTGCCAGCAGGGTATTGGCGGTGACGTTGCTGACGACCTTATTGGTCAAACATTGAATAAGCGGCGTGGACTCGCGCACAGCGTCGTGTGCGCGCAGAAAAGCATGATCCACAACTATCCCTTCGCTAGTTCTAACTGAGTGCAGGTTCGATGGGTATTTCTCAGCCGCACCGCGTGCGGCACCCCATGTTGCGTGTCTCAGCCTAACAAAGGTCACGGAAATTATGTGCGAAAATCGACGTCCGGGCTCCCCAGTAGGGGAATCGCCGGCGCTAGCAGCAGTGGTCCGGGAAAATAAAAATCGCCGCCCAGGACCTGCTTTTGCAGCAGGTGGGGCGGCGATGTGCGAGCGAGGAGGTATTACTTCTCGTTCTTGTTAATGATATTGCGTGCGATGCGCTGCTGGGTGGTGATCTCCAGATTGCCGCGATCGCGGGAGAGGATATTGGTTGCCCAGTTAACCAGAACGGCCAAGCGGCTGCGCAGACCAATAACGTAGGTCAGGTGCAGGCCGAGCCATGCTACCCAACCGGCAAAGCCACCGAACTCAGTCTTGCCCAGCTTAACGACGGCGTTGAAGCGCTTGACAATGGCCATGGAGCCCTTGTCAAAGTAGTCGAAGGCTTCCTTCTCATTAGCGGTAGATTCCTCGTCCACCTTGGCCTGAATGAGCTTAGCGACGTGCGCGCCACCCTGGATTGCAACCTGTGCCAGACCTGGCAGGCGGTTGAGGGAGATCATGTCACCGACCATGTAGACGTTATTGTGCTCGCCCACGGTCAGGTCCTCGTTGACGGAGACGCGACCTGCGCGGTCTGCCTCGACGCCAGCCTGCTCTGCAACCATCTTGCCCAGTGGGGAAGCGGCCACACCAGCGGACCAGATCTTGGTAGCACCCGTCAGGGTGGTCTCCTCCTCGGTCTTCATGTCCTTGTAGGTGACGGTGTCCGCGGTTACATCGGTCACCATCGCGTTCAGGTGAACCTGTACGCCTTCCTTTTCCAAGGTGCGCTGAGCCTTGCGGCCTAGGCGCTTGCCAAATGGCGGCAGTACCTGTGGGGCGCCATCGAGCAGGTAAATCTTGGCCGAGGTGGTGCCGTAGTTGGAATAGACATCGTTGAGGGTACGGTTTGCCAATTCGGCAATCTGGCCGGTGAGCTCAACGCCGGTTGGGCCAGCACCAACGATGATGAAGGTAAGCAGGCGCTCGCGCTCTGCGGGGTCGTCGGTAAGCTCTGCCTTCTCAAACGCCGAGATGATGCGAGAGCGCAGCTCCAGGGCATCGTCCAGGGTCTTCATACCCGGGGCAAACTCAGCGAAGTGGTCGTTGCCAAAGTAGGACTGACCGGAACCTGCGGCGACAACCAGGGAGTCATAAGCATAGGTGCGAGAGAACTCGTCTTGCTCGGCGGTCACCGTCTGATCCGCCAGGTTGATATCAGTAACCTCGGCGTTGACGAAGTGGACGTTGTCCTGATCGCGCAGCAGCTGGCGGGTGGAAGGGGCAACCTCACCGGCGGAAATCATGCCGGTAGCTACCTGGTACAGCATCGGCTGGAACAGGTGGTGGTTCTTCTTATCGATGAGGGTGATTTCCACATCGGCGTTCTTCAGCTTCTGAACGGTGTTGAGACCACCGAAGCCGGCGCCAACCACGACGACGTGGTGGCGGCCACCGTTGGGGCGATAAGGGGTATCAGTCATGGATTTAATGCGACCTTCCTTAAGAAAGCTAATGTTTAGTACCCGTACAGTCTAAACACTTCAAACAGAACGCGCATACTTAATGACTGATAAACTTCCGCCGCTGCGTTGCGGTTTCCGTGGGAAGAACCGGCGCGGCTGTCCGGAGCGCCTCAACCGGGGTGCGCACAAAGCTGACTAAGGTTGTTCCGGATAGTGACTTCCTCCGCCCACCAAGGAGCGCACCTGGCATTATGACTTTTAGCCGCCCTGAGCATTTGAGCTCTATCGATGCAGAATCCTGGCCCAATGTGGCTACGGTTCCCGCACCTCGTTGGCCTGGAATGAAAACCCGCCGGGCAGAGGCAGAATTTGCCAAGGCCTGCGATGATGCCGGACTAGAACTAGACCTAGAAGCCGAAGGCGGACCAGATCTCAAGGTGGGGCATGATGCCTTGTTTGAGCGCATTGCCGCTAGCGGTTGGCTGGGATTTGCGGAAAGTTATATGGCAGGAGAGTGGACCGTTACTTCTTCCTCGCAGCTGGTAAAGGTCCTCGGCCGCTTATTGGGAGTGGGTTACCTCCCCAAAGCCAAGATGCTGGGTGCCGGTAAGTCGGAGCCAGGGGAGCTGCCGCTGGAATTGGTTCGACTCTATGCCGGCGATGGTTTAAGCCATGTCGGTGGAATTTTCTCCAGTGGTGTACCGACCACCATAAGGGAAACGGTGGAAAGCTATAGCCCCAAGGCTGGCCGCAAGGAGCCGAAGAGCCACTTCGTCGATGTCACGACGCTGAGTGAGCCCACGAGAGTGGACAGGGATGATCTGGGAGATGCGCAGCGCCGCGCGGCGGATTGGCTGCTTGACGTCACCCGTACCGGCGCCGGAACCCACCTGTTGGTGTACCCGGCTGCCGGAATGCAGCCAGCGATGCGGGCGACTAAGCGGCGCGCAACGGTTGACGTTTTGACCAGTGATGTGGACCAAATGAGCCACATGCGCGAGGCCCTCGTACTAGAGGGGGCAGACGATTCCATCCATGTCGAGCGCATTCCCGGCGTCGTCCCGAACCCCAAGCAGTGGCACGGGCACTATGACGCCATCGTCACCGTAGAAAAGGTAGAGCAACTCAGCGCTAGCGAGCGCAAAGAATATATCCGCGCAGTCGACCGGTTCTTGACGCCTAATGGGCGGGCAGGAATCCAGTCCATCGTGGCGACCGAGTCAATGACGGAGGCCGGTAAGGCATCGCTTCAGGCCTTACGAGCCTATGTGTGGCCGGGGTTGGACTATCCGCGCACCACGGAAATGCACCAGCTAGTAGATAAGAACTCTAACCTGCGCATCGTGTCCGAAACACACGTGGGCACCCATTACTTGGAGTCCCTGCGTCAGCAGCGTTCCTTTTTCGATGGGCACCTGCGGGAAGCAGCGGCCGCTGGCTTCGACCCAGTCTTCCGCCGCTTGTGGACCTTCCAATTTGCCCTCCGTGAGGCCCTTATGACGCTCGGGATGATTGACTCGGTGCAATTTGGGTTGGCCCATCGCAACCGCGGGGGCCGGCGTTAGGCGGGTGGCCGTTAGGCAGGTAGCACTTAGGCCGGCGGCAGCTCGTCGAAGTTCTTCATCAGATCCGCGCTGGGCACAAAGAAATTGGTGCCCGTAAGCGCAGTGGAGAAGTCCAAGATGCGGTCGTAGTTTCCCTCCGGCTTGCCAATGAACATATTGCGCAGGCGCTCCATGACGTTTTCTGGGTCCTTGGCATAGCCGATGAAGTAAGTGCCCATCTCACCCGCGGCGAAAGAGCCGAAGACCATGTTCTCGCGGTAAATATCTTCCTCAAGGTCATTGAGGGCTACGTGAGAGTTAGTGGGCTTGGTATCGTCATCCAACTCGATATCGTCGGCCTTGGTGCGGCCGATGACCTTTTCTTGCTCCTCGGTGCTCAGCTCGTTCCACTTGGCCAGGTCGTGGATATATTTTTGAACGGTGACGTAGGAGCCACGGGGGTAATCGGCGTCGTCGCCAAGCAGCACGGTATCCAAAGCCTCCTCGGCGAGGGGATTGGCGGTGCCATCCACAAAGCCTAGTAAATCGCGCTGGTCCAGGTACTTAAAGCCGTGGGTCTCATCGATAACCCTGGCGGCATCGCCCAGCTGATCCAGTACCTGGCGGGCCATCTCATGGCACAGGTCATAGGTATTCGCACGGAAGTGGAGAAGAATATCGCCTGGCGTGGCCGGGGCCTTATGTGCGGCATCGATTGCCTCAAATTCCTTCAGGCGTTCCGGCATAGGCGCGCTGGTCAAACGTGGCCACATGGAGGCACCAATGCCGACTACGGTATAAAGTTCGCCTTCGTTATAGCGGAAGTTCACGGATTTAAACAGTCCGGCAAACCCCGTGAGCATATCGCGAGTGGCTTGCTCGCCGCCGTCCTTGATTTCAAGGACGAGGAAGAGAGCTGCGCGGGAAGGCTTATCTACTACGTGCTGAATCGTCATGTTGTCGATTCTACGCACCCTGTGGAGATGAGGTACGTTCGCCGGCTTGGAATCGCCCCTGATAGAGACCTGCTTGGCCGTTATATGCGCTAGTGTGCATTTTGGTTGAAAACTAACCGATAGCCGGGTGAGAAGATGTGGACATGGATACGAAGAAGTAGAAGAAAAGGAACCGCGCGGCTCTTCGTATTGTTTGCGCGGAAAGACGATTCATATGATGAGTCTTTTGCAGGAGTTGCGCTGACGCGCGCTCAAGAAAAAGCGATGGGACAATGTGTAGACCGCTCAGGGGTAGCCTGTTGGACTGAAGAGGCACACCTGCGTGGGTGGAAAGGTCCACTGGATGTAGAACACCATCCGGAAGTGGTTTATATCGTATTTAGCGGTGGACACGCGCAGGGATCGGATCCGTCGAGCGCTGAATTCGATCCAGAGCTTAAGGCCGCATGTGCTACGAGAGGCCTAGCCGAGAAAGAAGTCATCCGCCGTATGAGAAATGACGAGAGCCCAATTGTCGTGAAGGAATGGCACATCTGGGAAGCTTCATTCGGGCGCGTGTTGTCAGGAGCGAACAACAGAAGCGAGGTGCAGGTATCGATGTATGGAGTCAGGAGCTAAAAGGGGGAATGCCACCCCTAGTTAAAATGACATAATGTACATTATCGGACAATTACAGATATCCGGAGGTTATCGTGTGTCGCCCCCATAGGCGCCCCGGGCGCTAACACATCTTCCCGGTCCATCTAGTGGGCCCCGGTTCAGCATCCTTAAATCTCCATGCAATGTTACAGCGCTTTGCTTGGCAACGCCTCGTGGCCTCTGCGTGGTCTCTGCCGCGCCATCCACCGGCCGCCAGACTCAGGCGCAGGTATCGATTCCGGCTGTAGCTCATTGGGGTTCGGATTTGCGGCAGCCGACCCCATCTGTCTTTCGGGACTTCTTGGTTCCGGGGTCAACCGTTGGCGACGGTGTTTCGATCGGCGACCGAAGAACCTGATATCGGGCGAAAATAGGCCCTACTGGCGGGACTAACTACACCACTATATAACGTCACACTGACGTTAATCGAGGAAGTGTACCCACTGCCGTGAAGGCCTAATTAGCGATTCCGGTAAGCGCTCCACAGCTGCCAGATAGTCAACAGTGCCAACAGAACCGAGATGGCCACAATGACCCACATCTGTTGAACGGCTACGAAAATGGTAAAGCCGATGACGACGACGAGTCGCAGCCACATGAACGGGATAATCTGACGGGAATTCACAGGCTTGGCCTTCGCTAGTTCTTCTCGAAGGAAATGCGGAGGTTTACTTCGCCGTTTTCCTCGACCTTGGCGGCCAGCATTTCCGGGGTCTCCACGCCATATTCAAGGCGATCGACTGGCACGGTGCCGCCAATGACGATCTGATCGCCATCGCGAAGAACGTCGAAGTCCTGGGAGATCTCGTGCGTTTTATCCTTGATAGTCAGATCTCCGGTGAGCTCGACTGTGCCAATGGTGCCGTCATCCGGGACGTCGGCAAGCGAAGCAGGCTTAGTCAGCTCAAAGGATGCCTCAGGGAAAAGCTGGGTCTCAAAGAGCTTGGACTTCATGTTCTGATCGCGGACTTTCTTATCCGTGGTCAGCTCGTCCATATCGACGGTGACTGCGGCGGTTTTCAGGGTGGAATCAGAAATATCCGCCTGGCCGGTTACCTCCGTGGTTGAACCCGATGTGGTGGTCTTTTCCGCAGGTAGAACCTCATTAAAGGTAAAACCAACCGAGGTATGGTTATTAGCACGGCCCTTGGCTACCTCCCAGGTGCCATCGAGCTCCGTTGATGCGGCCTTTGCGCCGTCGGCGGAAACTGGTTCGGTCTTTACTCCGGCGCCCTTGAGGAGCGAATACACCATCGGGCCAATGGCCACGGCGGTGAGCAACACAATCAGCACCACAAAGATGGTGATGACGAGCTTGCGGTTATAAAAAAGCTTTCTCATCTTCTATCGAAGTCCTTCTAGGCGTCGCGCCAGGGCAACAAGCTCTTCGCACAAACCGGCAAGCTCCTGCGCACTAGCGCCTTCCTCCGCGGCGGTATTGATATCTTCTGCGGAACAACGTAGTTCAAAAAGTCCGTCGCGCAAACTCTCTGCCTTTTCTGGAGTAAGGATGACGGCATTGGCGGGAATCCCCGTGCCACTGACGTTATTTCTCTGCTCATAAGCACGCTGCTTGCAGGAGGCGCTGCAAAACTTCCGTGGCCGTCCCCTACCGCCTTGGTCAATGTCCTTCCCACACCATTGGCAGGAACCGACGTTGCGTTCACGACTAGCTGTACGGATCACCCGATACACTTTAGTTCATTTTGGGCGGGCTGGGAACAAAGACGCGTGGGTGTTCGTTATAATTAGTAGCTCTTAGGCGAAGTTTTGCTTCGCACTCAATCAGGGATCTCTTTGAAAAGGATGATGTTGCATGGCAGATCGCGTACTCCGTGGCAGCCGTATGGGCGCAGTCAGCTACGAAACCGACCGCGACCACGACCTCGCACCGCGCCAGATGGTGAAGTACCGCACCGAAGACGGCGAGATTTATGAGGTGCCTTTCGCGGATGATGCTGAAATCCCTGAAGAATGGATGTGCAAGAACGGCAAGCTGGGCCACCTGGTAGAAGGTGAAGGCGTTGAGTCTAAGCCCGCTAAGCCACCACGCACCCACTGGGATATGCTGCGTGAGCGCCGCTCCATCGAGGAGCTCGATGAGCTGCTTGAAGAGCGCATTAACCACCTGCGCTCCCGCCGCCGTTCCGCAGCCCGCCTCTTGAAGGAACAGCAGGAGCAGCAGCAAAAGAACTCTTAAAGTTCTGCGACAGCATAAGGCCCGTACCTTCCCTAGTCTAACTAAGGGACGGTACGGGCCTTATGCGTTGCGGTGGCGCCTACTTCTTGAACTGCGCAATCTGGTGCTTCGCCAGATGGCCGATCTCGCTGGCGAAGTCAGAAACCCAGCCGGCACCCTTGCGGGCCTGAACGTTGAGGTCATGAATGGAGCCGTCCTTGACTTCACGGTTGACCAACTTGGATACGGCGCCGCCGAAATCCTGCAGCTGCTCAGCGCGATGAGCAACGCCCCACTTGGTTACCTCGAGCAAAGAATCCTTCACGAAGGAACCGTCGAGCTTGGACTCGCCATATTCGCGCTCGGTAAAGGTAATGGGAACTTCGCGGACGTCGAAGCCAGCCTTGACGGCACGGAAGGCCAGATCAACCTGGAAGATGTAACCGGCCTTGGATAGCTCATCAAAGTCGATGGACTCGAGCAGCTCGCGGCGGAAAGCGCGGTAACCGGCGGTCATATCGGACAGGCCAGCGCCCAGCGCTACGGAGATGTAGATATTGCCCAAGCGGGACAGGTACTCACGAGAAGCCGGCCAGTTCACGGTCTCGCCACCCGGGATATAGCGGGAGCCGATAACCAGGTCCGCGCCCTTGTCCACCTCTTCCAACAGTAGGTGAAGCTGTTCCGGCGCATGGGAGCCATCTGCATCCATCTCACACAGCACCTGGTAGTCGCGCTCCAAGCCCCACTCAAAGCCGGCGATATAAGCGCCTAGCAGGCCACCTTTGCCCTCGCGGTGAAGAACATGGATGTGGTCATCTTGCGCTGCGAACTCATCGGCCTTGTCACCAGTTCCATCGGGAGAGTTATCGTCCACGATGAGGATATGTACCTCCGGGACCGCCTCGCGGACGCGTCCAGTAATGAGAGGAAGATTTTCGATCTCGTTATAGGTCGGGATGATGACCAAGGTCGAGGATTCAAGCGTGCTCACAGTGTTTATGCTCCTACGTATGTATCTGTGCCGGAGCGGCGCGGGGTGCGTCGCAGGCGGTTTGTGCGCAAAGCTACCAGTGCGCAGACTGTTCCAATAATAACCATGAGCCATTGCAGGGGCGAACCAAACCTGACGGAAAAGGTCTCGCCGCTACGCAAGGGCAACTGTTCTACCAATGCCTCCGGCGTGAAAATCTCCGTGGACTGGCTAACGTGGCCATCTGGGTGAACAATGGCGGATACTCCAGAGGTCGCCGCCACCACCACGGCTCGGTCCGTCTCCATGGCGCGCAATCGGCTCATGGCCAATTGTTGGTAGGTCATATCGGAATAGCCAAAGGTGGCGTTATTTGTGGGAGTAGTCAGTAGTTGTGCACCATTTTTCACCGACTCCCTAAAAGCGCTATCGAAGGAAACCTCATAGCACGTGGCCACGCCTACCGGCACTCCCGCCATGGAGACCACACCTGGGCCGTCGCCGGGTTTGAAGTCACCGGCCAGATTCACATAGTCAGAAAATTTGGCAAAGAAATCCCGCATGGGCATGGTTTCACCGAAGGGCTGCAGGTACTTCTTATAGTGATGGTCTCCTACCGTATGCCCGGGAGCAAAGACCTGCATGGTGTTGCGGGCTCCCACCTCATCCCGCGTAGCGGTGCCAACCAAAACAGGTGCGTCTATCGCATCGACGGCGCCGCTGATCGCCGAGGCTGCCTTGCCGTCACGGAATGGGTTGATATCAGAGGAGTTTTCGGGCCAGATGACTAGGTCAATGTCCTTGTCGCGCGATGCCAGCTTCTTTGTCTCCGCCACGTGGTTGTTAAGGACCGCTTGGCGCTGCCCGGCAAAGTCTAGGCCCATGCGAGGTACATTTCCTTGGATTGCGGCAACCTTTGCTTCCCCGACAGTGGAATCGTCTCGGTTGATTCCCAGACCTGCCACCGTTGCGCTTGCAAGGGGAAGGATAGCTGCTAAGAGTGCGGCGCTTTTGGCTTTCCATCCGCGTTGAATCAGCAGTGCAGCGAGACCGCAACCGCACAGAACCGTGGCTGCGGTAATGAGCGAGGTTCCACCCCACGGAGCCAGGTTGGCTAGCGGTCCGTCGATTTGTCCCCAAGCCAATTTCACCCAAGAAAAACCGCCGAAAGGTACCGAAGAACGCAACACCTCCACCGCGAGGTAGAAGAACGGGAAGACAATAAAACCGTATTTCCACCGCGCTACTGCCGCGCTGCCAATGCCCAGTAGAATTGCGTATACCGAAAGCCATATAGCCAAAGCGATGTATGGGCCGCTGCCTACCAGCTCGCCGATCCAGGGCAGTGTGAGCAGATACAGCACGAGCGAATGTGTTACTGCAAGAAGCGCGCCCACACGGGCGGAAACGTGCCTAGTTCCCCACGGCAGCAAGCTCACGTACAGCAAGCCCACGCCCACAACGGCAGCCCACCACCAGCCACGGGGCTCGATGGCGGCATACGTGAGCAGGCCAGAAAGGCCCGCCACAACGAGGCGGGCAAGAGTCACCATCACTAGCTCTTTCCACCTTTGGACTCGCCACCGGAGGGTCCGAAGTCATCTGGATCCAGGTTTTCGCTCCAACGGCGGATCTCTTCCTCATCCAACACCTCATGCGGGCCAGCATCCTGCGCGCTGGGGTGCCCACTTTGTGTTGCTTGGCCACGACCAAAGGAGCCAAAGTCGCCATAAGAATCGTGCTGCTGTGCCATTGGGGTGGCCTCGTAGATCTTAACGCCCATGTTTTCGATCTTGCGGTACAAGGAGGCCGCCATCATCGTGCGGAAAATGGCGCGGGTCGGCGAGAAGATCAAGAGGGCTCCGAGGATCGTCGTCAAGAAGCCCGGCAAAGAAAGCAACATGCCGCCTACCAAGGTAAGGCCCACATTGCTGGCGGTCTTGCCCACATTGCCGCCGCGAACGACGTATGTACCGTCCCCTGTGCGTTCGACCTGCTTTCCCATCAAGCGGCGCACTTCAATGCCAGCGATGGACATTCCGAAGAACATGGTGACAAAGAGTGCGATAAGCGCCCAGCCAACACCGATCCATTGAGAGACGGCCCAGAAGGTCAGGGTCTCTGCGACCATGTAGAGAGCAAAATACATAAACGGCATGGCCTAAGTCTAACGAGGCAGACTGATAAAGTGCTGGCAACACTCATGCGCGAAGCTGCAGCCGCGGCAGGTTAAACTAGTGCGCATGTTTACTCCTGCGCTTTTTGAAGACCCCCAGTACGGCACGTGCATCCGCATCCACGTTGCCGGCGGCAGCACCCACGCCCAGGATTGGGTCACTTTGGCGCAGTGCGCCAGTGCTTGTGCGGATGGGTATGTCTACATCGACCGGTTCTCCGCAATCGAGCTGCACGGCATTAAGGATGCGGAGGCGCTCAATCAGCAGCTCCAGGAGTTGCGATTGCGCGCCACGGCGATGCCGGTGCTGGCTTCGCCATTGTCAGCGGAGGCCAAGCATACGGCCCAAGACATCGCGGCTGAGCTAGGAGCGGCGGAAGGCGGTCCCGGACTGGCCGTTATCGCCCACGACGACGTACCGACCGGCGCGGCCGCAGTCAGCCTTAGCATCGACAGGGACGGAGCCCTGCGCCTTGAGCATTCCCCGCTTGGCGACGCCCCCTCTGCCCCACTGACTCCGCACGCTGCCGCCCGACACTATGAGGAGGTACTCCAGCACGCAGATTCCGCGGAGCATAATGTCTCCGCCCTGGCAGAGCCCGGCCCCATTGGTTGGCTGGACGAGCATCTGCCTGCCGGCATCGTTGATCTGGGTGCCGGCGTGCACCGCGGCGCCATCCCTGCCGAGTTTGCGCACCTGATCGGCCAGTTAGAGGTAGACATCACCGTCACCCCATGGGGCGGATTAGTCTTTCACAATATTGCCGAGGGTGACGCCGAAGTGGTACTGCGCGTACTCGCCCCACGCGGTTTTATCTTCGACATCAACTCTCCCCTGCTACGCGCAGACTGAAAAGAACGCAAGGTTTAGCGCGGCATGTGCCGCCATATTGGGCGCGGTACAAGCCGCATGACCCACGCTAGGCCCTGCAGAGCCCGAGGAATCCACATGGTGCGCGAACGCGGCTTACCGCGCCGTGCATCGCGGTCAATGCAGCCGACAACTGCCTCGGCCACATCTGCTGGTCGTACAGAAAGCGGCGCTGGCTTCATTCCTTCCGTCATGCTGCCGATGACAAAGCCAGGACGCGCGGTAATAAGGCCTACCTGGCTGCCATGCAGCTTGTCCGCCAGCCCCTGACAAAAAGCATCAAGACCGGCCTTGGTAGATCCGTACACGTAGTTTGCCCGGCGGGCCCTCCAGCCTGCTATCGAGGAAAAGGCAACGATATGGCCCCTGTCCATTTGCTGCGAAACCAGCGTAAGCAGTGAAATCTGCGCGGCATAATCGATCGTGGCGATGTCGACCGCGTGGGAAGCATCGCGTTCCGCCCGCTGCTGATCGCCCAGGATGCCAAAGGCGACGACAGCAAGCTCAAGGGGGCCTGCCAGCTCTATGGCGCGATCAACCACACCGGCATGGGACGGAAAATTTGCGGCATCAAAATCAAGAAGATGAACGCTGCGCGCACCCGCCGCCCGGAGCCGGCCTTCCACGCCTTCCATACCGTGGGTGCCTCGAGCGGCGAGCACAATATCGTGGCCAGGGGCTACTCTCCTAGCGATTTCTCCGCCGATATCGCTGCGGCCGCCCAGAATCAGTACGCCAGCCATTAACGGACGTCACGCGGAGCTTGGTTCAGGGACTCGTAGCCATCGTCGGTAAGCACCACGATGTCTTCCAAACGCATGCCCCACTTGCCTTCCAAGTAGATACCCGGCTCAATGGAAAAGGCCATGCCCTCTTCCAAGGCGAGATCGTTGCCTTCCATGATGAAGGGCTCCTCGTGCGTGGACAGGCCGATGCCATGTCCGGTGCGGTGGACAAAGTAGTCGCCCCAGCCTGCTGCAGAGATCGCCTGGCGGGTGATGGCATCGATGTCTGCGGCGGTGCTGCCGGGGTGGGCTGCGGCGCGGGCGGCAGCTTGGGCGTCGGCAAGCACGGCATAGGCATCCTGGAAATCCCGCGGAGCCTTGGAAATATCTCCGCCCACTACGTAGGTGCGGGTGCAATCGGAGTGGTAGCCGGAAGGCAAAGTGCCTCCGATATCGACGACGACTGGCTCGCCCTCAGCCAACACGCGATCCGAAAAGCTATGGTGCGGGTTGGCGCCATTGGGGCCCGATCCGACGATGACGAAATCGATAACGGAATGCTCCTGCAGGATGAGCTTTTCCAGTTCGTGGGCCACCTCGGCCTCGGTGCGGCCGGCCTGCAAAAGCTGTGGTACCTGCGCGTGGACCGCGTCAATGGCATGGCCAGCCTTGCGCAGCTCAACAATCTCAGCCTCGTCTTTGCGGGTAAAGAGCTCGGCTAACGCATAAGTGGCCAGTTCATAGCTGGCGTGTGGAAGCAGATCTTGGAAACGCAACACGTGGTCTGCAGTCAGCGACTGTCCCAGCGCTACCTTGCCTAGTCCGTCGCCTGCGCCACGCAGTGCAAGCTCATAAGGATTTTCTCCGTCATTCCAGCCACGCAACTCCACATCCAGCTCACCTACTGGTGCAGCCTTGATATCGGTGATATCGGTATTGGGCGCGGCGATCCATGCATTGCCCTGCTGCGGCACAACCAAGACCGTCAAGCGTTCGTGGGAAGAAACCCAAGAGCCGGTGAGGTAGGCAAAGTCTGGCCCCGTGCCAATGAGGAGCAGATCGATGCCCTTGTCTGCAGCCGCCTTTTGGGCGGCGTGCAGACGCTGGGCGTAGACATCAGCGGAAAAAGTCTGAGTATCAGTCATGCCCCAGAGTCTACTCGTCCGCGCCGCGGATATTAGGCGCCAATGGCTACGACACCGCGCTGAATTGCGTCGATGGCCCGGCGGGCGTTGCGCTGAATTTCGCCGTCGTACCCCGTTTTAGCCACTTGTTGCAGCAGGTCGATGACTTGGCGGCACCAACGGACAAAATCACCCGGGGTGAGCTCGGCGCCGGCTTCGTTTGCCGCAGCCATGCAGTAGCCCAAGGGTGCGCCGGCCGCCCATTGGTGTACCGCCAAGGCGAATCCGGCCTCTGGTTCACGGGTGGGCGGCAGCCGGTGGCGCTGCTCATCCGCGGTGAGTTCGGTGTACACGCGCCACGTGGCATTCATAGCGTCAGCCATGCGCTCGGTGGCTGCTTCCGGTTGCCCACTGGTGGCCTTGCGGTTTTCGAAACAGCACAGGGAGGCAACACCGGCAAGCTCAGCGGGATCGAGTTCATCCCAAATTCCGCGCTTGAGGCATTGGGCCACGAGCAAATCGGATTCGCTGTGAATTTTGGCGAGACGCTCGCCTTCCTCCGTGATCACTGGCGTGCGATCGGCACCGACCCCGGTGAACTCGACGTAGTCCATCTCTGCGAGGAGGTCCACGATGCGCTCGAAGGTGCGGCCCAATGTATCCGTAGCTTTATTGACCTTGGACTGCAGTTTGTCCCGATCACGCTCACGCCGCGCTAGCTTTTGCGCCAGGCCCGCCAGCTGTTCGCGGTCAGTAGCCGGCCAATCGTGAGCTGGATGAGCACGCAGTGCGTCGCGCAACTGACCTACCCGCTTATTTGGCCGGGCGCGGGTGTGCGACTTCATGCGCTTGGGCCGGTCGAAGTGTTCGCGGTGCAAGACATCCTGCACATATCGGGTATTGCGGCGCGGGTTCTTGCGCACCGGCTTGGGGATCTTGATGCTGCCGACTTGGATTGGTGGGTTATTGATTCCGGCTGCATCGATACGTCCAGACCACCCGGACTCAGTGGTAATCCACGGGCGGGGATCCGCAGTTTGGTTAGCGGGAGTAACAACTGCGGCGAGAATAGGACGCTTCTTGCCGGGCATGGCAATAACATCGCCCAGCTGCAGGCGCCCCAGTACCGCGATAACCTCTTGGTTTCGTTGATTGGCACTATCGATTTTTGATTGCTTTTCCTCAACCGTGAGCTCGCGGCGCAGGCGGACATAGTCCATGAGAACCTCGGCGGGATCTTCCCCGTCTTTAGCAGGTGGTGCAAGCGACGTCACGGCATCATCAAGCTGGTTGCGCAGTTCTCGCACGCGATGCTCAGCGCGTTCAATCTCGCGAGTTTCCTCCACGACGGAGCCATCGGCTTGGAACTGTGCGAAGGACTTTTCCAAAAGGCGGAGAGATTCCTCGAAACCAAGCATTCCCAGCAAATTGATCGCCATATTGTAGCCTGGTGCAAAAGTGGAAATGAGAGGGTACGTACGGGTAGAAGCAAGACCAGCTACTTGACGCGGATCCATGGCGGGGGCCCACTGCACGACTGCATTGCCCAACGTATCGATGCCACGGCGTCCTGCGCGGCCTGTCAGCTGCGTGTACTGGCCTGCGGTGAGATCGACGTGCGCCTCACCATTGAACTTGATGAGCTTTTCTAGCACCACGGTGCGCGCTGGCATATTGATGCCCAGAGCAAGTGTTTCAGTAGCAAACACGGCGCGGACGAGCCCGCGTACGAATAGGTCTTCCACGATGTGCCGAAAGGCGGGTAGCATACCTGCATGGTGCGCGGCAAAGCCGCGGGACAGGGCTTCGCGCCAGCGCTTAAAGTCTAGGACCTGCAGATCTTCTTCAGGGATACCTTCTACACCCGCATCGACGATGTCCTTGATTTCCTGTGCTTCCTCCTGGGAGGTAAGCACCATGCGGCTGCGCAGGCACTGATAAAGAGCGCCGTCGCAGCCGGCGCGCGAGAAAATGAAGGTGATCGCCGGAAGCATGTCCTGCGATTGCAATACCTTCAATACCTCTGGGCGGCCCAAGGGGCGATAGCGATCCTGCTTCCGGGCGGTGCCGGAGCGTCCCCTTCCCTTACCGTGAAATTCGCTGCGTCCGCCGCCCTTGTGACGGGCGCGGGCACGAAAACCTTTGCCGGATTTATAGTCCGCGCGACCGTCATCCGTATCACCAGCTTCAAGGCGCTGGATTCTACGCTCGAGCTCGGCGTTGACCTGTCCGCCGGATTCTGGCTCGAAGAGCGGATAAATCTTGCGCCCCAGCATCATCCACTGGTCGAGGGGAACTGGGCGGTGTTCGGAAACGATGACGGTGGTATCGCCGCGCACGGTAGACAGCCAGTCGCCGAATTCTTCCGAATTGGACACAGTGGCAGATAGGCCAATGATGGAGACATGATCCGCGAGGTTGAGAATGACCTCTTCCCACACAGCACCGCGGGAAGCATCGGCCAAAAAGTGGATTTCATCCATGACCACGTGGGTCAAGCGATCGAGGGCCGCGGATTCTGCGTAAATCATATTGCGCAGCACCTCGGTGGTCATGACGACGATCTCTGCATCAGAGTTGATCGATACGTCACCGGTGAGCAGGCCTACGGCTTCTTCGCCATGCTCTTCCACCAAGTCGTGGTACTTCTGGTTGCTCAAGGCTTTAATTGGCGTCGTATAAAAGCACTTGGTTCCCCGGCTCAGCGCCAAAGAGACAGCAAACTCGCCCACGATGGTTTTGCCGGCGCCGGTCGGCGCGCAGACCAGTACGCCATGACCGTCCTCCACGGCCTGGCAGCCCTTTGCCTGGAACTCATCCAATGGGTATGGCAGGGCTGCGGTAAAAGAATCCAGATGAGTTTCAGTCATGACTCCCCAGGCTACCCGTGCCTAGAGGACATCGTCGAAAAAGCCGCCGCTGGTCGACGAAGTCCCACTGGCACCGGTGCTCCATGTCTGCTGCGGTTGCTGCTGTGCCTGTTGTACTGGCTGTGAAACGGGCTGAGAGGGGCCCGGTGAAGGGTTTACTCTGTTCGGCGCATCGACAGGGGTTGGCCCGCCAATGGCTCCTGGTCCAGTGCCAAGCGGCGAAGCAGTCTCATCATCGAGATCCATCCACTCGGGGCGTTCACGCTGCATGCGCTTATCGTGGAGGCGGCAGAACTGGAATGCAATCTCAAGGAGGAAGATCAAGGCGCCGGCGAGAACCAACATCGAAAAAGGTTCCTGGCCTGGGGTGACGAAGGCGGCGAAGATCATCACGATGACGATGACGAGACGTCGCTTATCCTTGACGTGCTCATACTCCAGCACGCCGATAAGATTGAGCGACACAATTAGCAAGGGGATCTCAAAGCTGATGCCAAAGATAAGCAACAATGCCAAGAGGAAGTAAAAATAACGTTCACCTGTCAGCGCTGCGGTTTGATATTCGACACCGATGCCCATGAGGAATTCCAGACCAACGGACAGAATAAAATACGCCAGGACTGCGCCAGCGAGGAACAAGCTCACCGCAGCGGTGAGGAAGCTTAAGGTGTAGCGTCGCTCGTTCTTATGAAGGCCAGGAACCACAAAGGCCCACACCTGATATAGCCACACTGGCGAGGACAATACCGTGCCCGCCAAGGCACCTACCTTCAAACGCAGCAGGAGCATTTCGAACGGGCTGGTGGCCAAAAGACGGCATTCGCCGTCCGCGCTGAAGGAAGCGCGCTTATCTGCTGGCAGCGCACAATAGGGTCCGCGGAGGATCTCTCCCAGCGGAGAGATACCAAAAGGTGCTTGTTGATACCAAATAAAGCCTATAATTGCCCCGACGACCACCGCTAAAACAGCGATGATGACGCGGCGGCGCAGCTCCTGCAGGTGCTCCACCAAGGTCATTTCCCCGGTAGGGTTCTTCTGTTTGCGCGAAAAGCGCAATTTACCCTTCACGTTCTTGCTTGTTTTCTGGGGAGATACCGGCTGTGACTGTGACGACATCAGTGTGGCTCTTTCAACGCAAAGAAGCGAACACTTCCCTACTGCACGGATTGCGGGTGCATATCCGCGCGCTGCAGGGGTGTTCGCGCGACGACAGGTTAGGGGCGTTTACTGCTGAGTGTTGGTGTTGCTCTGCTGGCCTGGTTGCATGTCTGGGCGGTCCCAGAACTCCTCATCAGACTGCTGCTTCTGGTTCAGCTGTGCCTGCGCCTGAGAACGCTGGGTGTCCTCGGACTGCATCTCATTAACTTCAGACTTGAAGATGCGCATGGAACGGCCCATAGAACGTGCCAAATCCGGCAACTTCTTCGCGCCAAAAAGCAACACGATAACGAGTACGATCAGGCCAATTTCCATAGGTCCTAGGCTCATGGGAAACCTCTTTCAACTAGTGCACCAGCATGCCGGAAAGCATCACCGCCGGCTTATTTGCCAACGAGCAGGCGCAGTAAACGGGCAAGTAACTGGCTACAGAGTATAGCCGCTCAATGCGGTGTTTCCTCGCTCCGCAATGAGGTTTACCACGGATTGAGGAGCCACTACACGCAACCTATCAGCTTGACCAAGGGCAAAGCGAATAAGCCAATCCACTGATCCCATTGGCATCGTCGCAGCTACTTCCCCATTTCCTAAGTCTTCACCCAAGCGCATATCGTAATACTCAGCCAGCCACGTGAATTCTTGGTTAATTGCTAGTTGCACGGTGTCCCCATCGCCCAAATTAAAGGGTGAAGAGGCATCAAAGTCGAGGTCTTTCAGGTGCGGCTGGGATTTTTCCTCCACGATACGAGCCTTACTAATGCGGTCGATGCGGAAGGTGCGATGCGCGTGCTTTGCTTCCTCCCAAGCGGCCAAGTAGGCCTCGGAATCGACGATGAAAATGCGGGCTGGGTCCACCACCCTCTCGGATTCAGCATTTGAGGAAGCGCTCCAATAACGCAGCCGTACCCGCTTTCCTTCGTTGACCGCTTGGGTCAAAAGCGCCTGGATATCCGTCTCTTCTGGGCCTGGAGTAGACAGCGATTCATAGATGGCGACCGTCTTTTCATCCATGATGCCGCGCAGCTTAGCAGCGGCGGATTCGACCGCGCGGGCGTCGATTAGCCCGGGCATCGCCTGCAAGGACTCCAAGGTAAGGAGCAAAGCACCAGCCTCCGTCGGGGTAAGTCGCAGGGCCTGGCTCAAGCCCTGATCGTTGTGAATGGTTACCCCATCGCGATAACTGAAGGTGAGATCAATGAGATCCTCGGTATTGCGCCCTGTGCCGGAACAAAAGAGCCGGTCAAGCGCATCCTTCAGTTCGCTAGGATCCATACCCAAATCTTTGGCCGCTTCCATGGGCGTCTTGTCGGGATGGTTTTTAAAGTATGGAATCAGGTTCAAGGAGCGCACCAGCGCTTGGAGCTTTAGCGATCCGTCAGCCATGTCTAGCCTTCCTCCTGCGATTGCGACACCCTGCGTAAAAGGGCGATGACCTCTTGGCGTACCCCGGCTGGTTCGAGCACCTGTACCTCTGGGGCGTAGCCGGCCGCGGTGCGCACGAGCCAATCCTTATCTACCTTCCGCAACAGAACCGTGCCATCGGGTTGTATCTCGCCAGCATCCATGAGCTCCCGCGCTTGCCCGTCAGGGATAACGAGGCGCGCATCGACTTTTTCCCCTCGGTGCAGTGCACGCTCTACCAACACCTGCAGGTCTTCAGTTGGGCTGGTGTGCTCCGCAGGATCGTGCGAGCGTTTGATGTCAGAGACGCGGAGGGCGCGAAAGACGCGCGGTGCGTTGCGTTCTACGTCGAATCCCACGAGGTAGATGCGACTGTCCCGGTTGACCACTCCCCAAGGGTCCATGACCCGGCGAACCGGCTCAGTAGCCGGATTAGCACGGTAGGAAAACGTAATGCGGAGCTGATTGCGCACCGCAGCGAGCACCGCGGTGATGATTTCTGGGGCGAGTCGCGTGATGTCATTGACCGCCGTGTATACCGGTGCGCCTGCGAGGTTGCGCGAGGCGCCGCTGGCGGCAATCTTGGTCCAACCGGACAAGGAGAAATCGCTCAGGCCTCCGGTGGTACCCACTCCCCCTGCAATGCCTAAAACCATGGCCTCCTCAGGGGAAAATTCTACCGGCGGCAGCTGGTAGCTACTCGCGTCGAGGCGATAGCGCGCCCCGTCTTCGCCGCCGGAATGAACAATGGGCACCCCAGCGCGCTGGAGGGTTGCGATATCTCGTGCCAGCGATTTGGCGAAAGCTTCGTCTGATTTATCGCCGTATCCTGCCACGTGACTGCGAATCCAGGCGGCGGTGCGATCCGGGCTACCGCCGGAATTGGCGGCGCCTTGTAGCGCGAAAGAGAGGTTGGTGAGTCTTTCTACCGCTTCATCATGCCGTTTCGGCGCGGGGTTGTGTGCTGCCACGTGGTGTGTTGTCTCCCTGGTGCGGCTCGTGTGCTTCTAGCTGTGGTGTAGACGCATATAGTCTAGCAACGCCTCGACCCGATCATCGTTGGCCACGAAGGGGTTAAGTAGCTCCTCGGTGCGCGGCTCTGGGCGGTTGACCTTAAGGCGCGTCCAGTCGACGGTGACGTTGGCCCCGAGGCTACGGGCAGCGGCAAGGAACTGGCCGCGCAGCGCAGCACGGGTGGTGGCAGGCGCTGTGTCCATGGCTCGTTCGATTTCGGAGTCTGTGATCCAGCGTTCGATAAGGCCCTTGCGCAGCAAGACATGGTAGAGCCCGCGGCTCGGCCGGATATCGTGGTAGGTCATATCAATCTGGGCGAGCTTGGGGTGGTCCCAGTGACCACCCAGCCGTGCACGATAGCGCTCGAGCAGTCCCAATTTAATGACCCAGTCGATTTCTCGGTCCACGCCGGAGAAGTCTTGAGTCTCAATGGCGTGCAGCATGCGCTGCCAGAGATCCACCACGCGCCGCATTTCTGCCGTGGGAGTACCGGCGTCTTCCCGTTCTTCCAACCATTGGGTTGCGCGCTGGCACAGTTGCTGTTGGACCTCGAGCGCGGTGACGGATCCTCCTCCGGTAAGCGGCAGTTCGGTCAAACCCGTCATATCGCGCGCGATGGCGCGGATATGGTGAATGGGTTTTTCGATGTCGAACTCCGGCAGCTCAAATCCTGCCTCCAGCATTTCCAAGATGAGCAGCGTGGAGCCAACCTTTAGCGCCATGGTTGGTTCGGCCATATTGGAATCGCCCACGATGACGTGCATGCGGCGGAAGCGTTTGGAATCGCCGTGCGGTTCATCGCGAGTATTGATGATGGGGCGCGAGCGGGTGGTGGCAGAAGACACGCCTTCCCAGACCTGGTCTGCGCGTTGTGAGAGCAGGAATTGGGCGGGCTTATCGCCCTTAGCGGGCTGGATCATGCCGGCGCCGCAGATGAGCTGGCGGGTAATAAGGAACGGCAAGAGCGCAAGGCCCAAATCCTTGAGCACCATGTGGCGGCTGATGAGGTAGTTTTCGTGGCAACCAAAGGAGTTTCCGGCTGAATCCACGTTGTTTTTAAACAGGTACACCGCGCGCGGGTGCCCCTCGGCGGCAAAGGCCTGCTCTGCTTGTTCTCCCAGCCGGTTGACTATCGCATCGCCGGCGCATTCATAGGCCAGAAGCTGGCTCAAGCTATCGCACTCGGCGGTGGCTACCTCGGGGTGGGATCCGACGTCGAGGTACAGGCGGCTCGCGTTGGTGGAAAAGATATTAGAGGAAGAATGTTCCTGGACAATGGGCCGGAAAAGCACGCGCGCCACTTCATCGGGGCTCAGGGCCCGTTCTCCTGGGCCCGCGCTGGTGGTTAAGCCATATTCCGTCTCGATGCCCATGATGCGACGGGCGAAGACAGGATGCTGGTCGCTCACCCTTACTGCCCGCCCTTTTGGACATAAGAGCGCACGAACTCCTCGGCGTTGTTTTCTAGCAGCCCATCAATCTCATCGAGCAATTCATCGGTGCCGGCGGTATTGATGCTCAGCTGCGTGGAAGTAAATTCCTCATCGCCGGCGGAGTCACCGCCGCCATTGCCGCCAGTGACCTGGGACTGGTGAGTAGACATAGGGAGGAAGTCCTTTCTTTGGCTTCTGCCTAAATGCTTGGTTATTAATTACGGTACTCGGGCTGAATCCCGCTGTCAGTGAGTCCTTGGAGGAGATCCTCCACCGTACGTGCGGTGTCGATGATCTCCTCGCACTGGGCGCGGGTCAGGCCGGTGGTCTCATCCATCGGAACCGTGGCCCAGGGCGCCGCGGTTGTCTCGCCTACCCGAACGGTGAGGCTTTGCCAGCTCGCGGCAATGATGTCCTCGCCGAATTTCTGTGTCACTCGGCCGCGGAAATACGCGCGGGTATCCTCCGGAGGGGTGCTGGCGGCGTCTTCAATCTCTGCAGCGCTAAAGATCTGGCGCATCTGACCTTTACGCACCAGCGCGTGGTGTAACGACTTTGCCGGATCGATCTCCGCGTATTGCAGGTCAATCAGGCGCAGCTTCGGGTCTGCCGGATCGATACCGCGGTCGAGGTAGCCCTTGATCAAGCGATATTTCGCCACCCAATCCAAAAGGTGCGCGGCCTGCATCGGGTCCTTTGCCAGAAGTGCTACGGCCTCGTCCCAAGCCGCAAGCACCTTGTGGTCTGCGTCGGTGCGTGGGGTGACGCGAGCGCGGTATTCGGCGAGGATTTCTAGGGCGGTGAGCTGGCGGGCGTCGGCAAGCTCAAGGCGATGTTGCAGGCTGAGATCGCGGCTGACGCGCGGGACCTCCGCCACGGCATCCTGCAAGCGAAGATCGCTAAAGTCCACGCCCTGCTCAATCGCATCGAGCACCAGGGAGGTCATGCCCAGTTTGAGCAGTGTGGAGGTCTGCGACATATTCGCATCCCCAATGATGACGTGGAGGCGCCCATAGTCCGCGTGCACCGCATGCGGCTCGTCGCGGGTATTGATGATGCCGCGATTGAGGGTGGTCTCCAGCGAAATTTCCTGCTCAATATAGTCAGCGCGCTGGGAAATCTGGAATCCCGGCTCCTCGCCAAACTCGCCGATCCCCATGCGCCCAGCGCCGATGACTACCTGGCGGGCCACGAAAAATGGAATAAGGGCCTGCGCCATGGTGTCAAAATCCGTGGCGCGAGAATACTGATAGTTCTCGTGCGAGCCATAGGACGCGCCCTTGCCGTCCACGTTGTTTTTGTAGAAACGCAAGGCAGGGCACGGGTCGTGGTTGGCAAGGACAGACTTTCCTTGCTCAGTAAGGCCCGCTACGGCCGCTGCTGATTGCAGGAGCGTAGCGTCACCTGCGGCGTCGTAAAGCGTGGCGTCCCAGGCATTGGTGCACTCTGGGCCGGAATATTCCGGGTGCGCGTGGTCGACATAGAAGCGCGCACCATTGGCCGTGACCACATTGGCCACCCCGATGGCGTTGGGATCCACCACGGGCACGGTTTGATAGCGCTTGAGATCAAAGCCGCGGGAATCGCGCAGCGGGTGTTCCTCAGCAAAGTCCCAGCGCGAGCGCGCCCCAGTGTGCATAGCGGCATAAGCTACCACCGCGTGCGTGGAAGAAATGATGGGCGAATATTCCGATAGCTCTGGGGTAGCAATTCCGTACTCGGTCTCGGTGCCTACTACGCGACTCATGCGCTCCTCTTTGCAGTCAGTAGCTCCACCCGTTCTACGCGGGCTCCAGCATGGTCTTGGGAAATGATCTTAGTCCACTCCTCCGGGTTGGTAGAGGTGGGCACGTACTCGGATTCGGCGCGCTCGGCTGCGATGGCCTGGAGCAAATGCTGCTTGGCGATGCCCCCGCGATGCTCGCCTTCCCCCTGCTCGCAATCTGCACGCATCTGCAACGCTTCCTTAATAGCCAGCTTCTTGGCACGTGAAAGGATATTGGCAATCATCGCGCCGGAGACAAAGTCCCGGTAGTGCAGAATTTCGCGCTCTCCGCTGGAAAAATGCAGCTGCACAAAGGGGCGATCGGCATAGAGCTCATCCACCGCGGCGCTGATGAGTTCCTCTAGCGTGCCCTCGTGCGGCACGGATTCTGCAAAGTGGCGAGCAAAGATCTCGCGGGCGCCCTCTTTATTCGGCCGGTTGACCCGGATCTTGATATCCAGCCGACCGGGGCGCATGATGGCGGGATCGATGAGCTCCTCGCGGTTGGTGGCGCCGATGACTATCACATTGGAAAGGCTTTCTACTCCGTCGAGTTCCGTGAGCAGCTGCGGCACCACCGTGGTTTCCATATCCGAGGACACGCCTGAGCCACGGGTGCGGAAGATGGACTCCATCTCATCAAAAAAGATGACCACCGGCCGATCAGAACTCAGCTGGGCTAGTTCGCGGGCGCGCTCAAAAATGAGGCGGATGCGGCGTTCCGTCTCACCTACATACTTATTGAGCAACTCTGGGCCCTTGATATTGAGGAAGTAACTCGGCCCATCACTGCCCAATTGCTGCGCCAAGGAATGGGCCACGGCCTTGGCGATGAGCGTCTTACCGCACCCAGGCGGGCCATAAAGGAGGACGCCCTTAGGCGGCTGTAGCTCGTAGTGGTGATAGAGGTCCGGATGGATAAACGGCAGTTCCACGGAATCGCGGATCTGGGAAATCTGCTCGTCTAGTCCGCCGATGTCCTCGTAGCGCACATCCGGCACTTCTTCGAGGGACAGCTGGGAAAGCTCTGTCTTTTCCACCTTTTCCAGCGCGATTGCAGCCTTGGGATCAACGAGCACAATTTCGCCTGCTGCCACGCGGGCTTCCTCGCGCAGTGCCTGCGATAGCAGCACCACTTTTTCCTCGCCGGAGGAATTTGCCACGATGAGGCGTTGATCTCCTAAGCGCTCGACCACGGTGGCGAGCTCGCCCGTGCGCTCGGGTGCGCACCCTTCCACCACCACGAAGCCATCGCCCAAGCGAACCTGCTGGCCGGCTACTAGGCTACCTGGTTCCACATTGGGCGAGACCTTAAGCTGCATGGTGCGGCCATTGGTGTAGACCTCCGCGGTGGTTCCCACCTCGCTGTGGGTAGGCGAATAGCCGAGGAAAACGCCGTAGGTCGATGCCGGCTCTGCCAGCGCATTGACCTCCGCAAAAAGCTGTTCCAGCTTCACCCGCGATTCTTTTAATAAGCCGGCCAACCTCTGATTGCGGGCGGCAAGCTGGTTGACCTGCCGCTTGTAGTCCGTGGCTTGATCCATGCCCACTACTCTAACGCGGGCTGGCCGGCTAAAGAGGCCACTTGCGCTTTAAATTCTGGGCGATCTGATGAGCCTACTTTCGGGCTCTATTTTCGGGCACGGCGCTGCGGACGCGGCGGAGTGACGCCATCGGCCAAGCGACGGGTCCAGATAAGGAAGGCGGTATGCGCGTTCATACGGTGCTCTGGGCGGGTAGCCAAGCCTTCAACCTTCCATTCGCGCACCAGCGATTCCCACGACTTAGGCTCGGTGAAGCACTTGAGCTCGCGAATGCCTTCCATGACCTTCATCAACTGCGGCACCGTTGCCACGTAGGTCATGAAGACACCACCGGGGATGAGGAGATCGCGCACGGTCTCCAAGTGCTCCCAGGGCTCGAGCATATCGAGGATTACGCGGTCGACTGGACCGCCCAAGTCCTCGGCGGTGACATCTCCTAAATCGCCTAGGCGCGGCGACCACCACTCGGGTTGCTCGCCAAAGTATTCCTTGACGTTATCTACCGCATACTCGAGGTGATCATCGCGCACCTCATAGGAATACACATGCCCCTCTGGGCCCACGGCGCGTAGCAGGGACATGGACAGCGCACCGGAGCCGGCGCCGGCCTCTAGCACGCGCGCGCCCATGAAGATATCGCCCTCTACCAAAATCTGCGCCGCATCCTTGGGGTAGATCACCGCGGCACCGCGCGGCATCGACAGCACGTGGTCCACCATCAGGTGGCGGAAAAGCAGGATGGAGGAGCCAAGGGTGGACTCAATAACCGAGCCCTCGTCCATACCCACGATGTCATCATGGTTAATGATGCCCTTGTGGGAGTGGAACTGGCCTCCTTCTTCCAGAATGACCGTGTAGTGGCGCCGCTTGGCGTCGGTAAGCTGCACGCGGTCGCCATAGGCAAAGGGGCCGGAATAAGCCATGTCTCAAGACTCCTCGAGGTTGCGGTTACTATCCCACCAAGTATGCCTCAAGTGCCTGCGCGAGCCATACTTGGTCCCGCTCGCCTACCATTTCTCGCGCCGAGTGCATGGACAGCATGGGCACGCCCACATCCACGGTGTCGATGCCCAGACGCGTCGCCGTAATGGGACCAATGGTCGAGCCACAGGGCACATCATTATTGCCCACAAACCGCTGCACCGGCACGCCTGCCTTCTCGCACGCTGCTTCCCACAGCGCCACCGTGGTGGCATCGGAGGCATAGCGCTGGTTGCCGTTGATCTTGGTCACCGGGCCCTTGCCGATGATCGGGTGGTGCGTGGGATCGTGCTTGCCCACGTAGTTGGGGTGCACCGAATGCGCGGCATCGGCCGAGACACAGCTCGAGCGGGAGAACATCTGGAAGCGTTCCTCCTCATTGGCCCCCAGCGCCCGCGCCGTGCGGGTCAGCACATCCGCCAGGATTGGTCCGCCCGCACCGTAGCGCGAGCTGGATCCCACCTCTTCATGGTCAAAGGCCATCATGACCAAGATATCGTTTCCGCGATAACTCTCGGCGGCCTTCTTCATCGCCTCCAACGAGGCATACACGGAAGACAAGTTATCCATGCGTCCGGCCGCGATGAACTGCTCGCCGGCGCCAAAGACTTCGCCGCGAGCGGCATCGGCCGTAATCAGGTTGAAGGAAGCAATATCCTGCTTGGCGACGCCCGCCTTTTCCCCCACTACCTGCAAGATCGACGCCTCCGGGTCTCCGACGCTCAAAACCGGCTGCATGTTGTGCTGGCGATCCGGCTTAAACTCATCCTTGCGGTAGAGGTGAATGGCGAGCGACGGCAGGCGCAGTACCGGGCCAGTATTGACCAGGTGCCGAGTGCCATCCTTGGTGACAATCTGCCCGGCAACGGTCAGCTCCCGGTCAAACCAAGTATGCAGTAGCGCCCCTCCATAGATCTCTACTGCCACCTGCTGCCAGCCGGCTGCGGAAAAGTCCGGCGTGGGCTTAAGAACCAAGCCCGGCGAGTCCGTATGCGACCCCACGATGCGGAAACCAGAATTCTTATCCGCGCCCTCTGGCACGTACCACGCCGCTACCGCGCCGCCGCGCACCATGACGTGGCCGCCAGGCGCAGCGGACCACTGCGTTCCCTCATCCTGTACCTCAAATCCCGCCTCACGCAGCTGGCGGGATACCTCATCGGCAGCGTGGTACGAAGAAGGAGAAGCAGCAATAAAATCTAGGAAATCTGCGGTATAACTCATACCTCCTAGCTTGCCACGAATCGCGCGGCGATAGGCTAGATACACCATGGCTACTTCATCTACACCCCGCCCACTCGCCTTGTCACCCTCGCGCGCCTCCGACTATAAGCAGTGCCCGCTGCTCTATCGCTTCCGTGCCATTGACAAGTTGCCCGAGCCCAAGACCATCGCGCAGGTCAAAGGAACCCTCGTGCACGCCGTCCTGGAAGAGATGCACAAGCTACCGCGCGACGAGCGGACCTATCCTGCCGCGGTAAAGATGATTAAGCCTTCCTGGGCAGAGATGACCGCCAAAGACGAGGAACTTTTAGAGCTCGTGCCAGAAGAAGACACCTACGACTTCTTCGTCGCTGCCAGGGAATTGCTCAAAGGCTATTTCCAGATGGAAAATCCACAAGGCTTTGATTGCCAAGAAACCGAGATGTACGTCAATACGGTCCTGCCCAATGGCGTCCCCGTCCGTGGCTTCATCGACCGCGTGGACCGCGCGCCAACCGGCGAGGTCCGAGTCGTGGATTATAAAACCGGAAAGAAGCCGCTTCCCCGCTATTCCCAGGATGCACAGTTCCAGATGCGCTTTTATGCGCTGGTCTACTGGCGCATTCTAGGCACCATTCCCCACCAGTTGCGCCTGATGTACCTCAAGGTGTTGGACTCGATGTTTCTCACGCCTAACCGAGAGGAGCTCGAATACTTCGAGCGCGATCTCGGCGAGCTGTGGGCCAAAATTGAGGCGGATGGGCGCGCCGGGGACTTCCGCCCGAAGCCATCCAAGCTCTGCGGCTGGTGCGCCCACCAGGATCTCTGCCCGGAGTTTGGCGGCACTCCGCCGCAGTACCCGGGCTGGCCGGGTTCCGCGACGGATAAGAAGGACTAGCGCCGCACCTGCCTAGAAAAGGCCCGAAATGGTGCCCTGCTTATCGACGTCGATATTATTGGCCGCCGGTTTCTTCGGCAGCCCCGGCATCGTCATGACGTTGCCCGTGAGCACGACGATAAATCCCGAACCGGTGCGCGGCAGCAGTTCGCGCACATGCAGCGTATGGCCTTCCGGCGCCCCCAGAGCAGAGGCATCATCGCTGAAGGAGTACTGCGTCTTAGAGATCACCACGGGCAGCTTGTCCCAGCCATTGTCCTGGATGTACTTCAGATCCTTGAGCGCCTTAGCCCCGTATTCCACACGGTCCGCGCGATAGATCTCGCGCGCGATGGTCTCGATGGAGGCCTCGATTCCCTCCTGCGGATCGTAAAGCTGCTTGGCGCCTCCCTGCAGGTTCTCCAGCAAAGTCTCTGCCAGCTTGGTAGCGCCCGCGCCGCCCTCGGACCACACGTTGGCTTCCTCCAAGGCCACGCCGAAATCTTCGGCCCACTGTCGCATAAACTCGCGTTCTGCTTCGGTATCGGACCAGAAGAGGTTGAGCGCTACTACCGGTTTGATCCCGAACTTGCGCAGGTTTTCTACGTGTCGCTCTAGGTTGACTATGCCTTCCTTGAGGGCATCCAGGTTTTCCTCGGTGAGCTTATCCTTGGCCACACCGCCGTTGTATTTCTGCGAGCGGATGGTGGCAACGACCACGGCACCGGCAACATCTAGGTCGCCAAAGCGCGCCTTGATGTCGACGAACTTTTCTCCGCCTAGGTCGGAACCAAACCCAGCCTCGCTTAAGACGATATCGCCGAATTGCAGTGCGGTGTGGGTTGCCAGCAGGGAGTTGCAGCCGTGCGCAATATTGGCGAATGGCCCACCGTGCACCAAGGCCGGCACGCCGCCAAGGGTCTGTACCAGGTTGGGGTTGAGGGCATCACGCATGAGCGCCGTGAGCGCCCCCTCCGCATTCAAGTCGCGCGCAGTAACAGGGCGCTGATCATAGGTGAAGCCGATGGTGATATCGCCGAGGCGCTTCTTTAGGTCATCGAGGTTCGTGGCCAAGCACAGGATTGCCATGATTTCGGAGGCCGCGGTAATGGTGAAACCGGTTTCTGCAGGCACACCGTGAGCTGGCCCGCCCAGACCGGTCACCACGTTGCGCAGGGCACGGTCGTTGACGTCCATGCACCGCTGCCACGTCACTCGTCGCGGGTCGATGCCCAAGGCGTTGCCTTGATGGATGTGGTTATCAATGATGGCGGCCAGGGTATTGGTTGCAGAGGTAATGGCGTGAAAATCGCCGGTGAAGTGAAGATTGATGTCTTCCATGGGGACGATCTGTGCATAGCCGCCGCCAGCCGCGCCGCCCTTAATACCCATCACTGGTCCTTGGGAGGGCTCGCGCAGTGCAACGATGGCCTTCTTGCCCAACTTGTCCAGGGCGTCGGTAAGGCCAATGAGAACGGTGGACTTGCCCTCGCCGGCAGGTGTGGGCGATACGCCGGTGACAAGCACCAGCTTGCCCTGGTTTTCCTTGGAATAGTCCACCTTGGTGATATCGACTTTGGCTTTGGTGGTGCCGTAGGGAATCACGGCGTCGGCAGGAATGCCTGCCTTGGACGCGATCTCCGCGATTGGCTGCAGTTGGTGGGCTTGGGCAATTTCAACATCGGATGGCTGAGTAGTCATGTTTTTAGCCTACCGAGCCTGCGAGTTAAATAACCCGGATTTTTCTAAGAAAGTGAATTGAATCAATCAGCCCGTCCTTGCTGCGATCCAAAAAGGCGCCCTCCAGGGCGCCTTGTGGGTGGACTTGTCGTCTATCTTTTACAGGATGACGAGGCCGAATGCGTAGCCCAACAGGACAGAAACCACGATGCTGACCGTGCCTGGGATAAGGAATGGGTGGTTGAATACGGCCTTGCCGATTCGAGTCGAACCTGTATCGTCCATCTCCACCGCTGCCAGCAGCGTTGGGTAGGTCGGCAGGATGAACAGAGCCGAGACGGCCGGGAAAGCAGCGACTGCGGTAAGGGGGCTTACGCCCAGAGCCAGGGCTGCTGGCATGAGGGCCTTGGTCGTAGCGGCCTGCGAGTACAGCAGCGCTGCGGCGAAGAACAAGACCACCGCGAGCAGCCACGGCGAAGACTCAATAACGCTGCCAGCCATAGACTGAATATCGTCCATGTAGTGGTTGATAAGGCTGGTGCCCAACCATGCAACGCCAAGCACACAAATACATGCGGACATACCGGACTTAAATACCGGGGTATTGAGAACATCTCCGGCCGGGACCTTCGTCATCATGACGATGATGGTGGCCGCGGTGAGCATAACCGTCATAATGGCCTCATTACGTGGCAGGGTTGGCTCTGCAATTAGGCCGACCTGCTCCGAGGTCAGCGTGGCCCATGCCATCACGATGACGATGGCTACCAGGAACACCAGAACAGAAGCCTTGGCACCCTTCTGCGGCTGGAAGTTCTCAGCACCCAGTGGTTGCTTAACCAGGCCTTGCGCCTTGCGCTCCTGGTACACCGGGTCATCATCTAGTTCCTTGCCAAACTTATTAGCAATCCACGCAGCCGGGAAGATAGACAGGAACGTTGCCGGAATGACGACCGCCAGCACCTGCAAATAGCCCACTCCAGCTGGTTCCAACAGGCTGGCTAGGAGAACCACTGCGGCAGAAATAGGAGAGGCACAAATTGCCATCTGAGAGGCAACTACCGCAATGGAAAGCGGGCGTGAAGGGCGAACCTTGCCTTCTTTAGCTACCTCAACAATGACCGGTAGCGTGGAAAATGCAGTGTGGCCGGTACCAGCCAGTACCGTCATCAACCACGTAACGATGGGCGCGTAGAACGTAATCCGCTTCGGGTTCTTGCGCAGAAACTTTTCTGCGATGTGCACCAGGTAGTCCATGCCACCAGCCCTCTGCATCGCGGCGATGGCGGCAATGACGGTCATGATGATACCGATGACGTCGAACGGGATGTCTTCCCTAGTAATGGGGACACCGGTGAGACCAAGGGCCAACACACCGAGGCCGCCGGCCATACCGATACCAATTGAACCAATCCTCGCGCCCAAGAAAATGGCGGCGAGAACGATGACTATATGAACAATAACCATGGACATACTCCATACGCTCTGTATGCAAACTAAGGGCACGCATCCCCATACAGAGTGCATGCCGTCCTCAACATCTTCTATTCTGCACCTGTCACGTCGATTTATTCACTCGAATTGTCCGTTTGTGTTGATTCCCACATGTATTAAGTGTCTCGTTATAAGACGGTCGGTATCCTTCTCCGCATTCGCCCAGCACAGGGACGTAAAAGGAAACTAGCAACCGCCGGGCGGATTCTAGGGGTCGTTGCAACGATGATGGTTAGTTTGGTTTGATGCTACCGGTTTGTGTGAGGGCGTTGGTCATGACTTCGGCTGGGGTGCGCCAGTTGAGTGCTTTGCGTGGTTT
>NZ_JAKRNF010000014.1:0-70225 GCF_022347225.1 Corynebacterium sp. ACRPQ
AAACCACGCAAAGCACTCAACTGGCGCACCCCAGCCGAAGTCATGACCAACGCCCTCACACAAACCGGTAGCATCAAACCAAACTAACCATCATCGTTGCAACGACCCCTAGAATCCGCCCCGGCACAAAGGATAAATTCTTTTAAATCCAAGTGAACATAAAGACAAATGTATGAATATAATTAATTTGTCTATCCATGCCGTGAGAAAGAAGAATTATGTCCCAGCGAATCGTTGCCGCGCTCACTGCCGCCGCCCTCGGATTGTCCGCCCCAGTGGCGCATGCTGCAGAGCCACAGTGGGAATCCTCTGCGCCGGAATCCTTTGGCATCAATGACCCGTCCTGCGTGCCTTCAGGGGACATCACTGAGCCCGTTGTGTTGCTGCATGGAACCTCGAATAATGCTTCCGTGTGGGGAAACTTGGTCCACCTCTTGCAAGATCAGGGGGCGTGCGTGTGGGCCTTTGATTACGGCGCCGATGATGTGACCTTGCAGAATATGATTCCAAGCGTCAAAGCCATCGCGGACCTGGATGATTCGGCCGCGGAAATTGCGGATCAGGTGGACTATGTCCGCGAGGTCACTGGGTCGGACAAGGTGAACTTGGTGGGCCATTCCCAGGGTGGCATGCACATCAAGACCTATACCCAGATGCACAATGGCGCGGATCACGTCTCCCATGCGGTAGCGCTGGGCGGCAACTTCCACGGCACCACGCTTAACGGGCAGGGGGAGGCGCTCTCTAAAATCATTGCCTTTGCGCCGCACCTCGCCGCTTTTGTGGCAAGTACGGCCGGCATTCAGCAAGTGGTGGGGTCGGAGTTTATTAAACGGCTCAATGCGCTGCCAGATACCGCGCCAGGCGTGCTTTATACCTCCATTTACTCGCCGGGGGATACGACGGTGACTCCGAATAGCTCTTCGCAGCTGGCGCTTGGCGACGGCGCCGATGTGGTCAACCTTGACTTAAGCGAAGTCTGTGGCGTGGCTCCTCGGCACGACAAGCTGCCGACCGACCCGACGGTGTTGAGTCAGGTCATTTTTGGGCTAAAGCGCGCCCCTGGGGAGGGTCCGGACCCGGCGACCTGTGCCTCTGGCGAGCCTTCGGTAGTCGGCTCTTAAGGTGACGTACCAGCCCTAAAATGTGAACTTTGGCACACAAAATGGTGAACTCCAGGTAAACCTGCAGGAATACCATTGGTGTAGTTTCATGACTGTTCGTAGGTGTGGACAACATGTGGGGCCTGGGGGTGTGCCATCCTGGGAATACCACGGCTGTAACTACTACATATTGTGTTAGTTGCGGGCATTTCCCCCAAAGTATAGTGTCGTTGATGTTGCTCAGAGCGGCGCAGGAAGCGCCCGCATAGGCGGGAAAACGCGCCCCGCTCTGACGAATTTTTCAATGCAGGAGCTTTAAGGATCTATATGTCTATCACCGTTTACACCAAGCCAGCATGCGTCCAGTGCAATGCCACCAAGAAGGCCCTCGACCGTGCCGGCCTTGAGTATGACCTCGTCGATATCTCGGCCGATGAAGAGGCCCGCGATTACGTTATGGCACTGGGCTACGTTCAGGCCCCAGTGGTTGAGGCTAATGGCGAGCACTGGTCTGGTTTCCGCCCTGACCGTATCAAGGGCTTGGCTTCCGTAGCGGCCTCTGCTTAAGAGAATAGGGGAGGCCAGTAGCGATGTTGGTCGTGTATTTTTCCTCCGCGACGGAAAATACGCACCGGTTCGTGCAGAAACTGGGCTTTCCTAGCGCGCGCATCCCGCTGCGCCGCACGGACGAGCCCCTCAAGGTCAACGAACCCTATGTTTTGGTGTGCCCCACCTATGGCGGGGGTGCGTCCATTAGCCACCAGAACTCCCGGCCCGTGCCCACACAGGTAATTAAGTTCCTGAACGATGAGCACAACCGTAGTTTCATTCGCGCGGTAATCGCGGGCGGCAATAGCAATTTTGGTGCCGACTATGGCAAGGCTGGTGACGTCATCAGCGCCAAATGTAAAGTGCCCTATGTATATCGTTTCGAGTTGCTGGGAAACGAAGACGATATAAAAATTTGTCGTGAAGGCTTATTGGCTAACGCCGCCGAGCTTGGGCTCGAGGCCGCGGCCTAGCGCCCACTACGACTTAAATAAAGATCCTGATTTTTTAAGAAAGGCCTTGTCAGCTGTGAGTACGCAATTGGGGAAGACCGTCGCCGAGCCAGTAAAGCCAGAAGAGCAGTTGGACTACCACGCTCTGAACGCGATGCTGAATCTCTACGATGCAAACGGCAAGATTCAGTTTGATAAAGACCGCGAGGCCGCTAACCAATTCTTCCTGCAGCACGTTAATCAAAACACGGTCTACTTCCATGATCTGGAAGAAAAGATCGATTACCTGATTAATAACAAGTACTACGACCCGCAGGTCATCGAGCAGTATGATTTCTCCTTTATTAAGGAGCTATTCAAGCGCGCTTATTCCTATAAGTTCCGCTTCAAGTCCTTCCTGGGCGCGTATAAGTACTACACCAGCTACACGCTGAAGACCTTCGATGGCCGCCGCTACCTCGAGCGCTTTGAGGACCGCGTGTCCATGACTGCCCTGTTCTTGGCGGACGGCGACGCAGGCCTGGCCGAGCACCTCGTAGACGAGATCATGACCGGCCGCTTCCAGCCGGCAACCCCGACCTTCCTCAACGCCGGCAAGGCCCAGCGCGGTGAGCTCGTCTCCTGCTTCCTGCTGCGCATCGAGGACAATATGGAGTCCATCGGCCGCTCCATCAACTCCGCGCTGCAGCTTTCCAAGCGCGGCGGCGGCGTGGCCCTGCTGCTGTCTAATATCCGCGAGTCCGGTGCCCCGATTAAGCACATTGAGAACCAGTCTTCCGGCGTCATCCCCGTGATGAAGCTGCTGGAGGATTCCTTCTCCTACGCCAATCAGCTCGGTGCCCGCCAGGGTGCCGGTGCGGTCTACCTCAACGCGCACCACCCGGACATCATGAACTTCCTGGATACCAAGCGCGAGAATGCGGATGAGAAGATTCGCATTAAGACCCTCTCGCTGGGCATTGTCGTGCCGGATATCACCTTTGAGTTGGCTAAGCGCAATGATGATATGTACCTCTTCTCGCCGTATGACGTCGAGCGCGTTTATGGCAAGGCCTTCGGTGACATCTCCGTCACCGAGCACTATGAGGAGATGGTGGAAGACCCACGCATCCGCAAGAAGAAGATTAACGCCCGCCACTTCTTCCAGACCGTGGCCGAGCTGCAGTTCGAGTCCGGTTACCCGTACATCATGTTCGAGGACACCGTAAATCGCGCGAATCCGGTGAAGACCTCGTGGATCAACATGTCCAACCTGTGCTCGGAAATCCTGCAGGTCAACTCCGCCTCCGAATTCAACGCGGACCTGACTTATGAGGAGCTGGGCAGCGATATTTCCTGCAACTTGGGTTCCCTGAATATCGCGATGACCATGGATTCGCCGGACTTCGCCAATACGGTGGAAACCGCCATCCGCGGCTTGACCGCCGTGGCGGATAAGACTTCCATTGATTCCGTGCCGTCCGTGCGCCGTGGTAATGACGAGTCCCACGCCATCGGCTTGGGCCAGATGAACCTGCACGGTTACTTGGGTCGCGAGCACATCGAGTATGGCTCGGAAGAGGGGTTGGACTTCACCAACGCCTACTTTGCGGCCGTGCTGTATGCGGCGCTGCGCGCCTCCAATAAGATTGCCCGCGAGCGCGGCGAGTACTTCACGGAGTTCCCGCAGTCCGAGTATGCCTCCGGCGAATTCTTCGACCGCTACGATCCGGAAGAGTTCAAGCCGAAGACCAAGAAGGTGCAGGAGCTTTTCGACGCCTCTTCGATCCACACCCCGTCCGCCCAGGACTGGGAGGACTTGAAGCAGGATGTGGCCAAGCATGGCCTGTACAACCGCAACCTGCAGGCGGTGCCGCCGACGGGCTCGATTTCCTATATCAATAACTCCACCTCGTCCATCCACCCGATTGCCTCCAAGATTGAGATCCGCAAGGAGGGCAAGATCGGCCGCGTCTACTACCCGGCGCCGCACATGGATAATGACAACCTGGAGTACTTCAAGGACTCCTATGAGATTGGCTACGAGAAGATCGTTGATACTTATGCCGTAGCCACCAAGTATGTGGACCAGGGCCTATCGCTCACGCTCTTCTTCAAGGACACCGCGACCACCCGCGATGTCAACCGCGCGCAGATTTATGCGTGGCGTAAGGGCATTAAGACCTTGTACTATATCCGCCTGCGCCAGATGGCGCTGGAGGGCACCGAGGTCGAGGGCTGCGTATCCTGCATGCTCTAAACCGCAGGTAAAGCGCCTCGCTGCACGTCGTGGGGAAGGACGTGCAGCGAGGCGCTTAGCCGTTTTCTGCCCGGGTGCGGTCGAGAATGGTGCGGGAGGTCTCTTCGGCGGCGTCGGCAAGCCCGGCATTAATGGCGCGGGCCAGCTCCATGTGTAGCTGTGTGGTGCCGCCGATGGGGTCGCGCTTGCGGGACCCAAAGACAGACTTGCCCTTGAGCATCGCTACTAGGGAAGGGGCGAGCGCGGCCAGCATCTCATTGCCGGAGGCCCGCAGGATGAGGGTGTGGAAGCGCAGATCGGTTTCTAATTCTTCGCCTACGCGCGGAGACGGGGTGGATTCCAGCTCGGCCAAGCGCGCGGCGAGGCCCAGCAATTCAGCTCGCTGCCGGGCGGTGGCATTGCCTGCAGCCAGACGCGCGGCCACCGGTTCGATGCCAAGCCGCAGCTCGTTGAGTCGGGCCACTTGCTGCCCGCGCGTTTTATCGTTGTCTAAGCGCCAGCCAATGACCGCCGGGTCATAGACCGCCCACTTTTCCATCGGCAGCACCGTGATTCCCACGCGGCGCCCAGAGCTGATCATGCCGAGGTGCTCCAAGGCGCGCATGGCCTCGCGGGCTACGGTGCGGGAGATGCCAAAGCGCTTTTCGACGTCCCCCAGCCGGAACCGCTCACCCTCTGCGAGGTCTCCGCTTACTATATCCGCGCCGAGTTGATCCACCACGGAGCCGAGTAGGGGAGGGGTGGCGCTCATCGTGGGTGAATCCTCTCTGTGCGGGCACTCGGTATAGCTGGGATCAGTATAGGCATGAGGCATCCACCACAATGATTTAGAGGGCGGGCGAATTGGGTATGCTGGGGAGCTAAAAGTGTCCGTATTATGTATTGGAGTGACGCCGCGTGTCGCACGAGTACGATGACTACGTTTCTAGTCATGAAAAGCCAGTTAAGGCCATTAACTGGAATAGCATCCCGGATGAAAAGGACCTCGAGGTTTGGGATCGCCTCACCGGTAATTTCTGGCTGCCAGAAAAGGTCCCCGTCTCCAATGACCTGCCCAGCTGGAAGACGCTGACGGAGAAGGAAAAGGAAACCACCATGCGGGTCTTTACCGGCCTGACGCTGCTGGATACCATCCAGGGCACGGTGGGTGCGATTTCCCTCCTTCCGGATTCCCAGACTCTGCATGAGGAAGCGGTCTACACCAATATCGCCTTCATGGAGTCCGTGCACGCCAAGTCCTATTCCAATATCTTTATGACCCTGGCGTCCACGCCGATGATCAACGATGCCTTCCGCTGGTCCGAAGAAAACGAGAACCTGCAGAAGAAGGCCAAGATCATTTTGTCCTACTACAAGGGCGATGATCCGCTGAAGAAGAAGGTGGCCTCCACGCTGCTGGAGTCCTTCCTGTTCTACTCCGGCTTCTACCTGCCGATGTACTTCTCCTCCCGCGCGAAGCTCACCAACACCGCCGATATCATCCGCCTGATTATCCGCGATGAGGCTGTGCATGGCTACTACATTGGTTATAAGTTCCAGCAGGCGTATAAGCAGCTGGATGAAGAGCGCCAGGCGGAGCTGAAGGAATACACCTTCGACTTGCTCTATGACCTCTACGACAATGAGATCGACTACACCGAGGATCTCTACGATGACCTGGGCTGGACCGAGGACGTTAAGCGCTTCCTGCGGTACAACGCCAATAAGGCACTGAATAACTTGGGCTTTGAGGGGCTCTTCCCAGCCGATGAGACCCGCGTTTCCCCGGCTATCTTGTCCTCGTTGTCGCCAAATGCCGACGAGAACCATGACTTCTTCTCTGGTTCGGGTTCGTCCTATGTCATCGGCAAGGCTGAGGACACCACGGATGATGACTGGGACTTCTAAGCATTCCCGCTGATCAGCGTGGTCTAGCGGCACACCTTCTGCTCGAACTCAACCGAAAGGTTGATAACGAGCGGGGGTGTGTTTTTGCGTTTTGGGCCCGCACAATTCGGCGCGGCTGTGACATATAGCACGCTAGATCTTTGGCGAAAACCGTCGGTGGAAATAGTGGCCGCGCCACGTGCAGGGGCAATGTGGCAGATGTGGTCAGTGGTGAGGCTTGGCCTTGTGGCGAAGTATTGGGGGAAGCTGGAAAGAACAGGAGAAAATGGCCTAATATAAGGCGAGTAAACCTAGGTGTAGGTGGAGTCTGTCCACAGACACTTTGTTATTCAGGAGGATTTTATGACCGCTGTGGCGCCACGGGTCGACGATTACGTCGCCCCCACACGTCCAGAGCCAACCGGTAACGCGAAGACCGGTTCAAAGGCTTGGGTATTTCTAACCACCACCGACCACAAGCAGCTGGGCATCATGTACTTGATCATGTCCTTCAGCTTCTTCTTCCTCGGTGGCTTTATGGCACTGTTGATCCGCGCGGAGCTGTTCACCCCGGGTCTCCAGTTCTTGTCCAATGAGCAGTTTAACCAGCTGTTCACCATGCACGGCACCGTGATGCTGCTGCTGTTTGCGACCCCAGTCGTGTGGGGCTTTGGTAACTACATCCTGCCGCTGCAGATTGGTGCGCCGGACGTGGCCTTCCCGCGTCTGAACGCCTTCGGCTTCTGGGTTACCCTGCTGGGCGGCACCGTGATGCTGCTGGGCTTCGTTACCCCAGGTGGTGCGGCTGACTTCGGCTGGACCATGTACATGCCGCTGGCTGATGGTGTCCACACCCCGGGCATCGGCGCTGATATGTGGATCGTCGGCGTGGGCGCTACCGGTGTCGGTACCATTGCCTCCGCTGTCAACATGATTACGACCATCCTGACCCTGCGCGCACCGGGCATGACGATGTTCCGTCTACCGGTCTTCAGCTGGGCTGTGTTTACCGCGTCCGCCATCGTGCTGATGATCTTCCCGCTGCTGACCGCTGCGGCACTGGGCGTTCTGTATGACCGCAAGCTGGGCGGCCACATCTACGATTCCGCTAATGGTGGCGGCATCCTGTGGCAGCACCTGTTCTGGTTCTTTGGCCACCCTGAGGTTTACGTCCTCGCGCTGCCGTTCTTCGGCGTTGTGTCTGAGGTCGTTCCGGTCTTCTCCCGCAAGCCGGTCTTCGGCTACATCGGCCTGGTCTTCGCACTGCTGGCCATCGGCTCCCTGTCCATGGCTGTGTGGGCACACCACATGTTCGTCACCGGCGCTATCCTGCTGCCATTCTTCTCCTTCATGACGTTCCTGATTGCGGTTCCAACCGGCGTTAAGTTCTTCAACTGGGTCGGCACCATGTGGAAGGGCCACATCACTTGGGATACCCCGATGATCTTCGCCATGGGCTTCATGGCAACCTTCCTCTTCGGCGGCATGACCGGCGTTATGCTGGCATCCCCGGCACTGGACTTCCACCTGGCTGAGTCCTACTTCTTGATTGCACACTTCCACTACACCCTGTTCGGTACGGTTGTGTTCTCCGCCTTCGCCGGCCTGTACTTCTGGTTCCCGAAGATGACCGGCCGCATGCTGGACGAGCGTCTGGGCAAGATTCACTTCTGGCTGACCTTCATCGGCTTCCACGGCACTTTCCTGGTTCAGCACTGGGTCGGCAACATGGGTATGCCGCGTCGTTACGCTGACTACCTGGAGTCCGATGGCTTCACGGTCTTCAACCAGATTTCCACCATCTTCTCCTTCGTCCTCGGCGCTTCCGTTATCCCGCTGGTCTGGAACGTATTCAAGTCCTGGCGCTACGGCGAGATCGTCACCGTGGATGACCCATGGGGCTACGGCAACTCCCTCGAGTGGGCAACCTCCTGCCCGCCGCCGCGCCACAACTTCGTGTCGCTGCCGCGTATCCGCTCCGAGCGTCCGGCCTTCGAGCTGCACTACCCGCACATGGTTCAGCGCATGCGCGAAGAAGCACACGTGGGTAGCCACTAAAGCGATATAACTCGCTAAAGCACTCCTGACTTAAGCCGCCTCCCAGCCCGCCAAGGGCCGTGGGAGGCGGCTTTGGCGTATCTTATTTGCCCTACGTGCGATAATGGGCGGCGTGAGTACCCAAGCTGATACCTATGCCGTTATTACCACCACCGGGCCGGACAAGCCTGGGGTCTCGGCGGCCTTCTTCCGCGTGTTAGCGTCTTATAACGCCGCGCTTGTCGACGTCGAACAGGCCATCTTTTCCGGCCGCATCACCCTTGCTGCCCATACCCGCATTCCCCGTACGCGCGCCGAGCAGATTGAACAAGGTTTGCGCAATACCCTGAGCATCTACGGGCAACAGGTATCCGTGGACGTGCGGGAGGAGGAATCCACCGCGCGAGCTCGCTCCACGCATGTGGTGGTTCTCATGGGAACGGAAGTCACCGCCCACCACGTAGAGGAGGTCGCCCGCGTACTGGCCAACTTCGATACCAATATCGACCGCATCCGCGGGCTGTCGACCTCCCCGCTCACCGGCCTGGAGCTTTTCTTGTCCCTCGATGGTTCCGCGGCACCTGTGCGCCAAGCGCTGGCAGAGCTCGCACAGCAGATTGGTATCGACATTGCCATTGAACCTGCGGGTCTGGGCCGGCGCTCCAAGCGCCTCGTCTGTTTCGACTGCGATAGTACCCTCATCCAAGGCGAGGTCATCGAGATGCTGGCTGCGCACGCCGGCAAAGAGGAAGAGGTTGCCGCCATTACGGCCCGGGCTATGCGCGGCGAGTTGGATTTTGAGGAGTCCCTACGCGAGCGCGTGGCCGTTCTGGCCGGCCTGGATGCTTCCATCATTGATGAGGTAGCCCGCGAGATTCAGCTGACCTCCGGTGCCCGCGAGACCATTGCCACGCTCAACCACATCGGTTATCGCACCGCTGTGGTCTCCGGTGGGTTCATCCAAGTTCTAGAGGGCCTAGCCGCAGAAATGCACTTAGATTACGTCCGCGCCAATACCTTGGAGATCGCCGATGGCAAGCTCACCGGCCGCGTAACCGGCAAGGTGGTTGACCGCAAGGCCAAGGAGGAATTCCTGCGGGAGTTCGCCGCGGATTCCGGCGTGAGCATGCGCCAGACGGTCGCCGTGGGCGATGGCGCCAATGACATCGATATGATTACCGCCGCGGGGCTGGGCATCGCCTTTAACGCTAAGCCGGCGCTGCAAGAGGTGGCGGATACCTCGGTAAATCACCGGCGGTTGGATGAGGTACTACAGATTTTGGGAATTCCGGCCGAGGAGGTTGTTCGTGGATAAGTTTGAAGTAGCCCACCAGCGTTTGGTGGAGGCATGTGATTCGCGTTCGTGGCGCGATGACCCAGAAAACCCCGACGAGCCCGCCACCATCCAAGCGATGCAGATTGTGCTTAACCTGCCAAAGCAGGAGCCGCCGGCGCGCACGGAGGTGCTGGAGGCGGCCGCCAGCGCCGTTGTGGCCGTGTGCTTGGACGAGCGCGCGGGGGAGGACGGGGCCTTCGCCCACGCCCTGGGACAGTGGTATGGCCACCGCATCCGCAAGATCGCCCGTCGGGCGCGCAATAAGGCCTGGCGCGATGTGCAGAGCCTGCCGGGCGTGACTGTGGCGGACCGTGCCCGGGCCTTCGCGCCCTCGGCCGTGGGGGAGGTGGATCCGCTCATCGGCAAGCTGCAAATCGGTCACACCGACTTGCCCTATGATGAGCCGGGAGCCCCGCTTGGCGACGCCCCCGTCATCTACGTCGACCGCAGCCTCGACATGTCTGCCGGCAAGGCCGCAGCGCAGGTGGGCCACGGTTCGATGATGCTCGCCGCGGCGATGTCGGTGGAGGAGGCTCGTGCCTGGGCCGACACGGGTTTTGAGCTTTCGGTGCGCGAGGTGTCCGGCGAAGATTTTCGCACGGCCTGCGCGCAGGATGGCGCCGTGGTCATCGTGGACGCCGGGTTCACGGAGATTGCGCCGGACTCGGCTACCGTGTGCGCCCTGCGGCGACCAATCGCTTAAGCGCGCCGCGCACCGTATCCGCGTCGGTGGTCTGCCAAAAGCGTGGCATGGAGGCCTTGAGGAAGCTGCCGTAGCGCTTATACTCCAAGCGGTTATCGAGCACGGCCACCACGCCGCGGTCGGTCACGTGGCGCAGCAGGCGGCCTGCGCCCTGTGCCATGAGCAAGGCGGCGTGGTTGGCGGAGACCTCCATGAATCCGGAGCGGCCCGCAGCATCGGCCGCTTGGGCGCGCGCCTGCATCAGGGGATCATCCGGCCGAGGAAACGGAATGCGGTCGATGATGACCAGCGAACAGGCCGGCCCCGGCACGTCCACGCCTTGCCACAGGGTAAGCGTGCCGAAGAGGCAGGAGTTTTCCTTCTGAGAGAATTTCTCTACCAGCGCGCCGATGGAATCCTCGCCTTGTACGAAGAGGTCAAAGGGGATGCGCGGCTTGAGGGCGGTGGCCGCCTCTTCCGCGGCGCGGCGGGAGGAGAACAGACCAAGCGTGCGCCCGCCGGCGGCCATAATGAGCTCGTAGATCTCATCGATGGTTTCTTTGGGCAGGCCATCGCGGCCCGGCGCGGGCAGGTGCTTGGCGGTATACAGGATGCCGGATTTGGCTGGGTCGAAGGGCGTGCCCGCATCCAAGGTGTCGTAGGTGCCGCTCGGCATGCCCCACTGCGCGGCCATGGCATCGAAGCGGCCGCCGAGGGCGAGGGTGGCCGAGGTCAGCACCACCGTCTGCTCCCCAAAGAGGTTCTCGCGTAGCATGTGGGCGATGGAGAGGGGCGCCACGGCGAGGGTCTCGGCGTCGCTGCGCGGATCGCGCTCGAGCCAGACGACGTCGTCTTGCTTGGCCGGGTCATCGGTGGCGAAAACCTCCAGCATGCGCGCCACGGCCTGCGCGAGGTCGGAGAGGTGGTTGCTCAAGTTTTGGCGCTCGGCGTTTTTCTCTGGGTCGTCGGTCGCTTCGCCTTCTGGTGCGCGAGAAATGAGGGACTTAACGCGCAGGAATTCGTCGGCAAGCGCGCGCAGGTGGCCCTGGGAAGTTTCATCCAAGTCGGTCCAACGGCCGGGCTCTTGGATTTTCATCAGGTCATCAAATTCCTCGGCCAAGTCCGAGAGGCTACCGGCATTGCCCAGCGACTTCGCGCGGTTGGCGGCCATCTTGATGGCGCGGGTAGTAATCTCCGCGGTGGATACAGAGGTGATGCGGCCGTCGAGCTCATGAGCCTCATCGATAATGGCGACGTCGTGCTCCGGCAAGATATTTGCCTCAGAAACCGCGTCGATGGCGAGCATGGCGTGGTTGGTGACCACGATGTCGACGTCGGCAGCCGCCCTGCGAGCCTCTTCCGCAAAGCAATCCGGCCCGTGCGGGCAGCGCGACGCGCCCAAGCACTCGTTGGAGGTGACCGATACCGCCCGCCATACCAAGTCCGGTACGCCAGGCTCTAGGTCATCGCGGTCACCGGTGTCGGTTTCCTGCGCCCACTCGTGGATGCGGCGCACGGCTTTGCCGCGGTGGGAGATCTCGGATTCGTCGATAAGAGCTTCCGGGTCATCCGGGGTAGCCGCAATCTTATTCATGCACAGGTAGTTATTGCGGCCCTTCATGATGGCGAAGGTGGGCGTACGCTCCATCACAGGGGCGAGGGCCTTAGTAAGCCGCGGCAGATCGCGCTCCACCAGCTGGCGCTGCAAGGCTAGGGTCGCGGTGGAGACGATGACGGTGGACCCCGAGTTCATCGCATGCCGGATAGCCGGGACCAAGTAGGCCAGGGATTTACCGGTACCGGTACCGGCCTGCACAGCTAGGTGGCGCTCCTTTTCGAGCGCGGCCGAGACGGCCGTGGCCATGCGCACCTGGCCTTCGCGCCGGCTGCCGCCCAGCGCATCAACGGCCTTTCCCAGCAGCGTTTCCGTGTCGAGGTTTAGGGGCTCATCTGCGTGCTCACTCACCCCACACAGTCTAGCGGCCTACTTTTTAAAGCCCACCATCCGCGTGGGCACGGCCGCTTCATCGCGGGAGAGCGCCAGGCCTTCCCATGGCAGGGTCTTGCGGGCCTGATCTAAATACTCGCGGGAGGCATGCAGATCAGGCAGCCCGTCGACGATGTGGCCATCGCGCATGAGGGGAATGGTCATCTCGCGGGTATCGAGCTGGCCGGTATCCGGCGCTGGTGCGTCGAAGGGGTAGACGATCTCTTCTACCGCCACACCCGAGGAACGGTAGGTGCGCAGCGCCCGCTTGGCACCGCCGACGGATTGCTTGGAGGAAGAGCGCTTCGCCACTGGGATGCCGTCTACCTCTACGACCTTGTAGACCATGCCCGCGGTGGGCGCACCGGAGCCGGTTACTACGGACGTGCCGACGCCGTAGACGTCTACCGGATCGCCGCGCAGGCCGGCGATGGCGAACTCGTCAAGGTCGGAAGATACCACGATATTGGTGTTGTGATTGCCCAAATCATCCAGCTGCTTGCGCACGCGGCGGGTAACCGCACCCAGGTCACCGGAATCGATGCGAACGCCGCCGAGCTTCGGTCCACCTACCTTCACTGCGGTCTCGACGCCCTTGGTGATGTCATAGGTATCGACCAAAAGCGTGGTGTCTACGCCAAGGGTGTCGATCTGGGAGCGGAAGGCGGCCTCTTCATTCGGGGTACCATCCGGGTTGGTATGCGCCAAGGTCCAGGAGTGGGCGGCAGTGCCGGAGACCGGAATGCCGTAGCGGTAGCCCGCCTCCAAGTTGGAGGTGGCATTGAAGCCGGCCAGGTAGGCCGCGCGGGCGGAGGTTACCGCCGCATACTCGTGGGTGCGGCGCGAGCCCATCTCGATAATGGGGCGGCCGTCGGCTACCGTGACCATGCGGGAGGCGGCCGAAGCCACCGCGGAATCGGCGTTCATGATGGACAAGATGACGGTCTCAAGAACCAAGCATTCCCCAAAGGTGCCGCGCACCGTCAGGATGGGGGAGTTGGGGAAATAAAGCTCGCCCTCGCGGTAACCGTCAATCTGCCCGGAAAAGCGGTAGTGGCGCAGGTACTCCTTAGTCTGCTCATCCAGGAAGTCCATCTCCGCTAACTGATTGGCCGAGAAGCGGAAATCCTCCACTGCGCGCAGGACGCGTTCGGTGCCGGCAACTACGCCATAGCGGCGCTCATTGGGCAGGCGGCGGCTGAATACCTCGCAGGTGACCTGGCGGTTTGCCGAGCCATCGCGCAGCGCGGCCTGGAGCATCGTTAGCTCATATTTATCCGTGAGCAGTGCAGTAGAGCGATCATTAGGGATAGCTTTGTCATTCACGGGAGTGATAATACCCACTGACTAGGTGGTTTTCAGGGGTTTAGATTCTTTGGCGCCGGAATGTGCGAAGCCAGATTGCGCGGGCCCACAATAGATTCCCAAATATGGTTAGGCTAGAGGGCATGAAGGCGCAATTTCCTGTAGTCCGGATGAGCTCTCCGATGGCTACGCCCGAATTGGATGAAGAACTCGACGTAGACGTAGCCACGAGCGAGAACCTGCCGTGGATGTGCATCGTGTGGGATGACCCCGTCAACTTGATGAGCTACGTGTCCTATGTATTCCAAACAGTGTTGGGCTATGACAAGAAGCGGGCCAATGAACTCATGATGCAGGTCCACACCGAGGGTAAAGCCGCCGTGTCCAGCGGCGAGCGCGACAAGATTGAAGCGGACGTGAAAAAGCTCCAGATCGCCGGTCTGTGGGCAACGATGCAGCAGGCAGGTTAAATAGATGCAACCGTGGAAGAAAAAGAAGTCCCTCATGCGCGCGCCGAAGATCACGGCCGTATTCGAACCAATGGAGCGCGAGGTCCTGGGCGATCTCACCGCCACCGTCTCTGAGGCGATCATTAAGCGCGCCCAGTCCGCGCCCAAGGACGAGCTGGCGGAAATGCTGGACATGCCCACCGGCCATACCGAGGCCCCGGATGATCCCTCGCTGGCCCGTCTCTTCCCGGACTTTGAAATGCCCGGCGATGAGGAATATGAAGGCGATGCATCATTGCTGCGTTCCCTGCATGAAAACGACATTGCGCGCGCCAAGCTGGAAAACCTGCAGGTGATTGGCTCTGCCCTCGGACCTACCGGTGGGGTAGAGGTCACCATCAACGAACAAGAGGCCCAGGCCTTCGTCGCTGGCCTCAACGACCTCCGCCTCTTTGTCGCGGCGGGCGATGTGGCCGATGACAACCTGATGTCTGACCGCGATAGCCTCGTGGAGTGGCTGGCTTTTTGCCAGGATTCGCTGCTGCAGGTGTTGATGGACTAATGCCGGACGGCATGAGCATCGGGCACTATAGCGGCACCGATACCGGAGTCACAGTGCTCTACTGCGGGCCGGGCGGAGCGCTCGGCAGCGTCGATGTGCGCGGCGGCGGCCCAGGCACCCGCGAAACGGACCTTTTACAGCCGCACAATACGGTCGAGCGCGTCCACGCCGTGGTGTTAGCAGGCGGCTCCGCCTTTGGCTTGGCCGCTGCCGACGGCGTGATGAATGAGCTGGCAGAGCAAGGGATCGGCTTTCCCGTCTTCGGGGAGGACAAGCCTGGGCCGCGCGTGCCTATCGTTCCCGGCGCCGTGATTTTTGATCTGCTGGTCGGGCCTTCCCGTCCCGGTCCGGAGGAAGGCGCAGCCGCGCTGCGAGCCGCATTCACGGGCAGCGACGAATCCATGGGGTCGGTGGGAGCCGGCGTGGGTGCTACTGCTGGCAAACTGCGCGGCGGCTTCGGGCTGGCCACGCGCCGGGTGGGTGACTACGAGGTCAGCGCCGCGATGGTTGCCAACCCCGTGGGCGAGGTCATCGAGCCGCAGTCCGGCCGGCTGTACGGCGCGCCGGGGCACACCCCGGTCAATGCTGCCGCCTACCGCGCCTTGCCGCACCCAGCGGAGTCCAAGCTCAATACCACCATTGGCGCCGTGCTTACCGACGCCCCCGTTACCACCGCCCAAGCCCAGCGCCTGGCCATGACTGCCCACGACGGCATCGCCCGCGCTGTACGCCCTGCGCATTCGCCGCTGGATGGGGACACGATTTTCGCCTTGTCCACTGCCGAGCGCCCGGCCGAACTGAGCACGCAGGTGATAACCCAGCTGTGCGCCGCGGCCGCCGACGCCGTGGAAGAAGCCATCGTCAACGCGGTCACCGCCGCCGACCCCGGCCTAGGCTTGAGCGCGTACCGCGATCTGCTGGACTAAGATAAGGCGCATTATGACTTTAGGTGGAACATCTAACTACCAGCCGGCGCCCACGGGCCAGGTCAATCGCGGCGATTCCAAGAACTACACCCGCAGTGGCCGCATCACCACCGGCTTTTCTATAGCCATTGGCTTTCTCGTGGTGGAGTGGGCGGTCCACATCATCAACGCCTTCCTGTTTGGTGGCCAGCTTTCTAACTACGGCATTCGCCCGCTGGATTTCAATGGCATCTGGGGCATTGTCACCGCCCCGCTGCTCCACGCCAACTTTGAGCACTTGATGTCTAACTCGGTGCCCGGCGCCATCTTCTGCTTCCTCATCGGTCTGTCCGGCCGCAAGGCCTGGTGGGAGGTCACGCTGATCACCACGCTGGTCGCGGGTCTTGGAACCTGGTTTATCGGCGGCCCCGGTACCTCCCATATCGGTGCTTCCAGCTTGGTCTATGGCTGGCTGGCATATCTGATTGTGCGCGGAATTTTTAACCGCTCGCTCATCCAGACCATCTTGGGCATCGTGCTCGGCTTCGCCTACTCCGGCTTGGTATGGGGCGTGTTGCCCGTCTACGAGGGCGTGAGCTGGCAGGGCCACCTCTTCGGTGCCATCGGCGGAATCCTCGCCGGTATGACCATTACCTCGGACGACCCGGTTAAGGCAGTGAAGCGCTAATGCCAACTGCGACCTCTCCCATCGGCATCTTTGATTCCGGCGTGGGCGGGCTCACCGTGGCCCGCGCGGTGATGGAACAGCTGCCGCACGAATCCGTCATCTATACCGGCGATACCGCCCACAGCCCTTATGGCCCGCGGCCCATCTCTGAAGTCCGCGCCTTTTCCCAAGACGTGGCCGATCGGCTGGTGGAACGAGGCTGCAAAATGCTGGTCATCGCGTGCAATACCGCCACCGCCGCCTTCCTACACGATGCGCGCGAGCGCTACGATATCCCCATCGTGGAGGTCATCCGGCCCGCGGTGCGCCGTGCCATGTCCACCACGCGCAATGGAAAAATCGGCGTCATCGGCACTGAAGGCACCATCAAGTCTGGCGCCTATCAAGACTTATTCGCACTCAACCCCAAGGTGCAGGCCTTTGCCACCGCCTGCCCGGACTTTGTTCCCTTTGTCGAGCGGGGCATTACCGCCGGCCGCCAGATTCTCGGCGTCGCAGAGGGCTACCTGGCCCCGCTGCAAGCGCAAGGGGTAGACACGCTGGTGTTGGGCTGCACGCATTATCCGCTGTTGACCGGCATTATCCAGCTGGCGATGGGCGATAATGTTTCGCTGGTGACCTCCTCAGAGGAGACCACCAAGGATGTGATGCGGATTCTCACGGAAACGGATATGTTGGCCCCCGCAGATAATCAGCCGGTCCACACTTTTGAATCTACCGGCGACCCAGAGGCCTTTGCCCGCCTTGCCACGCGCTTTCTCGGCCCCCAGATTGCATAAGGAAGTGCAATTTCTCCCCCGTTTGCACGTTGAGTACGCATGCGGGGTGATTTCATGGAACTATTGAGCCCATGAAGCTGACCATCCTAGGCTGCTCCGGTAGCGTCCCCACCGCCCAGAATCCCGCCTCAGGCTACTTGCTGTCCTTCGATAATGCGCCGTCCATCGTCCTCGATATGGGCCCTGGCACCTTGGCGCAGCTGGAACAGCAGCAGGATCCTTGTGATGCGCACGTGGCCTTTAGCCATTTGCATGCCGATCACTGCCTGGATTTTCCTTCCCTGATGGTGTGGCGCCGCTTCCATCCCACGGCGCCGGCGGCTTCGCGCAATATGTGCTTCGGGCCGAAGGCTACGCCCACGCACCTGGGCCGCCTGTCCTCCGATGAGGTCGATGGCATCGATGACATGTCCGATACCTTCGCCTTTAGTGCCTGGGAGCCGGGCGAGCGCCAGCTGGTAGATGATGTCTATATCACCCCCTTCGCGGTAAACCACCCGGTAGAGGCCTATGCCTTGCGCGTGGAGCATACGAAGACGGGCCAGATTATTACCTATTCCGGTGACTCTTCGTATACGCCCGCGCTTGTCGAAGCCGCCCGTGGTGCCGACATCTTCCTCTGCGAGGCGGCCTGGGGCGAGACCTCTGAGGGCAAGGCGCCGGACATGCATATGTCGGGCGCGGAAGCCGGTAGGGCGGCGCGCGAGGCGGGTGTGAGCAAGCTCGTGCTCATCCACATTCAGCCGTGGGGCGATGCGCAAGCTACTTTGGAGGCCGCCCGCTCCGAATTCGACGGCGAGATTGTCCTCGGCGCCGCGGGGATGGAGTTCTAAGATACGCTGGGCGGCATGACTGAATTTACTCGTGCCGATGGGCGCGCGCTCGACCAGATGCGCAGCGTCCGCATTACCCGCAATTTCACCACCAACCCGGCCGGCTCGGTGCTGGTGGAGTTTGGCAATACCCGCGTCATGTGCACTGCATCTGTGGAATATGGCGTGCCGCGCTTCAAGCGTGATTCGGGCGAAGGCTGGCTTACCGCCGAGTACGCCATGCTGCCTTCTGCCACCCATGACCGCATGCCGCGCGAATCCATGAAGGGCAAGGTCAAGGGCCGCACCCATGAGATTTCCCGCCTCGTCGGCCGCTCCCTGCGCGCCGCGGTGGACTTGGAGGAGCTGGGCGAGAACACCATCCAGCTCGACTGCGACGTCCTCCAGGCTGATGGCGGCACCCGCACTGCGTCTATCACCGGCGCCTATGTTGCGCTTGCCGACGCCATCGCACACCTCAAGGCCGAGGGCGTCGTCCCCGGCGAGCCGCTGCTCGATCCCATCGCAGCGGTCTCGGTCGGCATCATTGATGGCGAAATCTGCCTCGACCTGCCCTATGAGGAAGACTCCCGCGCCGAGGTCGACCTCAACGTGGTGATGCAGGAATCCGGTGACTTCGTGGAAATCCAGGGCACCGGCGAGCATGGCCTCTTTGGCCGCGAGGAGCTCAACGAGATGCTAGACGTAGCCCAGAAGGGCTGCCGCGAGCTCATTGCCGCACAGAAGGCGGCGCTGGGGTGGTAATTCTCGTCGCGTCCAATAACCCGAAGAAGCTCGCGGAGCTGGAGCGCATCCTGGCCGACGCCGGCATCGAGGGCGTCGAGCTGCGCCCGCTATCCGCCGTGGAGCCCTACCCAGAGCCGGTGGAAGACGGCCGCACCTTTGCCGATAACGCGCTCATCAAGGCCCGCGCCGGCGCGGCCGCGACCGGCTTTGCCACCATCGCGGATGATTCCGGCCTGGCCATCGAAGAGCTCAACGGCATGCCCGGCGTGCTTTCCGCCCGCTGGTCCGGCCAGCACGGCAATGACCAGGCCAATAATGACCTGGTCTTGGCACAGATGGCCGATGTCCCCGATGAGCGCCGCGCCGCCGCCTTTGTCTCCGTCTGCGCGCTCGTGACTCCCGATGGCACCGAGCACGTGGCCGAGGGCCGCTGGGAAGGCCGCTTCCTGCGCGAGCCGCGCGGGGACAACGGCTTTGGCTATGACCCGCTCTTTCAGCCAGAAGGCGAGTCCCGGTCGGCCGCGGAGATGGTCTCAGAAGAAAAGAACGCGGTCTCGCATCGCGGCCGCGCTCTAAGTCAACTAGTCCCCGCCATCGCGGAGCTGGTTCGTAGTTCCTAAAGCTGGAACTCCTCCTTAATCTCCTTGCGGCGCTTGTGCTCCATCCAGAAGGACAGGAAGGGCACCACGCCGGCAAGGGCGGTGGTAAAGAGCTTGCCCACCGGCCACAGCGCGCGCGGGCCGAGGATGAGGATGGACAGCAGGTAGGTCATGTACGCGATGCCGTGCACGATCGCGATATAGGTGGCCCACTCTGGGATCTCCATGCCGATGAGGTACTGGCAGACCATGCGGATGACCAGGATAATCAGGAAGACACCGGTCACGGTGGCCGCGATGGAGAAAAACTTCAAAGGTCCGCGGATGCGGGCCTGGCGGGCGGGGTGAACTTTATTGGTCATAATCAGCTTTCTTCATTCTCGCCGCGCCGGCGGCGCGGGGTATTCATGGCGTTGAACGTTTCCACATCTATCTGCGGCCGCTGGGGCAGGAAATCCTCATCGATTTTGGTATCTGCCTGCGGCTGTGCGGGAGACTCAGCCGGGGCCTCAGTGACGGTGCTATCCATGTCGCGGGCTTCTTCCTCGGCCGCAAGGCGCTCGTTTTCATAGCGCAGCGTGGTGCGATAGGCATAGACCACGAACACGGCGAACAGTGGCCACTGGAAGGCATAGCCCAAGTTTTGGAAGGTGCCCGAGCCGGAGCGGAAGCGCGTCCATTGCCAATAGGCCAGGAATAGGAAGAGCACGACGAAAAACGCGATGAGGAGGATGTGCCACCACCGCACCTGCATGCGCTTGTTCTTCTTTTCCTCTTGAGTGCTCACGCGTTCCACCCTACCCACCAGCGGCCGGAAAACAGAACACCCCTGGTTTCTGGATTGACGGCGTGCCGTGTACACTATGGCAAGTCCCCCGCGCCCGTGGCGGAATTGGCAGACGCGCTAGATTTAGGTTCTAGTGTCTTATGACGTGTGAGTTCAAGTCTCACCGGGCGCACTATCGGCGCCGCTGGCTCTCGAAGCTGGCGGCGCTTTCGCATATCACCGCCCGCATAGTCGCCCTAAGATGGTCATCATGAAAAAGCTGCTTTCCACCCTAGTCGCCGTCATTCTCATTGCCGCCGTGGCTGCCGCCGCGGTGTTCATTTGGCAGGTGCGGGAACCGGTGGAGGTGGAGACCGAATCGAGTAATACCAAGGTCATCAAGGCCGTGGAGCGTGAAGAGCAGGTGGTGCTCGTCTCGCTGGGTATCGAGGGCCTATCGGAGGAATCCGCCAACAGCAAGCTGTGGAATTGGCAGGTCCCGGGCAGCGAGCGCACCCAGTACATCAAGTACTCCTACCGCGCGAAGCTCGGCATCGAAGGTTCGCAGGTTCAGGTGGAAGAAGAATCCCCGCACCACTTCCGCGTGCAGATCCCAGAGTTCATTTTCATCGGGCACTCGGATGAGAATTTCGAAACCGCGGTGGAGGACAACGGCGCGTTGAGCTGGATTACCCCGGATATCGATAAGGCGGAAACCATCACCAAAATCCTCAATGAGGATAAAAAGAAAGAGGACATCGCGGATAATCGCGATGTCCTCCAATCCCAGGCCAAGCAGTTCTACACCGGCATTATTTCCGGAGTGGACCCAGAGGCCGAGGTGGACTTTTCTTTTCGCTAACTAGTCCACCTCGGTGAACTTGCGGTCCCACGAGGAGCGGACCGGGTTGGCATCGGCCAGCAGGATATCGAAGCGGTCGTTGGCAATTTCTACGATTTCGCCCAGTGCGGTGCGGTACTCCTGCTCCGGGGAGTTGGCTAGGCGGCGCACGCCGGCATCAATGACGCGGTCGACGGTGTCATTGGTATCCAAATAGGCCACAAACGGCATGTCAAAGCGCTCGCGGTAGGCGGCGGAAAGCTCGGTGATGCGCTCGGTCTGCACATCATCCAGGTCGGTCAGGCCCAGGGAGCCGCGGTCGGCGGAGATGGTGGCGGCCTCGTCGGCGTCGGCAAGCAGCAGCTCATCCATGGCCGGGTAATCGTGGATGAGGGCGGCGCGGCGGGAATCATCCGCGGTCAGCACGGCCACCTGAATGGCCGCGCGCAGCTCATTAACATCGCCGAAGGGCCGCGACTCCCACGCCAGCTCCAGCGGCCAGGTCTCGTTATTAAACAGCGGGCGCAGCGCCGAGACGAATTCCTCGCGGGAGGCGCCATTGAGCTGCTGCAAGCTCACGCTCTTGCCGACGGCCCGAGACACCTGCGTTCCCTGCTTGCCCCCTGTATGGAAGAACAAAAGGTTGAGCACGATGGCGGTAATGGCGCCGATGGACATGCCAGAAGAGACGAAGGTTTGTGCCCACTCCGGGAAGGCGGTGGCGATATCCGGCTTGAAGGTCACCAGCATGGCCAAGCCCAGCGCGGAGGTGACGATGACGGAGTTGCGGCCATCAGAAAGATCGGATTTGGCGATGGTCTGCAGACCCACCCACGCCACGTTGGCGAAAAGTGCCAGAGACGCGCCGCCGAGAACCGGGGAGGGGATGGAGGCCACGACCGCGCCGGCCTTGGGCAGAATGCCCAGCACCATCATGAACCCGGCGGCGGCAACGGCCACCCAGCGCGACTTCACGCTGGTCAGGCGCACCAGGCCAACGTTTTGGGCAAAGCAGGTATAGGGGAAGGAGTTCATCACGCCGCCCACCAGGGTGGACAGACCATCGGCGCGAATGGCACGCACGACGTCATCGCGGCGGATGCGCTTTTTTACAATCTCGCCGGTGGCAAAGACGTCACCGGTGGTCTCCACCATGGTGATGATCATGACGATGATGAGCGAGAAAATAGCTACTAGGTCAAACTTCGGCATACCGAAGTAGAACGGGGTAGTAATGCCGAGGGCGGGGGCGGAGGAGACCTCGTCAAAGGAGGCGTCGCCAAGCACGAGCGCCACGCCAGTGCCTAAGACTAGGCCGATGAGCACGGCCAGAGTGCCCAGGAATCCCGAGGAAAAACGCTGCACCAAGATGATGACCGCGAGCGTGCCAAAGCCATAGAGCAAGTCGCGGGTGGCCGGCACGCCCTCGGCGTAATTGACAAAGTCATTGGCCGACACCCCCAACAGTGACGTACCCATAACCAGCAGGACCGAACCGGTAACCACCGGCGGGAAGAAGCGCAGCACCTTGCCAAAGACCGGCGCCGCAAAGAAGGTAAAAAGGCCGGCGACAATAATGGCGCCATAGATGGTAGGCAGCGAGGCCACCCCACCCGCGCCGTCGGTTGCGCCCAAGCCGATGGCAATAATCGGGGAGACGGCCGTAGTAGTCACGCCTTGCACGATGGGCAGGCGCACGCCAATGCGCTTGCCGACGCCCAGGGACTGAATGATCGTCGCAATGCCACAGGTCAACAGGTCCGCATTAATGAGGTGGATGGTGGTTTCCGCATCCAGATTGAGCGAGCCGGCAATAAGCAGCGGGACGATGACTGCGCCGGCATAAAACGCCAGCACATGCTGTAAACCCAAGGCAGCTAGTTTGGGTGTGGGTGGGACGATATCTACTGGATGCTTGGGCTGGGAAGCCACGAAGTCCTCCTTTGTGCGGAAGCGAAGCTGAACGGGATTAACAGTAGAGGTTCGTGCAGGTAGCGACCAAAATCTAGCGGTGATGAGGAACACGTTCGGGGCTAGTTCACCCCCGATAAAAGACGTACGTGCGTTCTGCATGAAACCACTAACCAGCTAAACAACACGACCGGTTTATTACTTGGCTTTCAAACGTTTGCGAGACTTGTTATTACCAGGGATTTAGTCAACAATTGAGGCCAGAGGGGCTTGGTGCTGTGGCTCGAAGAAAGCGGCATTTATCCCCTGCTAGAAATTCGCCCGAAAGAAGGGAATTATGACTACCGCAACGCAGCCTCAACAGTTTGAAGCTTGGAAGGGATTTGAGTCCGGTCCATGGACCGAGGGCATCAACGTCCGCGACTTCATCCAGCGCAACTACACGCCGTACGACGGCGACTCCAGCTTCCTGGCAGGCCCGACCGAGAAGACCAAGCGTGTCTGGGACACCCTGGAAAAGAATTACCTGTCCGTCGAGCGCAAGCAGCGCGTCTACGACGTTGACACCCACACCCCGACCGACATCGACGCCTTCCCGGCCGGCTACATCTCAGAGGACGACGACGTTATCGTCGGTCTGCAGACTGATACCCCGCTGAAGCGCGCCATGATGCCGTTCGGTGGCTGGCGCATGGTCAAGCAGGCTATCGCCGAAGCGGGCAAGGAAGTAGATCCTGAGGTGGAGAAGATCTTCACCCGTTACCGCAAGACCCACAACGATGCGGTCTTCGATATCTACACCCCGCGCATCCGCGCTGCTCGTTCATCACACATCATCACCGGCCTGCCGGATGCTTACGGCCGTGGCCGCATCATCGGCGACTACCGCCGTGTCGCACTTTATGGTGTGGATTACCTGATCGAGGAAAAGCAGGCTTCCCGCGATTCCGTCGCAGATGCTGGCTTCTCTGAGCACTGGGCACGCTTCCGCGAGGAGCACTCCGAGCAGATCAAGGCCCTGAAGAAGCTCAAGAAGATGGCCGAGTCCTACGGCTTCGACATCTCCCAGCCGGCCAAGACCGCTCACGAGGCAGTGCAGTGGACCTACTTCGGCTACCTGGCTTCCATTAAGTCCCAGGATGGCGCCGCAATGTCCATCGGCCGCCTGTCCGCCTTCTTCGATTGCTACTTCGAGCGCGACCTCGCCGCTGGCATCATCACCGAGGAAGACGCCCAGGAGATCATTGACTCCCTGGTTCTCAAGCTGCGTATCGTTCGCTTCCTGCGCACCATCGACTACGACCAGATCTTCTCTGGCGACCCATACTGGGCAACCTGGTCCGACGCTGGCTTTGGCAACGACGGCCGCCACATGGTCACCAAGACCTCCTTCCGTCTGCTGCAGACCCTGGTGAACCTTGGCCCATCACCTGAGCCGAACATCACCATCTTCTGGGATCCGAAGCTGCCAGAGGGCTACAAGGAATTCTGCGCCCACATCTCCATTGAGACCTCCTCCATCCAGTACGAGTCTGACCGCCAGATTCGTGAGCAGTGGGGCGATGACGCCGCAATTGCTTGCTGTGTCTCCCCGATGGAAGTTGGCAAGCAGATGCAGTTCTTCGGCGCTCGTGTGAACGCCGCAAAGGCTCTGCTCTACGCCATCAACGGCGGCCGCGATGAGGTATCCGGCAAGCAGGTTGTCGAAGGCTACGAGCCCATCAAGGGCGACGGCCCGCTGGACTTCGACGAGGTCTGGCAGAAGTACGAGGAGATGCTGGACTGGGTTGTTGGCACCTACGTTGAGGCCCTAAACATCATCCACTACTCCCACGACAAGTACGCCTACGAGGCAGTCGAGATGGCGCTGCACGATTCCAATATCGTCCGCTCCATGGGCTGCGGCATCGCCGGCCTGTCCATCGTCGCCGACTCCCTGGCTGCTATCAAGTACGCTAAGGTCACCCCGGTACGCGACGAGACCGGCCTGATTACGGACTACATCACCGAAGGTGAGTTCCCGTTCTACGGCAACGATGACGACCGCGCCGATGATATCGCCGCTACCATTGTCCACACCGTGATGGAAAAGATTAAGGCCATCCCGATGTACCGCAATGCCATCCCAACCCAGTCCGTGCTGACCATTACCTCGAACGTGGTCTACGGCAAGGCAACAGGCGCCTTCCCGTCGGGCCACAAGGCCGGCACGCCGTTCTCCCCAGGCGCTAACCCTGAAAACGGTGCTGACAGCCACGGCATGGTTGCTTCCATGCTGTCCGTCGGCAAGCTGGATTACAAGGACGCCTTGGACGGCATCTCGCTGACCAACACCATTACTCCTTCCGGATTGGGCCGCACCCCAGAAGAGCGCATCAATAACTTGGTGGGCGTTCTGGATGCCGGCTTCATCATGGAGAAGTAAAAACCACCAACCCTCAACCATCTCGAAAAGGAGAAAATCATGGCAACCCCAACTTTCGAAGACCGCATGTCAGCAATGAAGGCAAACCGCGATGCACACCAGATGAACTCTGGTCTGTACCACGCAAACATCAACGTGCTGGACAAGTCCACCCTCGAGGACGCCGTTGAGCACCCAGAGAAGTACCCGAACCTCACCGTTCGCGTCTCTGGCTACGCTGTCAACTTTGTCAAGCTGACCAAGGAGCAGCAGCTCGACGTTATCTCCCGCACCTTCCACCAGGGTTCCTAATCATGGCAGATGGCGTTACTGGTGTCGTTACCCTCTCTCCTGAAGAAGGAGAGCGAGTCCGCGGCGCGGCCGCGGGCCTGGGAAATGACGCTCAATTCGATGACATTACCCGCCCCGAACTCATGGAGGCGCGCCGTACCGGCGATATTGCCCTCGTGCACTCTTGGGAGCTCGTGACCGCCGTCGATGGCCCGGGTACCCGCATGACGATGTTCATGTCCGGCTGCCCACTGCGCTGCCAGTACTGCCATAACCCAGACACCTGGGAGATGAAGACCGGCACGCTGGAGCGGGTCGAGGATGTGGTCAAGCGCATTAAGCGTTATAAGCCAATCTTCAACGCTTCCGGTGGCGGTCTCACCATCTCCGGTGGTGAACCCCTCTTCCAACTTTCTTTCACGCGCCGCGTGCTCAAGGAAGTTCACGATGCGGGCATTCACACCACCATCGATACTGCCGGTTACCTCGGTGCGCGTTTGCGTGACGAGGACCTGGACAATATCGACCTCGTGCTTCTCGACGTCAAGTCGGGCGACGAGGAAACCTATCGCAAGGTCACTCAGCGCGAACTCCAGCCCACGCTGGACTTCGGCGACAGGCTAAACAAGATGGGCAAGTCGGTGTGGATCCGCTTCGTGGTGGTGCCAGACCTCACGGACTCGCCAGAGAACGTGGAAAATGTGGCCAATATCGTGGCGCGTTGGAAATCCAACGTTGAGCGCGTTGAGGTCCTGCCTTTCCACAATATGGGCAAGGACAAGTGGGATAGCTTGGGCATGAACTACCAGCTAGCTGACACGAAGCCACCAAAGCCGGAGGATGTGGAGAAAATCCGCGACGTCTTCCGCTCGAAGGGCTTGGAAGTCTACTAGCCTGGGAGGACATGACCTCCTATCGCCGCTTCGGCCACACAATTAAAGAGCACCACCTAGAAGTCCCGTGGGATTATTCCAATCCCCACGGGACTTTTGGGCTTTACGCCCGCGAAATAATCCCGCCCGGCGGCGAGGGCCTGCCCGCATTGCTCTACCTGCAGGGCGGTCCTGGTTTCCCGGCGCCTCGGCCATTGGCGCCTACGGGGCTGATTGGCAAGGCACTGGAGCGCTACCGCGTTATCCTCATGGATCAGCGCGGCACCGGCCGCTCGCACCGCATTGATGCGCTTAGCCCGGCCGCAGAGCGCACTGCAGAGCACTTGGCGTTGCTGCGCCAAGACAATATCGTCCGCGATGCCGAGCGCCTGCGCGAGCACCTCGGAATCGAGAAATGGTCGCTGTTCGGGCAGTCTTTCGGCGGTTTTTGCATCACCGCCTACCTATCCCAGGCACCCGAGCGCGTCGAGCATGCTTTCTTCACCGGCGGCATCCCCACGCTGAAGGGCGCGGACGAGCTCTACCGCGCTACCTTCAGCAAACTCAAGGCCCGCCAGCAGCGTTTCTACCGCGAATTCCCGTGGGCACAAGGCCGGATCGAGGAGATCATTTCCCACCTGGACAATTCAGATGAGCGGCTTCCTACCGGTGAGCGCCTGTCCGCGCTGCGCTTTCGTACCATCGGCATTGAGCTCGGCCGTGGCACCGGCTTTGATTCGCTGGCCTATCTGCTGGAGGAGCCCTTCCGCACCGAGGCGGGGGAGAAGCGGTTGCGGGGTGATTTCCTGGCGGACGTCGGCCAGCGCGTGAGCTTTGCAGACGCTCCGTTGTACGCCGCAATCCATGAGTCGATTTATGGCGGCGCCGGTGGCCAGGCCGCTACGAACTGGGCGGCGCACCGCGTGCGCGAGGAATTTCCGGAGTTTGCTGAGGGCGGCACCTGGCTGACCGGCGAGCACATTTTCCCCTGGCAGTTCGACGAGGACCCAGCCTTGCAAGCGTTTGCCGACGCCGCCCATGGTCTTGCCCGCCACGAATTCTCCCCGCCCTATGCGTTGGGCGAGGTGCCCACCACGGCCGCGGCCATCTACGTTGATGATATTTTCGTCCCGCTCGAGGAGTCCTTGGCTACGGCCGCGCACCTGGGAGACCTGCGGCCGTGGATTAACAATGAATTCCAGCACAACGGCATCCGCGAGGATGGTGCGACCATCTTGGGGAAGCTCTTTTCGCTTATTGACGATCACTAGCATTTCGCTATTTCCTATGCGAAAATATTAGTGATCATCACGACATTTAGGGAGATTCAATGATTGCCACCATAGTAATAGTTTTTATCCTGCTGATTATCTTGGGAACGCTTTTCGATGGCTATTTCATCGTTCGCACTCGCGAAGCTGCCATTTTGGAGCGTTTGGGCAAATTCCAAAAGGTGGCGCATGCTGGCCTGCACTTTAAGATGCCGTGGGTGGACCGTGTACGCGATAAGATTTCGCTGCAGGTGCGCCAGCTGGATGTGATGGTGGAGACCAAGACGAAGGACAATGTCTTCGTCCAAATCCCTGTTGCCGTGCAGTACGAGGTAGTCCAGGGGCGCGAGCGCGAGGCGTACTACATGCTCTCCAATCACGAGCAGCAGATTGTGGCCTACGTCCAGGACAATGTTCGTTCCTCCGTAGCGAATATGAACCTAGATGATTCCTTCTCCTCCAAGGACACCATCGCCCGCAATGTTGCGGCCTCCCTGCGCGACAACATGGCCGAGTATGGCTGGAATTTTGTCAACACCTTGGTCACCGATATTCGCCCCGATTCCCGGGTGCGCGAGTCCATGAACTCCATTAACGCGGCGCAGCGCGAGCGCGAGGCGGCCGTCGCCCAGGCGGAGGCTGAAAAGATCCGCGTGGTCAAGGAAGCTGAGGGTGCAGCCGAGGCGAAGAAGCTGCAGGGCCGCGGCGTCGCCGACCAGCGTAAGGAAATCGTCGAGGGCATTGCCCAGCAGTACGAGATGCTTCGCGACGCCGGCGTGGAAGAATCCCCCGAAGCCCTCATGCTGGTTTCCCAGTACCTCGACGCAATGGTCGACGTCTCCCACAACGGCCAGGCGTCCGTTCTTTACATGCCCTCTAACCCGCAGGGGATGGGCGATCTTTTCAGCGGTATGCGCGATGTCCTCATGGCCAATCGCGCCCTCGACTCTGCCGAGGAGCCGTCGCAGCGCCGTCGCCTGCAGCCTAAGAAACCTTCCCGCGCCGAAGAAATCGAGCGCGAATCCAAGCGTCAGGCCGAACGCGCCAAGCGCGAAGCCATCGCCGCTTCCCAGCACGCTGAGCAGCAACGCTCCGAGCACCAGCAGGCAGAGCCGCAGCCGCAGCAGGGCCCGCACTCCACTGCGCAGCCCCAGGCTGCCCGCGAGTATTTCCAGCAGCTGCGCGAGCAACTAAAAAACGAGGAGTAGCCCTGAGCATCGATAACCTCTTTGATGCCTATACCGCGCAGCGTGGCATAACCCGCCGCGCGGAGGTGATCCCCGATCACGAGTGTCAGGTCTTCGCCACCGACGGCCATCCTGACTCTGGCCGTGATGCGTTAAGCGCCGCGCGCGACCTTGTCCACGACATTCTTATGGCCGATGACACGCCGAGTAGCGCTACCTCGCAGAGGCAGCGCTAACGGACCCAGCGGACCTTGCCATTGACCCGGGCAAGGCGCCCGCGCAGCGGCGGGGCATTTGGATCATCTTGGTTGACCCCGTTGTGGTAGGGGCAGCATACCGTCAGGTTCTCCATATTGGTCAACCCGCCGTGTTTCCACGCCTTGAGGTGATGGATCTGGGCCTTGTCCGCCGGATGGTTGCACGGCGGCCATGGGCAGGTGGGATTTTCGGCCGCGGCCATCTGCCGCTGTTTCTCGGTGGCGTAACGCGATGTGCGATACAGGTTGACTGGGCCCTTGACGGGGTGGATAAGCGTCGCGAGGCCGTGCTCGGTGAAGGTGCGCTCGACGAGTTCGGCGCCGGAAATGGTGGCGCCATTGCTAAGGCGCAGCGTGACTTCCTCGCCGTCGCCGTCCAGGATTTGGTCTAGAGCGTTGAGCGGGATGATGACGTTGGTGGTGGTGCGCGCGGAAGGCGCGCCGGTGCCGCGAAGGAGGTCGCGGAGGGAATCGAGTGGGCGGTCGGGGTCGAGCGCGGCGTCGAATTCAGCAAGGAAGGCCGAGGGTGCGGTAATCCGCATGGTCCACGGTCCGTTAGGGCGGCGAAGGAGTTGGACGCCTTCGCGGGGTGGCATGCGGCGCGGGCGAAGTTCGCGCAGGCGCTGCTTGGCGCGGCGGGCAATTTCAGAAGCCGGACCACGCAGGCGGCACAGCTCCACGCGTAGGTTCCACGCCTCACGCTTAGTGCGCACCCGGGAGGCGTACTTTTCAATCAGCTTGAGCGTTACGAGATCGTGGTGGCGGGCGGCCGCGGCTGCGTGACGTTGCTTGCGGCTGAAGCCGGTCGGGCCGAAGTAGACCGCGGCCAGGGCGCGGAGGTCGCGGGCCTCGACATCCGGCAAGCCCAGATCGAGAAGGGCGCACTCAGACATGCCGTGGGCCTCGGCGAGGATGTCCATCGCCGAGGCAATATGGGTGGCATAGGCCTTAAGTGCGCTCATGGCTGCAACTTTAAGCAGAGCCGGCGGGTGAGCCGAGGCGAAGACGTCCGCAGCTGTGGATAACTTGTTTAAGCGTCAACTGCCCCAGTGGGCCGCAATGGCAAATAGATACGAAACGAGCATGCGCTTAATCTCTACGACCACGGCGTCAAAGTCGCCTGGGTCGCCCGCAGTTGCGTAATTGAGCTGCGAGACCACGCTGTGGATAAGGAAGCCGGCCAGGTCAATGCGTTGGTCATCGCTCATGGACGGCGCGAGCGGGGAGAGGATTTCTGACAAGGGGCAAAGCAGCTGACGCTCGGTATCTGCGGCCGTCGCGCGGGTGGCGGGGGTGGATTGCACGGCATGCCACACGGCGCGCCGGGAGGGATCGTCGCGCCACATGCGCGCCAGGTGATCGATGGTTTCATCCAGCACATCGGGCCACTGCACGTCCGGGGCACGGCGGGAGAAGCGCTCGATTTCGGCCCGGCTGGCGGCCGTGTCTTGGCGGTCGAGCTCGCAGACGAGCACGTATTTATTGGCAAAGAACTGATACAGCGTGCCGATGGGCACCCCGGCGCGGTGGGCGACTTCGTCGACGGTGAAGGATTCAAAGCCGACGTCGACAAGCACGGCGCGGGCGGCCTGCAGAATGCGCTCGAAGCGCTCGCGACTGCGCGCCTGCGCTGGCCGACGCCGCGGTAGCAGAATCTCTCCCACGCGCTAGCTAAGCCCCTTCATCACGCGGGCGACGTGGCCGGTGGCCTTGACGTTGTAGTGCGTCTGGCCGATGGTGCCATCCGGCTCGACCAGGAAGGTGGAGCGGATAACGCCCTGGACGACCTTGCCGTAGTTCTTCTTTTCCCCAAACGCGCCGTAGGCGGTCATGACAGACTTATCAGGATCCGACAGCAGCGGGAAGTTCAGCTCGTGGTCCGCGCGGAACTTCGCCAGCGCCTCCGGCTTATCTGGCGAGATGCCTACGACGGCAATATTGAGATCATTGAGCTGTTCCAGGGAATCGCGGAAATCGCAGGCTTCCTTGGTGCAGCCCGGGGTATTGGCGCGGGGGTAGAAGTAGACCAATACGTGCTGGCCTGCGTAATCGGCGAGGGAAACGGTGTTTCCGGCGTCGTCGGCAAGCGCAAAAGCAGGGGCGGTATCTCCAACATTCAAACGGTTTTCAGTCATGGTTTCCACCTTACTTACCGCCCGGGCTGCACGCTTTTGGGGCGGCGGGGTAGAATGACCCCGTTAAGAGCGAACCTAAGTTAAGAGGAGAACTTCGTGGCACGCAATATTGAAGACATTCAGCGCGATATCGAGCGCACCCGCCGCCAGCTGGCCGGCACCTTGGACGAGCTGGCACAGCGCAGCAAGCCGCAGAACTTTGCCAACGAGGCTAAGACCGCGGCCACCGATAAGCTGCAGGACCGCAACGTGCAGATGGCCCTGGGTGGCGTCGGCGCCGCTGTGGTTGGCCTGATTGCTTTCTCGGTCTTCCGCTCTCGCCGCCGCAAGAGCGACCTGAAGGAGCTGCAGCGCCTGCTGTCCGAGCGCCACTAATTGTGAAGTCCCCGCACACCGCGGGGACTTTTTCGTAGGCTGGGTTGGGATGAAGACACCAATCCCTTTTTATTTGCAGGAAATCCTCACCAAGGTGCGCGATAATCGCGACGGCGCCGTGGCGGACTATATTCCGGAGCTGGCTAAGGCGGAGCCTGAATACCTCGGCGCCGCGATGTGCACCACCACCGGCCACGTTTATTCTGCGGGCGATGATGAGGTGGAATTTACCCTTCAGTCCTTGTCCAAGCCTTTTGTTTATGCGCTGGCTCTCCAGGAGCTTGGTCTTTCCGCGGTGCGCGAGATTGTGGGTATGGAGCCTTCGGGCGAGGCCTTCAACGAGCTTTCGCTCAACCGAGATGACCATCGGCCGGTCAACCCGATGATTAATGCGGGCGCGATTGCGGTCACGCAGCTGATTAATGGCGTGGATTCGGAGCCTGCCGCGCGCGTGGAGCGCCTGCGCACCTATTTTTCGCGGCTGGCGGGGCGCGATTTGCTTATCGACGACGCCATGCGTTCCTCCGAGCTGGAAGTCAGCGAACGCAACCTCTCGCTGGCGCACATGTTGCGCAACTACGACATCATCCAGGACGAGGCGCACGATGCGGTGTCGACCTATATTGAGCAGTGCTCGATTGTGGTGACGGTGCGGGATTTGGCCGTGATGTCGGCAACGTTGGCGAATGGTGGCGTGCAGCCGGTGACGGGGGACAAGATTCTCGATGCGGACGTGTGCCGGTTGACGCTATCGGTAATGAGCTCGGCCGGCATGTACGACGGCGCCGGCCGGTGGATGGCCGAGGTGGGTATCCCGGCGAAGTCGGGTGTTTCGGGCGGCCTGCTGGGCACGCTGCCGGGCCAGCTGGGCGTGGCGACATTCTCGCCGCGACTGAACAAGGAAGGCAACTCGGTGCGCGGGGTGGATGCGTTCAAGCTGTTGTCGAAGGACATGGGCCTGCACCTGATGTCTACGGACGAGCGCTATGGCGTGAACCCGGTGCGCAAGGTGGAGCAGGACGCGGAGCTGACCGTGATCTACCTGCAGGGCCTGATCAACTTCAACGCGGCCGAGACTATCTTGTACGAGTTGATGGAGTCGGATTTTGGCGAGGGCACGGTGGTGCTCGAGCTATCGCATATTACGGGCACGAACCGCATGGGCCGACGCATGCTGAAGGAGGGGCTGCGCCGAATTCGCGAGTCTGGCTTCGATATTGCCATCGTGGATCCGGATGGGGAGCTGGAAGATCGCACCATGTCGGACGGCACCGAGGTGCCCAAGGGAGAGCCGGAAGACTACACGATCAACGGTGAACCCGTTTAGGTTTGGGTTACCTTACTTAGTCAGGTTAGGATGTCCTATGTAAGGCTCCTCGCGGCTGCCGCGAGGGCATCCAACAACCAAGGACTAAAAATGGCTCATACCCCCTTCAAGGTGATGGCGGTTGTGGCGGCGTCGGCAACCGCGCTCGTCGGCTGCGGCGCGGCTGAGGAAGTAGCTGGCGGCTCCAGCGGCGATGCTGAGTTCTCCTTCACCGATATCACCGGCCGTGATGTGGAACTGGATAAGGCTCCCGATCGCGTGATTTTGGGGGAGGGTCGATCGATTTTTGCCACCGGCGTGCTCAATACCGATAATCCGCTGGATAAGGTCGTCGGCATTGGCACGGACTTGAAGCAAAACGTGCCGGATTACTACAACGCGCTGGAAAAGGAGCTGCCCTCCGTTAACGAGGTTCCGGAGATTGGCGGCTTCACCAAAGGCGATGTCACCGTGGAGAAGCTTGTGAGCTTGGATCCGGATCTCATCGTGCTGTCGCTGGATCAATACGATGCCTCCCGCGAAGCGGGCCTGACCGACAAGATGGAGCAGGCCGGCCTGAAGTACGCGGTGACCGACTTCCGTCGCGACCCGCTGGAGAATACCCCTAAGACCATGGACATCTTCGGCGAAATCTTCGGCCAAGAGGACCGCGCGGAGGAATTCAACGCGGATTGGCAAAAGACCGTGGACTTGGTGGAGGAACGCGCGGAGAAGGTTAAGGATAAGCCGCGGACCTTCGTCTGGCGTGCGGCCGGCGTTTCCGATTGCTGCGGTTCGTGGAACGATTCCAATATCTCCCAGCTGGTCAACGCGGCCGGCGGCGAGAATATTGCCGATGAAATCATCCCGGGCGAGTCCGGCACAATCACCCCGGAAAAGGTCCTAGAAGCCGACCCGGACATGATCATTGCTACCGGTGGCGATTGGTCCGATATGAAGGACGATGAGGGTCACCCAGTCGGCTATGCGGCCGTCGGTTATGGCATCGATGAAAAGGAAGCCAAGGGCAGTGTGGCTAAGCTGCCGGGCAAGCAGGCCGGCTTCGATAAGCTGCGTGCGGTCAAGGAGCGCCACTTCCACAGCATGTGGCACCAGTTCTATGATTCGCCGTTTAATTACCTGGCGCTGCTGCAGGTCGCCGAGTGGATTGATCCGGAGGCGTATGCCGATATGGACGTCGCCAAGCAGTGGATGGACGCGCAAGAAAAGTACTCGCCGGTCTCTGGCGAGGGAACCTTCTTTAGCACCAACTAATGGAGGGCGCAGAGGTAGCCGCGCTAGCGCGGCAGCATAAGAAGTTAACGTGGCAACGCATCGGTATTGTGGCGGGCCTGACGCTGATTGCGGCCGTGGCTTTTATCATCAGCAACTTTGTGGGCGCGATTGATATCAGCCCGGGCGAGGTCATGAAGGGCATCGTGAATCCCGCGGGTCTGGAGGACCAGACGCGCACGGTGCTGTGGCAACTGCGCCTGCCTATGGCCGTGATGGCCGTGCTTATCGGTATGGCCTTGTCCTTGGCCGGCGCGGAGATGCAGACCATCCTCAATAACCCGCTAGCCGAGCCGTTTACCCTCGGCATTTCTGCGGCCGCCGCGTTTGGCGGCGCCAGCTCCATCGTGCTCAAGTGGCAGCTGATTGCGCAGCCGCAGTTTAACTTGGCGCTGGTGGCGTGGCTTGCGGCCGCGGTGGCTACGGCCATTATTGTTATCGCGGCCGTTATCCGCGGCGCGAAGGCGGAGACCATGGTGCTGCTGGGCATTGGCTTGGTGTTCTTCTTCCAAGCCATGCTGGCGCTTATTCAATACCAGTCCTCGGCCGAGGCGCTGCAGCAGATCGTCTTTTGGTCCATGGGTTCTCTTACCCGCGCCAATTGGGCGGCCAACGGCGTGCTGGCGGCCGTGCTGATTATCGCCCTGCCCATTTTGTGGGCGCTGGGCTGGCGCCTTACTGCCTTGCGGCTTGGTGACGCCCGCGCTACCGCCATGGGCATCAATACCTCCCGCCTGCGCGTTGTGGTGCTCATCGTGGTCTCGCTCGTTGCGGCGACTACCGTGGCCTTCGCGGGCATCATCGGCTTCATTGGCTTGGTGGGCCCGCACATCGCCCGCATGTTGGTGGGTGAGGATCAGCGTTACTTCCTGCCGGCCTCCATGGCGGCGGGCGCGGCCGTGATGTGTGCCGCGCATGCGGTGAGCCTGATGATTAAGCCGGGCCTGGCTATTCCCATTGGCATTGTTACCTCGCTTCTGGGCGTGCCATTCTTCATTGCCATCGTTATGACCCGAAGGAGGGCATTGTGGACGTAGAACTGACTATTTCCGGGCTGAGTGCGGCCTATGGCAAGCACCGCGTGCTGGAGTCCGTGGATGTGGAAAAACTCCACGGCGGGCAGTTGGTGGGCCTGTTGGGTCCGAATGCCTCCGGCAAGACCACGCTTATCAAGTCCCTGGCCGGCGTGCACCGCGGCTGCGATGGTGAGGTGGATTTCCGCGTCGATGGCACGGCCCCGCGCGGCAAGCGTCGCCGGCAGCTCATCGGCTACGTGCCGCAGGATCTCACGAGCACAGCCGCGCTGCGGGCATTTGAGGCCGTGCTGATCTCTGCGCGCCGTGAGGCCTGCGAGGACCCGATTACGCGCACCGGTGAGGTGCTGCACTCGCTGGGCCTAGACGCGATTGCCTCGCGCTACCTCAATGAGCTTTCCGGCGGCCAGCGCCAGCTGGTGGCGGTGGCGCAGATGTTGGTGGGCAACCCAGGCCTGATGCTTCTCGACGAACCTACGTCCGCCCTCGACCTGCACCACCAGATCTTTGTATTGGATGAGGTGCGTGCGAAGGCGAAGCGCGACGGCAGCCTAGGCCTAGTGGCCATCCACGACATCAACCTGGCTGCGCGCATGTGCGACCAGCTGGTGGTGCTTAAGAAGGGCCATATTCGCGCTCAGGGCGCGCCGTCGGACGTTCTCACGGGGGAGCTCGTGGAAGGCGTGTATGGGGTAGAGGCGGACGTCGTCCAGCATGGCGGCGCTCCGCTCATTGCCCCGCTGCGGGTAAGATAACAAAAAGGCCGGGCGATTGCCCGGCCTAATTTTTTGTTTAAATTTTTAAGTGGTGCGCCATCAGGGAATCGAACCCCGAACCCACTGATTAAGAGTCAGTTGCTCTGCCAATTGAGCTAATGGCGCATTGTTGACTTCCTGCCGTGTGGCTCTCTGTGCAACGAGTAGATACTCTAGCAGCCATTCTTGAAAAGTGTAAAATCGCCTGGTCATCGCATATTTTTAGGAGTGTATAACGAATTGGTTAATGCCTGAAGTGGCTTCTGGTAATTGCTGGATCGAGACGCTAATCTAAATTGGTCTTTGAAAGCAGCAAATACGTGTCTAAGGGCAACTCAGTGAAACATTCCCTCCCTATTGCGCGCCGCCTCATCGCGGCCGCGGGCGTTGCGTGCATTTCCCTAGCCGCCGCCTCCTGCTCCTCCGATTCCTCTGCCGAGAATCAGGCCGCTGACCAAGAATCCACCGCCGCAAGCGCGGACGGGGAGAAGGGCAGCGGCAAAGAGGGCAAAGAGTCCGAAAAGAAAAAGGATGGCCTGAAGGTTTCCGTGAAAGACGGGGCGAAGAACGTGGATCCGTCCCAGCCCGTCACCGTGAAGACCACCGGCAAGCTCAAGAGCGTCACCATGACCAATGAAATGGGCGTGGAAGTCAAAGAAAAGCTCTCCAAGGACGCCAAGACGTGGTCTACTGCGGAGGACTTGGGCTATAACCACACCTATTCCATCGTGGCCTCCGATGTGGATGGCAACAAGAAGAAACTCAGTTTTTCCACTCCGCAAGCAGCGGGCGTTGCCGAGGTCTCGCTTACCCCGATCCCGGACTCTGAGGTCGGCGTAGGCCAGGTCATTGGCGTGAACTTCGGCGTGCCGATTACGGACCGCAAGGCGGCCGAGAAGACCATTACTGTGACCACCAACCCTGAGGTTAAGGGCGCTTTCTACTGGGTCAACAACCAAGAGGTGCGCTGGCGTCCAAAGGAATACTGGGAGCCGGGCACCAAGGTTGAGGTGAAGGTGGACCAGTACGGCAAGGCCCTAGGCGGCGGAATCTATGGCGGCGAGAACGCCAAGACCAATTTCACCATCGGTGACCGCACCGTGGCGATTATCGATAACGCCACCAAGACCATGAAGGTCTTCAAGAATAAGAAGTTCTTGCGCGCCATCCCGGTCTCGCTCGGCCGCGATTATCAGTACGATACGCCAAACGGGCGCTACATCATTGGCGATGAGCACCCGCAGCTGCTGATGGACTCCGAGACCTTTGGCCTAGCCCATGAGGCAGGCGGCTACCGCACGACCGTGGACTGGGCTACCCAGATGTCCTATTCCGGCATCTATGTCCACTCCGCTCCGTGGTCCGTATGGGCGCAGGGCAATACCAATACTTCCCATGGCTGCATCAACGTGACACCGGAGGCTGCCCAGTGGTTCCAGGAGACGATGAAGCGCGGCGACGTGGTGCGCGTATTCAATACCTACGGTGAAACGCTTAATGCGATGGACGGCCTGGGTGACTGGAATATGTCCTGGGACGAGTGGTCCAAGGGCAACGCGGATGCCAATCAGTAGCGCCTAATCGCGGCGCAGGCGATGAGCGCATGGCTACAGTGGTGGCCATGCGCTTTTCTGTTTTAGACCGCGGGGCGGCAGGGCCGTTGGACCAGGTGGCTGAGCACGCCCGGCATGTGGAGCGGCTTGGTTTCCAGCGATTTCTGGTGGCCGAGCATCATGGCGTGCCGGGCATTCCGGCGGGGCAGCCGGGGATGTTGGCAGCCCACGTGGCGGCGCGCACGCAGCGCATTCGGGTGGGCACGGCCGGCATCATGCTGTTAAATCACCCGCCGTTTCTGGTGGCCGAGCAGATAAACCTCCTTGAGACGTTGTATCCCGGGCGCATCGATATTGGGATTGGTTCCTCTGTCGGCTTTACCGGCCCGGTGCGGCGCGCACTGCGCCAGGGCGACCCGGCCGAGGTGAAGCAGCGCTTTGAAACGGAGCTGGCGACGCTGCTGCGCTACCTGCGCGGCGAGGAAGCGGTGACGGTGCGGCCGGAGTATGCGGGCACGCCTATTTACGTGTTGGCGGGCTTTCGATCGGCCATGGTTGCGGCCAAGATGGGGCTCGGCGTCATCTTGGGTGGTCCGGTGGCCACGCAGGAGGCGGCCGCGCGGGTGTATCGGGAGCATGCGCTTGCCGACGCCCCACCTATCATCTCCTCGCTCAATATCGCCGTTGCCGATACGTCCGCGGCCGCCCGTGATCTGTTGTTACCGGAGGCCTATGCCAAGGTACTCGCGCAATCCAACGGCGAGTTCGCGGCCCTGCGGCCTGCAGGAGAGCTGGATATGGATGCGCTGACGGGGCAGCAGCGCCGGCGCATTGAGGAGGCCCTGGCCCATGACGTGTGGGGAACGGTAGAGGAGGTGGGGGAGGAACTAAGGGGCGTCGGCAAGCGGCTGGGCGTGAGTGAGTTTGTGGTGACCGGAGATATGCCAGATGTGGCCGGTCGGGCGCGCTCGGAGGAGCTGCTGGCGAGCCTGCAGGCGGAAAACTGAAAAAGCCCGAGCGCAAGGCTCGGGCACTTGGGGTGGCTGACGGGACTCGAACCCGCGACACCCAGGATCACAACCTGGTGCTCTACCAGCTGAACTACAGCCACCATCGCTGCGTGAAAGCAACGAGATATAGGTTAACTCACGCCGCCTAAATTACAAAAACGCCTGGTAATCTGCGGTGGTTTCGGCCTTGATCTCCTCCGCCTCGGGGGAGGTGGGGCCCTCGTCGGTGCGGAAGACGCTGCGGCGGTAGAAGTCCAACTCGCGGATGGATTCGATGATGTCCTGCAGTGCGCGGTGGGCCATGCCCTTATCGGGCTGGTTGAAGTAAGCACGCGGGTGCCACCGGCGGGCAAGCTCCTTGATGGTGGAGACGTCGATCATGCGGTAGTGCAGGGCGCTATCGAGCCGCGGCATATAAGTGCGGATGAAGGTGCGATCCGTGGCGATGGAATTGCCGGCCAGGGGAGCGGGGTGCTCGGGATCGCAATGTTCATTGATGAGCGCGAGTACGGCATCCTCGGCTTCTCCGATGGAGGTGGTGGACTCGCGGATTTCCTTATCCAGCCCGGACTTAGCGTGCATCTGCGTGACAAAGGAATCCATCTGTGCCAGCTCATCCTCGGTGGCGTGGACGACGAGGTCGATGCCTTCGCCCAGGATGTTGAGGTTGCCATCGGTGATGACGGCGGCGACCTCAACGATGACGTGGCGCTCGGGGTCGAGGCCGGTCATCTCCAAATCGATCCAGACGAGGCGGTCGTGTTTTGCGGCTATCTCGGAATGTGGCATGCAGTCCATTCTACGCCCGCGTGCTTTTACCCCTGTATGGGGTACGAGCTGGGGTGCTCAGGAGGGGCGATTACTACTGGGCAGCGCAACCTTTTAGAAAGTGTGGCACCGTACTGCATGAAATTAATCGGTGATTTGCCTCACTCGCAGATGTGAGTTAGGGCATACTCTGGTTAATCGCTCTTCATTCGGGAGGTGCGACAGACTTAGGAGAGACCAGATGGCAAACTTCCTCGATGCCCTCAATACCGTAATTTGGTCCCCCGTCTTGGTGTTTTTATGCCTCGGCGCGGGTATTTATTTCACCGTGGTGACACGCGGCCTGCAGGTGCGCTGCATACCGGACATGCTCAAGCAGATCGTTAACGGAGAAAGGTCCGCCGATGGCGTGTCTTCCTTCCAATCCTTGATGGTTTCGCTCTCCGGCCGCGTGGGCGTGGGCAATATCGCCGGCGTGGCCACAGCCATCGCCTTCGGTGGGCCTGGCGCCGTGTTCTGGATGTGGGCAGTGGCGCTGTTGGGCTCGTCCACCTCGTTCATCGAAAGTACGTTGGCGCAGATTTACAAGGAGAAGGACCAGGACACCGGTGAGTACCGCGGCGGGCCCGCCTATTACATCGAAAAGGCCTACAAGCACACTAAGGCGGCGCCGTTCATGGTGGTCTACGGCATCGTGTTTGCCGTCGCCATGATCTTGGCTACCAGCTACTTCTTGCCTGCCATCCAGGCCAATGCGGTGGCCGCCGCGGCCGATACCGCCTGGGGCATCAACTCCACCTGGGCAGCCGTCGTCTTGGCGGGCATTCTGGCCATCATCATTATTGGCGGCGTGAAGCGCATTGCGACCTTCGCCACCATTGTCGTGCCATTCATGGCGGTCATTTATATCGTGATTTCCGTGGTGGTCATGTGTATGAACTTCTCGCAGATTCCGGAGGTCTTCGGGCTCATCTTCAGGTCCGCATTCAATATGGAAGCCGGATTCTCCGGCATGCTGGGCGCGGCCATCATGTGGGGTGTTAAGCGCGGCATCTACTCCAATGAGGCCGGCCAGGGTACCGGCCCGCAGTCCGCTGCAGCCGCCGAGGTCTCCCACCCCGCTAAGCAGGGCTTTGTGCAGTCCTTCGCGGTGTACGTCGATACGCTCTTTGTCTGCTCGGCCACCGCGTTCATGATTATTTCTACGGACATGTACACCGTTTTCCGCGGCAGCTCCGAGGACGGTGAGGTGGTCTACAACGGCTCGCTTCCTGATGGCGTCGAGGTTGGCCCTGGCTACGTGCAGTCCGGCCTCGATAGCGTCTTTGCCGGTTGGGGCCCAACCTTCATCGCCGTCTCCATTGCCTTCTTCGCCTTTACCACGGTCCTGGCGTACTACTACATGTCCGAAGTCAACCTGACCTACTTCAACCGTTGGGTCCGCTCCCGCACGGCCCGCCGTGGCCTGATTTGGGTGCTGCGCGCGCTGATTATTGTTTCCGTCGTGGTTGGCGCCACCACCACTCCGGGTGCGGCGTGGGCGCTGGGCGATATCGGTGTCGGCACGACGGCATGGCTTAATATCATCGCCATCCTCTTCCTGCAGGTCCCTGCGCTTAAGGCACTCAAGGACTACGAAAAGCAGAAGAAGGCCGGCAAGGATCCGCAGTTCGACCCAGAAGCTTTGGGCATTAAGAATGCGGACTTCTGGGTAGAGCGCAAACGAGCACGCGGCGAGGGCAGCGTGCTCAAAGACAAAGACAAGGACTTAGAAGGCGCCGGGGCCTAGCCCATCTTGGCGTAGAAGCTGCCTACCAGCGGTGCAATCACCGGGGTGGGCAGCACCTGGCTGAGGGTATTCATCGCCTTAGATAGCGGGCCGGGCACCACGCGGCGCTGATTGCGGCGCATGGCCTCGATGGTTTCTTGGGAGCATGACTCGTAGGTGGTCCACAAAAAGTCCGGCACCACCTTGTCCACGATCGACTGGTCTTCCTCTGCGATGGTGGCCTCGCGCACGGGGCCGGGGGCGAGCAGGGTGCACGAGACGCCGGAGCCCTTCAGCTCGTAGTGTAGGGCCTCCGTAAACGCATTGACGCCCGCCTTGGTGAAAACGTAGGTGGCGTTATTAGGGATGGGGATATTGCCCGCGGCAGAGCCGACATTACAGATAGCGCCGCTGCGGCGAGGCAGCATCTGTTCCAAGGCGGCTCGCGTGAGGTGGTGGACGGCAGTTCCGTTGAGCTCGAACTGAGTCGTCTCGTATGACCAGTCCTGGTCCATGAAGGGGCCGAAGCTGGCGATGCCGGCGGAGTTGACCAAAATCGATACCTCGCGGGTGGCGATGGTCTCGGCCACACGAGCGACGTCGTCAGCTACCGCTAGATCCGCCGGTAGAGCAATGGCCTCGATATTATGGCGCTGCTCGAGCTCGGCGGCGATGGACTCCAAGACCTCGCGGCGGCGGGCCACAAGGATGACGTTATAGCCCAGGGCTGCGAAATCCTGCGCCATGGCCTTGCCAATGCCTTGGCTGGCGCCTGTAACGAGGGCGTAGGACGTTCGGGAAGGGGCGGGAAGTGACATGGTTAAGCCTTTCCGGAGTGGGGGCATGGTGAGTCCTAGCGTAAACAAAAAGCCTTGAAGCGGCGAGAAACTCGGCGCCTCAAGGCTTTCGCGCGGTGCCCCCAGCAGTGTCTGAGTTCATGACATATTTGACAGTCTGTGCCTGAGGGAACCGTCGTGATGCTTGACAGATCAGCCGCGACATATTTGACGCTTAGGGCTACCTTACCGTGTCGGGTGATGCTTGACTGGTGAGTCGGGACATGTTTGACACTATGAACAGTCCTAACCGCAATATGGCCATCGTTAAAGCTGTACGCCAATCCGGTGGCGTCGAAATAGAGTGCGGCCATTCAGGGCCTAAGGCACCTTCTAGAGCCCAAGAGGGAAAGGGCTCCGCCCGTCAGACGTAGGTGTTCTTACGGCGTCTTGGTACTGCTGCTTGGAACGATGCGCCCTGGCACTGCTCGCCTGATCGAAGAAACCGGCACCCCAGAACAAAAAGCAACTGGAATGCCGGTTTGTTAACGATGTCGCGACTCATCTGTCAAACATGTCGCGACTCATGACAACGGTGCCCCCAGCAGGATTCGAACCCGCGACACATGGGGTAGAAACCCACTGCTCTAATCCACTGAGCTATGGGGGCTTACAACGCACTCATAGTAGCCCACTAGGGCGGAGAAACCTAAGCCAGGGTGCGCTGCGGCGAGCGCAGGATGTCCACCAAGTCTTGGGCAGCTGCGGTCAGCTCGCGATCCGTGCGGTAGGCCACGATGGCGTAGTAGCGCGGCAGGTCATCAGCAATGGGGCGGGTGATGATGCCGTGTGGCTGCACAGTAGGTGCGCAATTGGGCACGATGCTGACGCCGAGGCCACTGGAGACCATAGGAATCGCGCCATTAAGGCTGGCGACCTCCTGGGTCTTTTCCGGCTTGAGGCCCGGCCGGCTATTCCAGAGGTCGTGATAGAACTCGGCCAGTTCTGGAAGTTCGCGGCTGCGCGGTGGGACAAGCCATGTTTCCTTCTTCAGTTCGGCGAGGGAGACGGGGGATTCCAACTCGGCGAGGCGCTGGGGAAGGGCGACGGAGTAATCGAACGTGGCCACCTGGTGGACGGTGAGTTCGGGGGAGTAGCGGCGAATGAAGGCCTTCGGATCGGACGTCGGCAAGAGCGCTAGGTCCACCTGGCCATCCAGTAGGTGTTTGATAGCGGAAGCCGGCTCGGCGTCGTCCAGCGAGATATTGGCGGTGGGGTAAATCCGCTTGAGCTCAGCCAGGGCGGCAGGGGTAAATTCCCAGTTCAAGATGGCGCCGGAGGCGAGGGATACGGTGCTGGCCTTGTCGCCGGTGATTTCGCTGATATGGCGCTGGGTTTCGCTGAGCAGCGCATCAACCTTGACGGCCGTTTCGTAGACATAATCGCCAGCGTCAGTGGTGGAGACACCGGAGCGACCGCGCGAAAGCAGCTGGGCGTTTAGCTCCTTTTCTAGCTTCCGGATGGAAAGGCTCAGAGATGGCTGGGTCATATCGAGAGATTCGGCAGCGTGCGTGAAGGAGCCATTGTCTACAACGGCGCGAAAATAAAGAAGTTGACGGGTGTCCATAAGCTCCATAATGGCACATGTAAAGACAAAATGTGTGTTAGGTGAGAAACTAGGTCGCGCTATACAATGCGCACTATGGCAAATGAGCAGGTTAACAGTGTGAACGCGGCGGGTAAGAAGCCCCGCCCTTCCTGGGGAATTTATATCGCAGCGATGCTAATTGCCGGCCTGATCGCCGGTTTTATTTCCCTGTTCCTCCTGGCCGATTCCCTGGCGGCCCTGGGCATCCCGGACCCCGGCCGCATAACCACCTTTGGCCTGCCGCTCTTTCGAGGTGTGGCGTGGATTCTCATGGCTTTGTCCGTGGGCTCATTCTTGGCCTCGTCCTTCCTCATCGCTCCGCGCGGTGACAATGCCACGCTTATCGATGCCCCCTTGTCCGTCGACGGCCACATCGCCGCGCGCACCGGTACGTGGGCTTCCTTTGGCATGGCGGCCGTGGGGCTCGTGGAAATCCCGCTCATTATGTCCGACCTCACCGGCGCGCCCTTTTCCCAGGTATTCGAGCCTTCCATCATGAAAATGGCGCTGACGGAAATTTCCACCACCATTGTGTGGGCAATCTCCGTGCTCATTGCCCTGGTAGTGGGCATTCTCGGGCTCGTGGGCCGTGGCTGGTCCATGCAGCCGGTCCTGCTTTTCTTGTCCATAATGCAGGTCGTACCCATTGGCATGGAAGGCCATTCCGCGGCAGGCGGCGACCATGATTACGGCACCAATTCGCTCCTGTGGCACTTGGTCTTTGTCATGCTTTGGGTAGGCGGGCTTATGGCGCTTATCGCCCATGGTCGGCGCCTCGGCCCCAATCTCGCCTTTGCGGTGAAGCGCTACTCCGGCATCGCCTTTATGGCCATTGTGGTGCTTGCTGTTTCGGGCTTGATTAACACGCTCATCCGCATGAATATTTCCGATCTGGTGGATTCTGCGTACGGAATCATTCTGATTACCAAGTTCGTGCTGACGATTTTGCTGGGCATTTTCGGCCTCGCTCACCGCGAACTCACCATCCCGCAGCTGGGCAAGAACCCGCGCCTTTTTATTCGCATCGCCATCGTGGAAGTAGCGGTCATGGCCGCCACCATTGGCGTAGCCATCACGCTGGGCCGCACCGTGCCGCCCGCACCGCGGGATCCCAACCTCAACTCGATGCAGATTCTGATGGGCTATGAGCTGTTTGAAAAGCCCACGGTGCTCAACGTGTGGACCATGTTCCGCTTTGACATCATGTTTGGCACCATTGGCCTGCTTTTGGCTGCGGCCTATGGCTACTGCGTTTACCGCGTACACAAGCGCGGCCTGACCTGGAGCAAGGGGCGCACCGCATGGTTTATGTGCGGTGCGCTGGGCCTGACCCTCGTGATGTCTACCGGTCTAGGCCTGTACATGCCGGCGATGTACTCCATGCACATGTTGGTGCACATGATTTTGTCGATGGCGGTCCCGCTCCTGCTCGTACTGGGTGCGCCACTGACCCTGCTTATGGAGGCCTTTGAGGCAGGACCGAAGGGGAAGCCCAGCCTGCACGACTATGCACTGGCGGCCACCCAGTCCAAGATCGTCGCTTTTATTACGAATCCGTTCGTCAACCTCCTGCAGTACTTATTCTTCCTCTACGTGCTGTATTTGTTCCCGGGCCTATATCAATTCGCCATCTCCGAGCACGCGGGCCACCTCATTATGAACTTCACGTTCATCATCTCCGGCTGCTTCTATTTCTGGGAAATCATCGGGCCGGATCCACTTCCCAAGCGCCACTCCACCCCGTTCCGATTGGCCGTGCTGTTCCTTTCCATGCCATTTCACCTCTTTGCCGGCGTGTACCTGATGCAGCTGCAAAGTGTGTTGGGTGCAGACTTCTACCAGTATTTGGAGCTGCCTTGGGATCAGGATCTGCTCCAAGACCAACGCGTAGGTGGCGGCATCGCGTGGGGCTTTGGCCAGTTCCCGCTGGTTATCGTCTTTGGCAAACTCTTCCTGGATTGGCTCAGTGATGATCGCGCTACGGCTCGCCGCCACGATATGCAGGCGGATGCGGACGATGATGCCGAATTGGAACGCTATAACGCGATGCTCCAGGATATGGGTCACGGCGATGAATCGAGCTTCCGCGGGCGCTAGCCTGTGGATAACCGGTTAAAAATCACCCCCAAACCCGAGTTTTGTTGACGGGTACAACAAGTTATTCACAGGGTAGGGGTTGCCGGCATGGTGCAGGTTGCGCGCCGGCATCAGGATATGGAAGCGAGCGAGGAAAACCGAACTCGCCTATCCAACTATCCAGCAAAGGATTTTCTAGCACCATGTCCCAATACCCAATTACTTTGACCGGTCGCCTTACTCGCGATCCCATCCTGACCAAGACCTCAACTGGGGCCTATAAGGCTAAGCTGCGCGTCGCCTCCTCCCGCCGAATTCCGGACCGTCAGGTCGATGCCGGCGCTAATGACCCGGAAGGAAACAACCCCAAGGCCCCGCAGTGGCGCGATGTGGACCACCTCTACATCGACGTCGAAATGTGGAATCAATTCGCCATCAATGTGCGCAAATCCCTAGCCAAGGGCATGCCTTTGGTCATCGTGGGCTCCTTAGTTACCGAACAATGGCGCGATGACCAGGGCACCGATCACTTCCGCACGTTCATTAAGGCACAGTATGTGGGCCTGGACCTGAACCGCCACGTTATCGGTACCAAGCGTCTCGCTCCGCAGTACAACCAGGAAAATATTGCGGTCCCAGAACTGGGGGACAACGCCATCGAACCGGACGTGGACCACAGCCTGCCGCCGCAGCAGGCAGCGCAGGGAGATACCGCGGCCGATACCGCGGCGGACCGCTATCTAGCCGAGCGCGCCGCAGCCGCACGTGGTGGGGAAGAGGATTCCTTCGACGACGCCGAGGTGGAAGAGGAGGCTGCCGAGGCAGAATCCACCCCAGTGAACGCTTAAGCGTTTCCCCACCGGCTTGATCGCCTCGGGTGTACCTGACCCGAGGCACTTGGGCGGTGGTTCTGATGTAGTGTTTGTGTAGATAAATACGTCTCCCAAATTTTTGCAAAGGGGTAAAAGTGGGCGAATTCATCTACACGATGAAAAACGTGCGCAAGGCAATTGGCGATAAAGTCATCCTTGACGATGTAACAATGGCGTTCTACCCAGGTGCCAAGATTGGTGTGGTCGGCCCTAACGGTGCCGGTAAGTCCTCCATTCTGAAGATTATGGCCGGCCTGGACCAGCCTTCCAACGGCGAGGCTTTCCTGGATCCAGGTGCCACCGTGGGCATCCTGCAGCAGGAGCCGCCGCTCAATGACGAGAAGACCGTGCGCGGCAACGTCGAAGAGGGCTTGGGCGATATCTTTGAAAAGAAGCAGCGCTTCGAGCAGATCGCCGAGGAAATGGCCACCAACTACAGCGATGAGCTCATGGAAGAGATGGGCAAGCTGCAAGAAGAGCTGGACGCCGCCGATGCTTGGGAGGTTGATTCCAAGATCGAGCAGGCCATGGAAGCTTTGCGCTGCCCGCCTTCCGACGCCCCGGTGACCAACCTTTCTGGTGGCGAGCGCCGTCGTGTAGCGCTGGCTAAGCTCCTGCTCACCGAGCCGGACCTGCTGCTGCTCGACGAGCCTACGAACCACCTGGACGCCGAGTCCGTGCAGTGGCTGGAGAAGCACTTGGCCGATTACCCGGGTGCTGTCTTGGCCGTGACCCACGATCGCTACTTCCTTGACCACGTCGCGGGCTGGATCTGTGAGGTTGACCGCGGCAAGCTCTACCCGTACGAGGGCAACTACTCCACCTACCTGGATAAGAAGCAGGAGCGCCTCGAGGTTGCTGGCAAGAAGGACGCGAAGCTGCGCAAGCGCCTGAAGGACGAGCTGGAGTGGGTACGCTCCGGTGCAAAGGCCCGCCAGGCCAAGAACAAGGCTCGTCTGGAGCGCTACGAGGAGATGGCAGCCGAGGCCGAGAAATACAAGAAGCTCGACTTCGAAGAGATCCAGATTCCTACCCCGCCGCGCTTGGGCAATAAGGTCGTGGAAGTCAAGGACCTGCAGAAGGGCTTCGATGACCGCGTCCTGATTAAGGACCTCTCCTTTACCCTGCCGCGCAACGGCATCGTGGGCGTTATCGGCCCGAACGGTGTGGGTAAGACCACCCTGTTTAAGACCATCGTTGGCCTGGAGCAGCCGGATGCCGGTTCCGTCGAGGTGGGCGATACCGTCAAGCTGTCCTACGTGGACCAGAACCGTGAAAACATCGACCCCGAGGCAACCGTTTGGGAGGTTGTCTCCGGCGGCCTGGACTACATTCACGTTGGCCAAAACGAGATGCCTTCGCGTGCTTACCTGTCCGCCTTCGGCTTCAAGGGCCCGGATCAGCAGAAGCCATCCAAGGTGCTTTCCGGTGGTGAGCGCAACCGCCTGAACCTGGCGCTGACCCTGAAGGAGGGCGGCAACCTGATCCTCCTTGACGAGCCGACCAACGACTTGGACGTGGAAACCCTCGGCTCGCTGGAAAACGCGTTGGAGAAGTTCCCGGGCTGCGCCGTAGTCATTTCCCACGACCGCTGGTTCTTGGACCGCACCTGTACCCACATCTTGGCCTGGGAGGGCAATGTGGAAGAAGGCCAGTGGTTCTGGTTTGAGGGTAACTTCGGCGATTACGAGAAGAATAAGGTCGATCGCCTCGGTGAAGAGGCAGCCCGTCCTTCCCGCGTGACCCACCGCAAGCTGACCCGCTAAGTAGCTAACGCCTTAACTGAGGAGAATGATGGCAACCCCAAGCGTGCACACGCACCGTATTCAGACCCGCTGGTCGGACTTTGATATGTACGGCCACATGATGAACGCAAACTACATCGAGCTTGCCCAGGAAGCGCGCCTGGCCTTTGCGAAGGAACATATCTATTCCAAGGGCCTCGACTTCATTGCGTTCGTGCGCCACCTCGATGTGGACTTCCAGCGTCCGATGGAGTTTAAGGACACCACTACGGTGGAGGTGGAAACTACCATTTCGCAGATTGGTACCACCTCGTTTACCACCACTCAGCAGGTGAAGAACGCCCAGGGCGAGGTCGCGGCAACCGTGGATTGCGTGCAGGTAGTCATTGACCGTCAGCAGCAGACCCCGCGTGCATTGACGGATCAGGAAAAGGATATTCTGCGCAATACCGCCGCTAACTAGCAGCGGAGCAGAGCACAGATTAGAAAGGCAGGGCCCGTAGGCATGGTCACCGAGACTCTAGAAATTGGAAGCGGTGGACCTGGCCTTCGGGCCCTTGTCACGCGCGCGGTTGGCTTGGACGCGGGCGCTTCGGTGCGGCTGCGCCAGCTAACTGACGACGTCGTCGATGTCTTTGTCACCACCCCCTTCGAGGTGGTTGCCTCCCGCCGCGTGCAAGGCGTTGCGTCCCGCGATGGAGCTGTGGTTTCCGCGGCCACGCTCGCCGAGCAGCTCAAAGAGCATGAATCTAGCGGCATGTTAGATTTGGGTCCCGCCCGCGATCCATCCTGGCCGGGAGCCTTGCCGCCGGCCACTGGTTATAGCGTGGTCGATACATTGCCGGTCACTGTGGTGCGCGAGCTCTCCGATAAAGGCCAACAACTGACGCGACAATTTTCTGGGCCCATGGGCCCGCCGTCCAGCCTCTTGAATCAAACCGTCGTTACTGTAGAAGACGATGGCGCCACGGTGGAAATCCCTATGCGCATGATCTTTGCGTGTACCAATCTGGGCCTTATCCCTGGATTTTCCGCCCCGATGGACGTGCCGCGCCACTTGCGCGTGGCTCAGCTGGGCCGCTGGGTGCGTCTCGACGCCCCCTTCGGCAGCATTTATCGGTCCACCCGACTCTCGCTGTTTTAAGCCCATCCATCTACCGCAAGACTCGGCGAGGGCCTCCTCCTCGGAGAACATGGACCCCCAAAAGCGGTCCACCTTTGGGAGGGTGAGGAGTGGTGCTTATCTCGCAAAACCCTCGTCTAGCAGGACAATAACGGTAGTCATATAGGTTCGTGCTTTTTCGGCTATGTGAGTTTTAGATTAGACATCCAGCTAAACGTGTGCTGCGTTACTCTGGAACTGTAAAAGTAATTTCCTGCACCTACAAGGAGACGGTGTAATGCGTATTGCGGTACCAAAAGAAATCATGAATAACGAGAACCGCGTGGCTCTCACTCCTATGGGAGCGCAAACCCTCGTTGCTGATGGCCATGAAGTGTACGTTGAAACCGGTGCCGGTGAAGGCGCATCCTTCCCCGATTCTGCCTACAAGGATGCCGGTACCACAATTGTGGACTCAGCGGAAGAGACGTGGTCGCAAGCGGAACTGCTGCTCAAAGTCAAGGAGCCACTCGAGTCCGAGTACAAGTACCTGCGCTCGGACCTTACCGTCTTTACCTACCTTCACCTCGCTGCGGACCGCCCGCTGGCGGAGGCACTGGTGGAGGCCGATACCACCTCGATTGCCTATGAAACGGTCACCGATCGCCACGGTACTTTGCCTCTGCTGACTCCAATGTCCCAGGTGGCTGGTCGCCTTGCCGTTATCGAAGGCACCCACCACCTGCTGTCCACCCAGGGCGGTCGCGGTTTGCTGGTCTCTGGCGTTCCGGGCACCCAGCCGGCACGTGTCGTCGTGATCGGCGGCGGCCAAGTTGGCGCCTCCGCCGTTGCGATGGCCCACGGCCTGCGCGCCGAAGTCACCGTGCTGGACCTTGATCCACACGTCTTGCAGCGCTTCGATGACCAGTACGCCGGTGGCGTGCGCACTCTGATCTCGGATCCGGCCACCATCGAAAAGGAGCTACAGGAAGCTGACCTTGTCATCGGTGCCGTGCTCATTCCAGGTTCCGCTGCGCCGAAACTGGTGCGCGAGGAGACCGTGAAGAAGATGAAGAAGGGCGCTGTTCTCGTGGACGTGGCCATCGACCAGGGCGGTTGCTTCGAAAACTCGAAGAAGACCTCCCACGATGATCCCACCTTTAAGGTGCACGACACCTTGTTCTACTGCGTGGCTAATATGCCAGGCGCGGTGGCTAATACCTCGACCCGCGCGCTATCGTCTGCGACGTTGCCGTATATCCGCGCGGTAGCCAAGGACAACTTGGATGCCGCCATCAAGCGCTTCCCAGGCCTAGAAGGCGGTGTGATGACCCGAGGCGGTCGTCTGGTGTCCGAGCCTGTGCGTAAGGCTTTTGACTGGGACGACTAAGCACCGCGTTGCATCCCGCGCGCTAGATAAACCATGAGCCCGGCTCTCCGTCAAAGGGGGCCGGGCTCATGTTGTGCGCGGGCGACAACGGGCGGCTAGGGCGCTTTGTTGATCATCATGGCTGCTACGCGCTGCATATGATCCCAGATCATCTCGCGGTAGGCCGGTGGGATGGTTTCCTCGTCGATCTTGGCGAGGGAGTTACCCATAAGCTCTAACCACCGGTCATGCGCGGTTATATCGATGGGGTAAGGGGCGTGGCGCATGCGCAGGCGCGGGTGGCCGCGGTTTTCAGAGAAGAGCTGCGGGCCACCCCAATACTGTGCCAAGAACCAGGTAAGGCGCTGCTCGGCGCCTTCCCAGTCATTATCGGGGTACATTGGGCCGATGACATCGTCCTCTTTGACTTGGGAATAAAAGCCGTGGACGAGGCGCTCAAAGGTTTTCATGCCGCCAATGGCCTCATAAACAGAATCCATTTACTCTTCTTCTTCCTTGCGGGGATCGGGAATGCCGATGCCGTGAGGGTAGGGGGTAGTAATACCTTTAGTGTGCATGACATTGAGCACGCGGGACTGCAGGAAACGCTGAACGTCCCACTGCTTGCCTGGCAAGGTCTTGGTCGAGACGCGGAAGGATACATAATCCGGCTCAAAGCCAGACATGCCGTCCACACGTGGCGTGCTGAGGATGAGCTTGCGCACCTTATCGTCCTGTGCGGCTTCTTTCACTGCCTTCTCAATGACTTCGCCAGCAACCTCTGGGTCATTAGAAAGACCTACCGGAATCTGGATGCGGGCAACGGAGTACTCATCAGAGTGGTTGGCCACCTGGAGAATTTCACCATTCCGCACGTACCACAGGGCGCCATCGATATCGCGGACCGTGGTGATGCGCAGGGAGATGGACTCGACATCGCCAAAGACGCCATTGCCCAAATCAACCACGTCACCAATGCCGTACTGGTCCTCAATGAGCATGAAGATGCCGGAAAGGAAGTCCTTCACCAGCGCCTGTGCGCCAAAGCCGAGGGCAACGCCAATGACACCGGCGGAGGCGATAAGCGGTGCTACGTTGACCTCTAACTCATCCAGGATGGCGATAATCGCCCACACCCAGACGAAGATGGCGGCGGCAGAACGGGCTACGCCGGCAAGTGTCTTGATGCGGGAGGCGCGCCGGGTCTCGCGGGTTTGGCGCATGGCCTCTTCTTGTTGGCTGAGCTCGGGGCGATTGGCGCGGTCCTTGAATTTCCCGCGCAGGCGCTGCTTATCTAGTCCGGAGGATTTAATGCTATTTTCGGCCACTTTGTTGATAACTCGGCGGAGGAGCCAGTGGGTGATAATGGCCAGGATAAGGATGATGGCGATGCGAACCGGGCGCTCGATAAGCCAGCTTTGCACCTTCTCGTCATTCCAAAAATTGGACACGGACTCGACGGCCGAGTCCGTGGTGGAAGCGGCTGAGGCTAAGAATTGCGTATTCATCATTCTTTCTTAGTCGTGGACAATGGGAACCACGCCCATTGTAGGGGTTGCTCCTGAAAGTTCGACGGGCCCCAGGCTAAGGTTTGTGAAAATAAATACTCATCTGCCCGTAGGAAATGAACAGCTTGGTCTAGACTGTGTGGCTATGATAGAAGGCAGCACGCAGAACCTCGCTCAAGGCTTTACGTCCCGTTCCATCCACGGCGGCTATCACCCGGATCCGCACATGGGCTCTATCAACGTGCCCATCTATGCCTCGACCACGTTTGCGCAAGACGGTTTGGCGCAGCTGCGCGGCGGATTCGAATACGGCCGAGTGGCCAATCCGACCGTGCGCTCGCTGGAGCGCACTCTAGCGGCACTGGAAGGCGCGGAGTATGCACGCGTGTTTTCTTCCGGCATGGCCGCCGCCGATACGCTGATCCGCATCCTAGTGCGCCCAGGAGATCACGTCATTTTGGGCAATGACGCCTACGGTGGTTCCTACCGCCTGCTCAATGATTTCACCGAGTGGGGCGTGGAGATGTCCATCGTGAACACCAGCGATACCGCAGCGGTTGCGGCCGCGGTTCAAGAAAATACCAAGCTCATCTGGCTAGAAACGCCCACTAATCCGGCGCTAAATATCACCGATATTGCCGCGGTGGCCAAGATTAAGGGCAACGCGCAGGTACTGGTGGACAATACTTTTGCTACGCCCTACCTGCAGAACCCGCTGGAACTCGGCGCCGACCACGTGCTGCACTCGACCACCAAGTACTTAGGCGGCCATTCCGATGTGCTCGGTGGCGCGGTAGTTACTAATGACGCCCACGTGGACGAGCGCCTGCTCTACTTCCAGGGCAATGTGGGCGCGGTGAGCTCGCCTTTCGACGCCTACTTAACCGCCCGCGGTATTAAGACGCTGTCCGTGCGCATGGACCGCCACTGCGCGAATGCGCAGCGAGTAGCGGAATTCTTGCAGGCGCGACCCGAGGTCAAGCAGGTGCTCTACCCGGGGCTCAAGGGGCACCCGGGGCATGAATTGGCGGCACAACAGATGCGTGGCTTCGGCGGCATGATGTCCGTGCGCTTCCACAGCGCGGAGCATGCCAAGCAGATCTGCCTCAATACGCGGCTTATCTGCCTGGCAGAATCGCTGGGCGGGGTGGAATCGCTCATCGAGCACCCAAAGAATATGACGCACGTATCCGCGGAAGGGTCCGAGCTGGTGCCGCCGGAGGATCTGGTGCGTATCTCCATCGGTATCGAAGACATCGATGACCTGCTCGCGGACTTGGAGCAGGCCCTCGACGCTCTATAGGCCGCGGCACTGGGCCCATAGCGCAGGTGCGGTGGCTAGGAGCGCACCACGGCAAGGAGGGAACCGGCGGCCTTGTCGGTTTCCTGCAGCATGAGCGGGTCCGTGCCCGGCATGGGGGAAATGGTGGTGTCCGGCCACTGGGAATAGGTGGGGATGCCCACGATATGCAGGCGTGCATCCAACTCGCCGTCTGGGTGGACGGTGCGGCGGGTGGCCCCATCCGTTTCCGGCGAACCGGTGGGCTGGCCGTGATCGGGGAAGGGGCGCACGCGGCCGGAATCCACCAAGCAGCGCGTCATGGCATCGCCGGCGGTGCGGATGTCGGGGCGGTGCATAAAGGCGTCGACAAGCGTGGGCGCCGAAGCCGAGCGCGGGCCGGAGGTCAAGGTGAAGTGATCAGCCTCGATGGACACGGTGGGGTGATCGCCTAGGAAGTGGGCCAGGCCGGCATCGACAAGCGCGAGCAACTGGCGCACGCGGAAGAGCGGCGGGCCGGAGCCGATCATCTGGCCAAAGGACATGACCTGGCCGTAGCGGCCGGTGCGAGACTCGCGGGTGTAGCGGCCCTCTGCGCCGAGGATGGAGGCCGGCTTGCGCGATTGCGAAAGCGACCACAGCGCGGCTTTGATGGGGGAGTCGTGGCCGGCGGCGGCCTCCCGAATATCGCCTTCCATGGATTGGGCAATGTGCTCGGTGAGCTCAGCGATGTCCCCGGTAAACCCGGCAATCTGGTACATGAGATCGTTCATGTCCCATGGCTCGGTGACCATGGGCGCAATGGCTGCGCCCAGCTCATCGGGGGCGGTGGCATCGATGACCTCGAGGATTTCCGCGCGCGGGCGCAGGAGGGAATCCGGGCGCACGCGTTCCAAGGTGGTGATATAGGCCTCGTAGCTATCGCGCGCGATGGCGGGCCAAACCTGGGCGTCAAAGTCGATGTCCTGGGTGCCACTGAGCTCCGCAATGACATTCTTCAGGCGGCGGCGCGGCATGGTAGGCGGCAGCTCACCGTACTCGGACTTGGGGTGGTAGGGGTAGCCGCGGCCGGAGGAAATGATGAAGTTGGGCTCCTGGCCGCAAGGCTCATAGCGCAGGCCGGAACGCGCGGAAGGATCCTCTACGAATGTGCCGCCGCGCTCGATGGTGGTCAGCGCCATGATGTCATAAAAGCCCATGCCCAGACCGCGCACCAGCACGTCCTCGCCGCCCGGAATGGCGGCGTAGTCCTGCTCTACCGGGTTATTAGGGGCGATCCAGTTCAAACCGGAAGCGGCCAACTGCTTTTCTTGTTCGGTGTATTCCGGAATCATCCAGCCATAGGCCAGTACCGTGGCATCGGCGCGCACCTCGGAGCCATCAGCCAGGTGGAGGACGTCTTGGTGACCGTCCTCGGCGATGGTCTCCAACCGGCTGAAGTGATTCACGGTGGAAATGCTCTTGGGCAGGCGCGCAATGACCACGTCATAGACCCAGCGCAGGTACTCGCCATACAGTGCGCGCGAAGGGTTGGACTCGGGGCGGGTTGCCGCGAGCTCTTCGCGGTAGTCCTGGGCAATATGTGCGGCCGGAGGGTGCTGCTCAAAAAGCTCGCGCTTGGCGGCGGAGATATTCTCACCATCGCCGCGCAGGAGCTGAATCCATTCGTACTGGATGGGTCCCTCGAGCACCGGGGCATCAACGGTGGAGCCGGGCTCGGTAAAGAGGGTGACTGCGCCGGCGCGAGTATTCATGCACAGAGTCTTGGTTTGATCCGTTTCCCAGATGCGGCCGGCGCCGTGTTGGGCATCATCGATGAGGTGGACGGTAATGGGGTCGCTGGAATCGTCCATGCGGGCGGAGAGGCGTTCCAAGATGGAAATGCCGCGTGGGCCCATGCCGACGATCGCGATTGCTGGAGTAGACATACCTCCTATCGTGCCACATTCAGGCCCTTTCAGGATCATCGGACCTGGCAGTTAGAATAAAATAGACTAGTCGGTCTACGGTATTCTTGTCATGGCGCCGTTTTGGCAGGTAATGCGGTAGACCGTCCAGTCTTGTAATTGGGGGTATGAGTGTGGTCTAATGGGCGAGTACTACTTAAGACTTAAAGGAACTCGAGCTTTTATGAAGCAACTTTCTCGGCTCCTGCGGCCCGTGGCCGCGGTCCTGGCCAGCGGCGCGCTAGCTCTCTCGCTTACCTCGTGCGCCTCTACTTCCCACGCCGCGGAAGATGGCATGGTCACCTATGTCGAGCCCAATATGTTCAACAACCTCTATCCGCCCTCCGGCGGCTATTACCCCAACGGTGGTGTGCTCAATAACATCACGGACCGCCTGCTCTGGCAGGACCCGGATACCCTCGAGCTGCACCCGTGGATTGCGGAGGAGATGCCCAAGGCAAACAAGGACAATACTGAGTTCACCTTCAAGATTCGCAAGGGCGTGACCTACTCCGATGGTTCCCGCCTGGATGCCGCGAACGTGAAGAAGAACTATGACCTTTATGCCCTGGGCGACGAAGATCGCATGCTCACTCCATCGGAGCAGCTGCCCAATTATGAAAAATCCGAGGTCATCGACGACTACACGGTGAAGTTCTACTTCAGCGAGCCTTCCCCGGGCTTCCCGCAGTCCACCTCCGTGATGAACCAGGGCCTGCTTTCTAATGCCACCCTGGATTTGGATGACACCGGCTTCGCGCCGGGCAATGCCACCGCGATTTCCGGTTCTGGTCCCTTCGTCATTGAGGAAGAAGAGCTGGGCACCAAGCTGGTGCTCAAGAAGCGCGAGGACTATGACTGGGCGCCCCCGGCCCGAAAGGATCACCAAGGCCCGGCCGATATCGAGGGCATCAATATCGTGCTTGCGGCCGAAGACTCCGTGCGTGTGGGCTCTCTTGTAGCCGGCCAGTCCGATGTCGCGCGCCAGATCGAAGCCCCCGATGAGAAGCACCTGAAGGATCAAAACCTGCAGATTTTTGCCGCCCCCACTCGTGGCGTGAACAATAGCTTCCACTTCCACTTCCGCCATCCACTCTTGGAAGACAAGCGCGTGCGCCAGGCCATCATCCATGCCATTGACCGCGATAACATCCTGGACACCCTCTTTTCTGATTCCTACCCCAAGGGAACATCGATCCTGGCCAAGACGGCTATTGGCTATAAGGATCAGTCCGCGAACTATGCCTTCGATCCGGAAGAATCCAAGCGCCTGCTCGATGAGGCCGGCTGGCGCCCAGGTGAAGATGGCATTCGCGAAAAGGACGGCAAGCGCCTGTCCGTGACCTTCAATGAAGCCGTCCCACAGCCGCGCTCTAAAGAGATGTTCACCAAGGCTCAAGAGATGCTCAAGAACGTCGGTATCGAGGCCAACCTCAACCCGGGTGACCGCTCTGCGCAGCAAAAGGCCATGAAGGACCAAGACACCGTGCAGGTACGCCACACCATGACCGGCCGTGCCAATGTGGACACCTTGGCCACGTGGCTGGATGGCACCGGGCGCAATTCTTTCCTCAACTACGACGAGAAGACCGATAGCTTTGGTGATGAGAAACTGCAGAAACTGGTGGAGGATTACTTCGACCTCAGCAGTGAAAAGGATCGCCTAGCCATGACCGGCCGCATGCAGGACTATCTGTCCGAACAGGCCTATATCCTGCCCATGTTTGAAGAGCCGCAGGTCTATGGCTTCCAGCCCTATATCGAGGGCTTTAGCACCGAGGCCATCGGCCGCCCATCGTTCTATGCGGTAGACATCAACCCCGCAGAAGGGGAGGACTAAACCATGAGCCTGAAAACTATTGCCCTGCGCATCGGCCAAGCCGTGCTCGTTATCTGGGCAACTTTTACCCTTTCTTTCATCCTCTTGGCGGCACTGCCTGGTGACGCCGTCGCGACCCGCTATGACAACCCCAACTTGGGGCTCAACGCCGAGCAGCTGGCCGCCATCCGCGAGGTTTATGGTGCCGATGAGCCGATCTTAAGCCGCTACTTCAGCGCGCTCGGCGGATTCCTCACCGGTGATTTTGGCTTTTCCGTCGCCACCGGTACCGCCGTATCGGAGATGCTGGCAGATGCCCTTCCCTCCACGCTGGCGCTGGCGGTCTTCGCCTTCCTTGTAGGCGTGGTCCTGGCCTTCCTGGTGGCTATTGTCTCCACCTTTGGCCCATTTTCTTGGCTGCGCAGCTTTTTCCGCAGCCTGCCTTCCGTGATGGTTTCCCTGCCCACCTTCTGGATCGGCATCATTTTGATCCAGATTTTCTCCTTTGGCTTGGGCTGGGTGCCGGTCATCGGCGCAAGCGATGCCCAAAGCCTCATCCTGCCGGTAATTACCCTGGCCATCTTCGTGGCCGCACCGCTGGCGCAGGTGCTGCTGCGCTCCATCGATGAGGTCATGGATATGTCCTTCGTGCAGGTTGTGCGTGCCAAGGGTGCTAGCGGTGCCTGGTTGTTGTGGCGCAACGTCCTGCGCAATGCGCTGCTGCCGGCGCTGACCATGGCCGGCCTTACCTTTGGTGAGCTCGTCGGCGGCTCCGTGGTGACGGAGGCGGTCTTCGCCCGCCACGGCATCGGTGCGCTGACCGTAGATGCGGTGGCTAACCGCGATACCTCGGTGCTGCTGGCCATTGTGGTGCTGGCCGCCGCCGTCTTTGTCCTTATCAACCTGATTGTGGACCTGCTCTACCCAGTGCTTGACGTGCGCCTGCGCGAGCGCGAGCACGAGACTGCATCTAGCTCCGCCACCGCCGATACCACCGCAACGAACGAGAAGAAGGTCCAAGCATGAAGCTTAAATCCACACAGCTGAAGCTCACCCCGGGCACCATCATCTCGCTGATTATGCTGGGGCTGGCGGTGCTCTGCGCTCTGTTCCCCCAACTATTTACCTCCCAGGACCCTAATCAGGGCGGGGACACCACGGCGCTGATGCAACCCAGCTTCCAACACTGGTTCGGCACCGATGCCGTCGGCCGTGATCTCTACACCCGCGTGGTCTACGGCGCGCGCCAATCCCTACTCGGCGCGCTCCTGGCCGTTCTTTTCGGCCTCATCGTCGGCACCATCTTGGGTATCATCGCCGGCGTGCGCCGCGGCTGGGTCGATGCCGTCATCATGCGCATCGTGGACGTGCTGCTGTCCATCCCCGGCCTGCTGCTCTCCCTGTCCGTCATCATCGTGCTGGGTCACGGCATTTTCAATGCCGCCATCGCTGTAGGTATCACCTCGGTGGCCACCTTTGCGCGCCTTGCACGCTCCCAGGTGCTTAGCGTTGCCGGCTCCGATTTCGTCGAGGCCGCCTATGGGTCCGGCGGTTCTTCCTTCCAGGTGCTCGTGCGCCATATTCTTCCCAATTCACTCACCGCGGTCTTCGCTGTAGCAGCCCTGCAATTCGGCCTGGCCATTTTGCAGCTAGCCACCCTAGGCTTCCTGGGCTATGGCGCACCGCCCCCAACCCCGGAATGGGGTCTTCTCATCTCTGAATCGCGCGATTACATCGCCACGGCCGGCTGGTTGACCATCGCCCCGGGCATTGTGATCGTCGCCGTGGTCCTCGCGGCCAACCACCTTAGCCAGACACTGCGAAAGGCGGCCTAATGTCCCTGCTTAGCATTAGTGATTTATCCATTACCTACCGCACCGCGCACGGTGAGGTAGAAGCGGTCAGCGGCATTGAGCTCGAGGTAAACCCTGGCGAAATGACCGCCATCGTGGGCGAGTCCGGTTCCGGCAAGTCCACTTCCGCCATGGCCGCCATTGGCCTGCTGCCAGACAATGCGTCGATCGTTTCCGGCACCATTACTTTCGACGGCCGCGACGTGACCCAATATTCTCAAAAGCAATGGCGGGAGCTGCGCGGTCGCCGCATCGGTCTGATTCCGCAGGATCCCAATAACTCGCTTAACCCGCTCAAGACCATCGGTGCCTCGGTGGAGGAAGGCATGGCCATCCACGGGCAGGGCAATAAGGCCTCCCGGAAGAAGCGTGCACTGGAGCTTTTGGAGCGCGTGGGCATTGATGATCCGCAGCGCCGCTATCACCAGTACCCGCATGAGCTATCCGGCGGCATGAAGCAGCGCGTGCTCATTGCCGCGGCCGTGGCATTGGAGCCGGAGCTCATCATCGCCGATGAGCCCACCTCCGCGCTCGATGTCACCGTGCAGAAGATCATCCTGGACCTCCTGGATGAGATGCGCGAAGAGCTCACCATGGGCATCCTTTTCATTACCCATGATCTGGCCGTGGCGGGCGACCGTGCCAATAACATCGTGGTGATGGAAAAGGGTACCGTCCGCGAGTCGGGCGTTGCTGCCCGCGTCCTCACCGACCCCCAGCACGCCTACTCCAAGCGCCTGCTTGCCGACGCCCCCTCGCTCACCGCCCCCACTTCCTCCCAGGCCGCATCTCCTGTGCGGGCCGCCGCGCCCGCACAACGCGAAACCTTGCTCGAGGTGGAGGGGCTGAGCCAACGCTTCGGGGATTTCACCGCGGTGGAAGACATCAACTTTTCCGTGGCCCGCGGAACCACCCATGCATTGGTGGGGGAGTCTGGCTCCGGTAAGACCACCACCGGCCGCGCCATTTCCTTGTTGAGCACGCCCACCTCCGGCAGCATTCGCTTGGGCGGGGAAGACATTAGCTCTGCCCGTGGCAAGCGCCGTCGTGAGCTGCGCCGTTCTATCCAGATGGTTTACCAAAATCCGTTTGGCTCGCTGGATCCGCGCTTGAGCATCGGCGATACCATCGCCGAACCGGTGCGCAATTTCACCGGCGCTTCCAAACGTGATGCGCGTGCCAAAGCACGCGACTTTCTTGATTTGGTGGCCTTGGATTCTTCCATGGCTTCCCGGCGCCCCCGCGAGCTCTCCGGTGGTCAACGCCAGCGCGTGGCCATCGCCCGCGCCATGATCATCGAACCCGATCTCGTGGTGCTCGATGAGGCCGTGTCCGCGCTCGACGTCACCGTGCAGGCGCAGATCCTGCGGCTGCTCGACGAGCTGCAGCGCGAGCTGGAGCTTACCTATATCTTCATCTCCCACGATCTGGCGGTAGTTAATCAAATTTCCGATACCGTTTCCGTGCTCTCCCACGGCACGCAAGTGGAATCCGGACCTACCGCGCAGGTCTTTGCGCATCCGGAAACCGAGTACACGCGCCAACTAATTGACGCCATCCCCGGCTCCCGCTATCGTGCCGGAGACCTAAACTTGGGGCTATAACCGCGCCCCAGAAAGGTTGGACTGAAAATATGACTGACATTATTAATGAGCTCTCCCACGCCAGCGCCGAGGTGCAACAGCTGCGCCGTGCGCGCCATGATGCGCAGGACAATGCGCAACTGAGCTTTAGCGCTTTGCTCGAGCCTGCAGAACCAGGCGAGTTCTCCTATACGGAGCGCTATGCCGTTGCGGCTTTTACCGCTGCAATCTACCAAGCGAGCGAGGCTGCGGATTTCTACTTCGACTTGCTGGAAGATGAGGCCGACGAGGACCTTGTTGCCGCCGTGCGCGCCGCGAGCCAGCGCGGTGTGTCCACCGGCCCGTATCACCAGGGTGATTTCCTTATCTTCGGCGATACCTCCGCGGAAGCCGCGCTGGGCACACGCCTAGCTGCGGCCTTTGATTGGGCGCACCTTCTGGCTTTCCACCCTAAGGACGCCTCCCCGCAGGCCATCGGGCACCTCGATGCCGCAGGATGGTCCGCTACGGATATCGTCAGCCTGTCCCAGCTGGTGGCATTTTTGGCCTTCCAGCTGCGCGTGGTCCACGGCCTGCGTGTACTTTCTGGCGAGGATCCCGCATCCCACCCCGCAGCCGAGCGCGCCGCCGGCGTGGCCGATCCGGGTTGGGAGGTTACTGCGACTACGTTGCAGCCCGATACCGTGCTGCCTGATCGCTTTGCCAACCACTCCCTGGGCTGGAAGCCCTGGGTAGAGGCGCTGGCGAAGGAGGATTTCACCGCGGTGCATACCGATGCCCTCATTAAGCCAGAGCGCATCGATTCCGAGTACTTCCGCTTGCTTGCCCGCGACCCTGCGGCCTTGAAGGCGCGCACGCTGACTGACCTGGACATCTTCTATAACACCGAGGGCGGCCTCTCCCGTGCGGACCGCGAGCTCGCCGCTACTGTGGCTTCGCGCTACAACGGCTGCGAGTACTGTGCCTCCGTGCACCAGGCGCGGTGCGTCCAGGAAGGCGGCGACCGTGAAATCGTAGACCGCCTCTTGGACGAGGGCATCGACACCGACCTTGGCTCAAAGGAATGGGACCTTATCCGTCGCGCCGCAGTGGCGCTGACGGAAACCCCGTTTGCCTTCGATGCGGCCCTATGCGCAGACCTGCGTGCGGCCGGATTCGATGATCAGTCCATCCTGGACCTGATTTATGCTTCCTCCTTCTTCAACTGGGCTAATCGTTTGATGCTCACCCTGGGCCAGCCGGACGTGCCTAAGCGCTTCCGTTAATCGGCTACCGCCGGTGACTGGTTCGGTGCGACGCTTAGAGCAAAGGATCCCTATGATGGGGCGGCATGACTGATACAAAGAACGCCACCGCACCAGCACTCTCGGAGAGCGAAGCCCCGCAGAAGGTCGCCGTCGTCACCGGCGCTACCGGCGGCATGGGCCGCGAAATCATCGCTGACCTGGCCGGTGATTACCACGTGTATGCACTGGGCCGTAGCGCGGCGGAACTGCCCGAATCGGACTCCATTACGCCGGTGGCCATCGACCTCGTCGCCGGCCTCGATGAAGGTATGAAGCTGCCGGAGCTAGACCGTGTGGACGTGCTCGTCCACGCGGCCGCACGGGCTACCAAGTACTCGGTGGAGGAAGCCACGCCGGAAAATTGGCGCGCGCACATGGACCTCAACGTGCACGCCCCTGCTGAGCTCACCCGCGCCTTGCTGCCGCAGCTGCGCAAAGCGGAAGGCACCGTGGTCTTTATCAACTCTGGCGCTGGACGCCACAGCTACGGCGATAACGTCATCTACGCGGCGACCAAGCACGCGTTGTATGCACTCGCCGATGGACTGCGCATCTCTGAGCCGGGTATCCGCGTATCCACGGTGGCTCCGGGGCCTACCGATACCCCGATGCTGAAGGGTCTGCAGGATTATGATCCCTCCCAGGTCATTGCCCCGGCTGAGGTGGCTCGTGCCATTCGTACCGTGGTAGAGGCAGGCCCCACCACCCAGCTGACGGAAATCCAGGTCAGGCCGCGAATCGAGTTACATCTGCGCAAGTAGGAACGCAAGTTGTGGTAATGGACATCACACATTAATGGGGTTGGTCTCCAGGGGTGTCCATTACACTCGGGGGCTGTGACTTCCCAAAGCCGAAAACGGCCCGCCTATCTCCGTATCTCGGATGCCCTACGCGACAAGATCGAACGCAACGAACTAGAACCCGGTCAGAAATTTCCTACCGAACGCGAATTGGTCCGGGAATTCCATGTCGCGCGCATGACCGTGCGCCATGCCTTAGACATTTTGGAAGTAGAAGGCCTCATTGACCGCCGCCGCGGGCGCAGTGGCGGCACCTATGTGCGCACGGTTCCCCCTACACTGAGCCTTACCAATGAGGACAATATTGTCACCCAGCTGCGCGAGCGCGGGCACGACACCGCCGTGCGCGTGGTCTCCGTTAACAAGGCCCACGTGCCCAAGCATGTAGCAGCGGTACTGGGCGTTAGCGATTCCACCTTTGCGTGGGATATCAAGCGCCTCTATACCGTCGATGGCAAGCCCGTCATCCTTTCGCGCTATACCATCCCGGTAGATATGGCTCCCGATCTCAATCAGCACGATCTGCGCGAGCCCATTATGGAAATCCTGGCTGGCTACAACCTCAAGCCCGTCTTTAAGCGCGAGAGCATGCGTGCCGCTACCGCTCGCACCGAAGAACAGAAACTTTTGCACGTGAGCCGATCGCACCCGCTGCTGCGGTTCGTGCGGCTGCTAAAGACTAAGTCGGGCGCGGTCTTTGCCTATATTGAAGAGTCGCTGCGCTCTGATATCGCCAACGTCGAGGTGGTCCTAGGCGAGGATCCCGCGCCGCAACCCCTACCGGGCCAGGGCAACGGCGCGGGAAAGCCGGCTTAGCTAGCGTCGACCTGGCGGTTGCGCAGCGCGCGGGCCACGCGGTCACGCTGCTCGGTGACCGTACGGCGCAGGCCACCCGGCAGATCCTTATTCAAAAAGGCATCGGCGCGGTCCAGGCCCTTGTGCGTGATATCCCAGGAAGGGAAAAGACCCGTCACGGTGGTCAGTGCCACCTCGGAGGATTGGGAAGACCATACCTTTTCTGCGATATCGAAGAACTCCGCGGTGGGCAAGAATTCATCGCTATGCGGGTAGAGCAGGCCTTCCAACTTGGAGGTGAGCTCGCGGTTGGTGAGATTTCCCGCCACGATTTCTTCCCATACCGCGCGCTTGTTCTCTGCAGTTGCCACGGCTGCGCGGGCACGCAGGGAAGAGTAGTAGCCGGTGGCGGAGTTATCGCGCTCGAGTTGCGCATCCGCGGCAGCGGGGACGTCTTCTACCGCGCCATCGGCGGCAAGTGCCGCCAGTGCGGACCAGCACAGCCCCGCATCCGCGGAGGACTCGAGCACGCCGCGCAGATAGTCGCGCGCGCTATCGTGCAGGCGAATCTTCGCCAGGGCCTGGGTGCAGATGATGGAGCGCTGGGCATCGGGGCTGTGGGCGCCGTCGAGGAGGGCGTCGGCAAGCAGGGTGCTCTGGGCGGCCCACTGTGGATCGGCATAGTTCTTCAGCGCGCTAGAGGCCTGCAGGACAATGCGTTCGAGGACGGCGAGCTCCGTCTCCGCCTGCATGCCGCGGGCAACCAGCTGGATGAAATCGCGGGCGCGCATAGTGCCGGCGCGGGTCATCTCCCAAGCGGTAGACCAGCACAGGGTGCGGGCCATGGGATCGGCGAACTTATCAATATTATCCAGCAGGAATTGCAGGGAACCCGCGTCCAGCTCGATGAGGCAATAGGTCAGGTCATCGTCGTTGGGTAGCAGGAAGTCAATGTCTGCCAACTGGCGGCCGATGAGCTCTGGAATCTCGGTGGAAGCGTCATCGATATCCATCTCGATGCGATCGGTGCGCACCACCTTGCCATCCCGCAGGTTATACAGGCCAACCGCTACGCGGTGGGTGCGCAAAGTATCGCCGCTTTGGGTGAGATAGGCATGAGTGATGTTGCCGGATTCATCCGCATTGAGCGCCACGCTGAGCGTATTGATGCCGGAGGTCTTCAGCCACTGCTGCGCCCAGAAGGAAAGGTCGCGGCCGGAGGCCTCTTCTAGGTGGCGCAACAGATCATCAAAGGTGGCATTGCCCCACGCATGGGCGGCAAAGTGGCGGCGCACGCCGGCCAAGAAGTTGTCGCGGCCGACATAAGCCTGCAGCTGCTTGAGCACCGAAGCGCCCTTGGCATAGGTGATGCCATCGAAGTTTTGCTCCACCGTTTCGATATCGCTGGCATCGGTGGAAATCGGGTGGGTGGTCGGCAGCTGATCCTGCTGATAGGCCCAGGATTTTTCCACATTGGCAAAGGTCACCCACGCGGTATCGTATTCGGTTTCCTCCGCCTGGGAGATGGCGGCGGACCAGGTGGCGAAGGACTCATTGAGCCACAGATCGTCCCACCACTGCATGGTGACCAGGTCACCGAACCACATATGGGCCAACTCGTGCAGGACGGTATCGGCGCGGCGCTCATATTTATAGTGCGTGGCCTGGGAAGTAAAGACGTACTCATCGCGGATGGTGACGCAGCCGGCATTTTCCATCGCGCCGGCGTTGAACTCCGGCACGAAAATTTGGTCATACTTGCCAAAGGGGTAGGGGAAGCCGAAGTTGCGGTGGTAGAAATCAAAGCCCTGCTTGGTCTCAGTAAATAGGCGCTCGGCATCCAGCGCGTGGGCGAGCGAAGCGCGGCAGTAGATGCCGAGTGGCACCTCGAGCTTTTGGGCCGGCTTGCCCTCTGGGTGTGCGGTCAGCTCGCCGCGCCAGGTATCGGTGACCTCGTGGTACGGGCCGGCGCAGAGGGCTACCAGGTAGGTGGACAACGGGTAGTCAATAGTCGTGCTGGCCACATCGCCCTCCCAGCTCACCGGGCCATTGCTAATGATGGTCCACTCTTCGGGCGCCTTGAAATGCAGCGCGTAGGTGGCCTTCATATCCGGCTGGTCAAAGCAGGCGAAGACGCGCTTGGCATCGGCAGTTTCAAACTGGGTATAAAGGTAGACCTTGTCATCGGCGGGGTCGACAAAGCGGTGCAGGCCCTCACCGGTGCGGGAGTACGGGATTTTGGCGGTGACTTCCAGCGTGTAATCGGCTACCTGGAGGCCAGACAATGGAATGCCATAGGCAGGGTTATAGGAAGCAGTGGGCAGGGGATTGCCGTTGAGACGTACCTCCTGGATTTCCTCGGCGCGCAGATCGATAAAAGTCGAGCCGATTTCCCGCGAGGTAAAGCTCACCTTCGTGGTGGACAGGAAGTGGGTATCCGAATACTTGAGGTCTAAAGTGACATCGTAATGGTCCACCTCGATCATTCGGGAGCGCTGGGCAGCTTCCTCGCGAGTCAGGTTTATAGAGGTCATAGCCTATATTCTCCTTCTAAGCTGAAAATAGTTCTGCATCCACAGTAGTCGTGCACCTAGGCTGGTGGGGCAAACTTTTTCAATCAAAGGAGTATTCATGGCTGACGCAGTAAAGTTCTGGTTCGACGTATCCTGCCCCTTCGCGTGGGCCACCTCGCGCTGGATTAAGGAAGTAGAAAAGGTGCGCGACATTGAGGTCGAGTTCGAGCCTATGTCCCTGTCCGTGCTCAATGACGGCCGCGATCTAGACTCCACCTACATGGACATGATGAAGGCTAACTGGGGCCCGGCACGCGTCTTTGCCAAGGTCAAGGCCGAGCGCCCAGAGAAGGTAGACGAGCTCTACACCGCAATGGGCACCCTGATTCACGCCAAGGGCAACGGTATGCGCACCGGCTTTGGCGCTTATGATGACATCATCGCTCAGGCCCTAGCGGAGGTGGACCTCCCAGCAGAGTTTGCCGAGGTAGCCAATACCGAGGACTATGACGAGAAGCTGCGCGAGTACCACCACAACGGCATTTCCGCTGTGGGCGATGAGGTAGGCACCCCGGTTATCAAGCTGGGCGATACCGCCTTCTTTGGCCCAGTTATTACCCGCATTCCTACCGGGGAAGAAGCAGGCGAGCTTTTCGACGCCTCCCTGCGCCTTGCCCAGTACCCCTACTTCTTTGAGCTCAAGCGCTCCCGCACCGAGATGCCGCAGGTGGAGGAGAACTAAGCGGTCTTTTCACGTCGGCGCAGCTGAATCGCAGCGCCGACGCACAGTGCGATGGTCAGCGGGGTCAAGATGAATGCCGGCAGACCTGCGATATTGATAGAGGGAAGTTCCATGCCGGCCCGAAAGTCGTCCCAGGCGACAAGCGCCCAGGATGCCCACGAGGCGCCGGCAAGAAGCGCAATTATGCCGGCCGCAATCGCGCCCCCGTTGGCCCGCGGATTCCCGCGCACCTTTTGCGCAATCCACCACACTCCTAGGCCCAGGTGAGCCAAAGTGGCGAGAATGCTCGCGATAAGCGGGAGGAGGAAGCCCCCGCTGCCGGAAACCTGAACACCAAGCATAATGATGCAGGCGAGAAGGCTCCCGCCGTAGAGCGCGAGGACTGGTTTGGTTATAGGCATGGCTTTCCTCCTTTATAGCGATAGTGGTTGCCCGCGAGCTTATCAGGACAATGTAATACGAAACAGGGTGGGCGCTAAGCCTCCTCAAGGCGCGCCGGGCCGGTAGGATGTGGGCCATGCGCGTATATCTAGGAGCAGACCACGCAGGTTTCGAAACCAAGAACCTGATTGCTGAATACCTCACCAAGCAGGGCCACGAAGTCATTGACTGCGGCGCCCATACCTACGATGCCGAGGATGATTACCCGGCATTTTGCATCGAAGCGGCACAACGCACCGTTAATGACCCAGGCTCCCTGGGCATCGTGCTTGGCGGCTCCGGCAACGGCGAGCAGATTGCCGCCAATAAGGTCAAAGGTGCTCGCTGCGCACTGGCCTGGTCCGCAGAGACCGCCCGCCTTGCCCGCGAGCACAACAATGCCCAGCTCATCGGCATCGGTGGCCGCATGCACACCGAGGAGCAGGCACTGGAAATCGTCGACGCCTTCCTAGACCAAGAATGGTCCCGCGCGGAGCGCCACCAGCGCCGCATCGACATCTTGGCGGAATACGAGCGCACCGGCATCGCCCCAGAGCTGCCGGAGGCTTAAGCCCAGCAGAAGAAACGCCGCGGACCGAAAGTGGTTCCGCGGCGTTTATTTGTGTGGTTCGGCCGGCTCGGCCAAGGCGCTAAGGCTTAGGCGTCATTCATGTCATTCGGGTGTGGACCGCCGCGTCCCTCTTCGCCCTCATCCAAGGCGGTGATGGCAGCCATCTCGTCCTCGGTGAGCTCAAAGCCAAAGACGTCGAAATTCTCCGCGATGCGCGATGGCGTGGCGGACTTAGGGAAGAGGATGACGCCATTCTGCAGGTGCCAACGGATGACGACCTGCGCTGGGCTGACATCGTGCGCCGCAGCGGCGTCGGTGACCTCGGGGGCATCCAAAATATCGCTCTTACCCTGTCCCAAAGGCCCCCATGCCTCAATAGCTACGGTGTGGGCGCGGAAGGCGTCCAGCTCGCGCCAGCGCTGCAGGTAGGGGTGAAGCTCGACCTGATTGACCGCCGGCTTAACGTCGGTCTTGAGCTCCAGCTGGTCCAAGTGCTCGAGCTCGAAGTTGGAGACGCCGATGGACTTTGCCTTGCCCTGCTTCTGCAACTCGATGAGCTGCTGCCAGGCCTCGACGTAGGTTCCCTTCGCCGGGGTCGGCCAATGGATGAGGTAGAGATCCACATACTCTAGGCCGAGCTTGTCCAAAGACTCATCAAGAGCTGCGGCGGCATCGGTCTGGCGGTCATTCCACAGCTTGGTGGTGACAAAAAGTTCCTCGCGCGGGATGCCGGACTTCGCAATAGCCTTACCTACGCCTTCTTCATTGCCATAGATAGCGGCGGTATCGATATGGCGATAGCCCACGCGCAGGGCCTCGGCTACCAGCTCTTCGGTCTTATCCGGATCCATCTGGAATACGCCGAAGCCCAGCTGCGGGATGGTATTGCCGTCATTAAGGGTGATGTTAGGTACGCTCATGCGCCCCAGACTACCTGCCTACTGCAGTGGGCCGAGCGTGATGAATTTATTCCACGTCTCCCACTCGTCCTGTAGGCGGGCACGCTCATGGGGTGGGGTAGCGGTGCCGTCGATAAGCGCGGCATCAATCATGCGCACGCCATTGTCAAAGAACAACGCGGCGTGCCCCGAGGCGCCATGGCGCAGTACCGGAACCAAGTTCAACCCATCGAAAGACAGGCGCGCATTGGGCCGCACATCCAGCCCGGCAATGGCGGCGAGGGTGGGAGCCAAATCAATAGGGGAGACTAGCTCGTTATTCTCCCCGCTTTCCGCCACGCCCGGCCACAGCACCGACATCGGGGCATTTCCGCCCAGCAGGGAGCAGACCGCAATGACGCCCTCAACCTGGTCGAGTTCCTCCGGGCTGGGCTGTTCAAGTAAGCGGAAGACATCGTCACCGGCAGGGTGCGTGTCTTCACGCACCTCATAGCCCACCCCAGCAAAAACCTCACTGATGCGCGTGGTGGCTTGGCGCTGTGGGTACTGTCCGGTCAGAGTACCGCGGCGGGAATCCGCATAGGTTTCCGAAGGCACCCACGTGTTTTTAAAACGAACGCCGCGCAGTGCGGTCTCCGGCGCATGGTCAAAGGTCGCAAGAGTGATATCCATGGATTCAATTCTAGGCTTGTCGACGCCCCCTTCGGCCAACTTCGCTTAGTGATATTGGTGAGCGGACGCTCGCCGAGATGATTCAACGATTTCGTCCCTATAAATCGCCTATTTCGTCGACGGTCGCGGTGGTTTAGATGGACGAAATCGTTGAAAGTAGCTGTCTGAAGGGAGTCGGTGCTAAGCGAGCTCTAGTCCCTCGATGCCGTGCACGGTCACCGTCTCTGACAGTGGTGCGCGACCCGGATTCGCCTTGAAGACCGGGCTGGATTCATCAGCTCTACCAAAGGTGATGGCGGTGACCAGCTTGTAGTCCTCGTCCACGCCGAGGAATTCGCGTGCGGTTGGCGCAATCAAGGAAATCATGCCTTGCGGGATGCCATGATAGCCGTGTGCTTCTAGAGAAAGCAGGAAGTTTTCGGTGTAGGTTCCTTGGTCAAAGGCGGCACGGATGCGGTCGCCCATCGGTGGGATAAAAAGAAGTACCGCATGCGGCGCGCCGAAGAAGCGCAGGTTTTCTCGGACGAACTCCACGCGGCCTTCTTTATCCTCGCGCTTAATGCCCAGCAGACCGTACATCTTAGCCGCCAGCTCCTGGGAACGCTGGGGATGGATGCCCTCACCATAATCGGTGGTGAAGTCCGGGCTAAGGCCGTTGGTATCGAATTCCTTAATCAGCGCAGCGCTGAGCTCCTTGAGCTTTTCTCCGCCCACCAAGTGGACGTCCCACGGTTGGGTATTGGAGTTGGAAGGTGCGGATTGAGCGTCCTCCAAGACCTGCTTGATGTCTTCTACTGGCATGGGTTCTGGCAGAAACGCGCGAGGCGAATGGCGGTTGCGGATAAACTCTGAATACTTATTGGTTGAAGTCATGCGCGCTACCTTACACATCGCCGTATGCATCCGCCTTAAACCCAGTGTGGCTAGCGCAGATGAGGCCTAAACGACAGGATGTGTTGGTGAGGTTGTACGGCTAGCTGGTCTGGCGTGCTGTTATTAGTACTATTTCACTTATCCAAAGGGATATTCCAGCTTCGACCATGAAATACCGCCAAAG
>NZ_JAKRNF010000015.1:0-67235 GCF_022347225.1 Corynebacterium sp. ACRPQ
AAAAACTTTCCAACCATCACACTAAAAATGGCTCCTATCCGGTATTAGACCCAGTTTCCCAGGCTTATCCCGAAGTGCAGGGCAGATCACCCACGTGTTACTCACCCGTTCGCCACTCGAGTACCCTGCAAGCAGGGCCTTTCCGTTCGACTTGCATGTGTTAAGCACGCCGCCAGCGTTCGTCCTGAGCCAGGATCAAACTCTCCACAAAAAATTTCAGAACAACATCCGAAACAGGCCGTGAAAAGCCCGAAACCCAACAAACAAACAAACCACCACAAACCACACAAAAAGTGCAGCCCATACTGGCGTCCAAAAAATTACTACAAAGAAAAAATAAGTTCCCTCAACCCGACGGGGTCAAAAATAAGGAAACCAAAAAAGTTGAACACAATCACATGCCAACCAATCCATCTCAATGCAGCCGAAACACCAAACAGCATTCAAAAAGGTACGTGTTCCACATACCCAACCGGCACACACCAACCAACAAACCACTAAGCCTGCTGGCAGACAAACCAATCAACACACAACCATGCACACAAAAAATAAAAAGTACATTGGCACACTATTGAGTTCTCAAACATCATCACCACACAACAACCACACACACTTTGGCGTGTAGCTCATTGTGAGCAAAAAGAATTTTGTTTTGTCAGGGCCTGTTTTCCTATCGCCGCTTCAGCCAGGAGCTTTTCTGTTCCTGTGGGGCGCTGTCGGTCGCGCTGACTCGTACTAAGTTACACAGCGACTTAAACAAACACAAATCCCCAGGCAAACGCTCTTCTTGAGCGGCTTAAGATATGCCCATCCATGCACTCAATCCGCCCCTATGAGCGTTCGCTCGGCGAATGTACGCGGGCAGCATCAAAGCCCAGACTGTATAGAAAGCCACCGCCAAGAAGAGCTGGGCAACCGCGGAGACCGGCACCACAGTGCGCAGAAGTGCCATCCCAGCAATGAGGACCAGGTAGAGAGCGAATAAGTGCCAGTTCTTCTTTCCCAGAAATTCCAGACTGACCACTATAGGGGCGCAGGTGGCACTAAGCAGCACGATGTCCGCTACAAGTTCACCGTCGTTTGCCAGTACTGCGCTGGAGGTGGTCGCGACTAGGACAGGTATCAGGCCGAGCACGGCAGTATGCCGGGACCAAACAGCACGACTTCCACCAAGCACCGTGTATTCGCGCAGAGATACTCGCAAGCTGTGGAAAGCTGCGAAGAGCATCGCAATTGAAAGTGTCCATATGAAGATGCCAAGGAAACCAAGCAACGGGATGTCCTCCTTATACCGGCTAAGGACAAACCCGATTGCTTGCGCCAGACACGCTGCACCCCATGCCTTGACCTGTGGACGGTAGATCGCTTGCCCGGCCAAGGTGCGAGGGAACCATCCAAATCCGTTTGAGGGTTGGGAACCGGTCGTGGTGTACCCGACCCGTTTAGGAGTAGCCCTGCGGTACATGGCCCACGCCGCTGCGACGGCATAAATGGGCAATGCCCACCACAACTGCACGGTGAGGGCACCGATAGCTGCCGCTAGTGCGCACAGGGCAACGAGACAGCGGCGATGTTCATTCCAGATTTTCGAGCCTAGCCCCACCAGCTGATACTTCTTAAAGTCTGGTGTCAGGGAAAGTATTTGCGACAAGGAAAAGATCACCGGGAGCACGTTCCACGTTCCCTGCGCCATGACGGGCATGACGAGCAAAGCGAAAAGGAAAAAGGTCCAGAGCCACCAATCGCCTAGGTACCACAGGAGTTTCATGCTTTCTCCTCCAGTGCCAGGACCGCGCGCTCCAAGGAGACCTCAGTGACGCGCAGACCGTAGTCCTGGGCCGTGCGGAAGATGGGGTCGGTGGCGGTAGAGCGGGCGTCGATAAGCACGCGGTCCCCCAAGCCTGTGGTTTCCCTACTAAGTACGCGGAGGTCGAGCTCTGTGACCGCTGCGTTGAGAGCCTCCGATGGGCCGTTGAGCTCAAGAATTCCCTCGATGAAGTCATCGATGGGACCGGAAATGGGGTTATCCCCCATCAGCGAGACGGTGTCGAGGAGACCTGCTACCTCATTGAGGTGATGGGTAGAGATGACAATTGTGCGGCCGTGCTCCTCGCGCAGCACCTGATAGAAAAGCTCCCGGCGCTGAGTATCGAGGCCCAGATAGGGCTCGTCGAGAAGCATGACCTCGCAGCCAGAAGCAACGGCGAAGATAAATCCCACCGTAGACTTTTGCCCGCGGGACAGGGAAGAATAAGCCTTGGCCGGCACGTCGAAGCGAACCAGCAGCTCATTAAACCGGTCATCGTTCCAGCGCGGCCAGCGTGCCTTTCCTATGACACCCAGCTTTCCGATGCCCCAGGAATCCGGCAGCGGGTTATCAATCCCCATCAAAATAACCCGGTTGAGAACCGATTGCTTATCAAAGGGCTTCTCTCCAAAGACCGTGATACCGCCTGATTGGATTTGGCCGGCAATCTTGCGCAGGAGCGTGGTTTTGCCTATGCCGTTGGGGCCGACTAAGCCGTGTGTGAGGCCATCAGCAAAAGTGAATTCTCGTGTTGTAATCATGAGTACATTCCTCGGCTTTCTGCAACGCGATCAAATAGGTCATGGAGCTGGGCGCGGTTGTAGCCCAGGCGAACAGCTTCGTCGACAAGCGGTGCCATGTATTCCGCCGCAAAGTCCGCGCGGCGGCGCTCGCGGATCGTTTTCAGGGCCCCTTCCGCCACGAACATGCCGATGCCACGGCGCTTATCCAGCACCCCGATATCCACCAGGAGGCTGATGCCCTTGCGGGCAGTGGCCGGGTTGATGTTGTGAAAATCAGCAAGCTCGTTAGTGGATGGGGCCCTATCCCCTTCGCCCAAGGTGCCATCCACGATGGCGTCCTCCACCAAGGAAGCAATCTGACGGAAGAGTGGTTGCGTGGAATTATCCATCGCCCCTCGGTTCGTTGGTTAGTTACTTGTGTAACCAACCATATCGGCAACACCCCACCCCTGCAATACTTCCAAAGAGAAAACTTTTTTGCTGCCACTGCGCTGGGATTTTGCTCAAGGTTATCGACGTTTTGTGACTAATGGGGCACACTGGAAACCACAAAGAATTTTATTTAGAACAATTAGAACGGAACTTAGGAGCCATGCTTGAACGCACACTCGTCTTTGTCGATACCTCATACTTGCTCGCTAGCTTTTATAACTCGTGGGAAACGGGTGCCCGCGCACAACTAGAAATCGATCTGCCCGAGGTGGTCAGCACCATGGGCGGGATGATTGAGAACCAACTTGGGACCCCCATCCAGCGCCAATACTGGTATGACGGCATTCCCGATACCGGCCCGCACCGCTACCAGCGCGCACTGCGCACCTGCGAAGGGGTCCAACTGCGCACCGGTCAGCTCATTGAATGGGGCGAGCGCCGCACCCAAAAGGCCGTAGATACCCGCCTCGTAGCGGACATGGTCATCGCCGCCATGAAGGGACAATTCACCGACTTCGTCCTCGTCAGCGGCGATGCGGACATGATTCCCGGCGCACAAGCGGCCGTGGATAACGGGATCCGCGTACATCTTTATGGGTTTGGCTGGGACTCCATGTCCTCCGCACTGCGCCATGCGTGCGATTCCACCACCATCTTGGATCCTCGCGAGGACTTCGCAGACGCTATGGAATTGCAGGTCCTAGAAGGCCCGCTTCCTCCAGTGGTGCGCGAAAATGCGCATAAAGATGGCGAGGAAATGCCCGAACCGGATGAATGCGGCGAGCCCTCAGAGGTGGAGGCAGCCTTCGGCGCCACAGAAAAGCCCACCCCGGCCCCGACGCCCAAGCCGGCTCCTCCCAAGGCGGATGCCGCAGAGGATTCCCCCGCCGAGGAGGACTCTCCGGCGGAGAAGCCGGCGCCCAAGCCGTCCATGATGGCACCGCGGCGCAAGCTGCGCTCTAAGTATGTACCGCTGCCGGAAGAAGTATGGAGCTCGGCCGGCTTCCAATCCCCATTCGACGTGGGCCAGCAATACGCCTCGTGGTGGTTCGATAACGCTGCTAGCACCGAGCAGCGCGATCAAGCACATCTGCTTTCTGGCGGCGGGCTTCCCCCAGAGATCGACCGCCCACTTTTGCAGTTTGCCTGCGAGACCCTGCACGAATACACCCTGACCGAAACCCAGCGCGTGAACCTGCGCGATGGATTCCACTCAGGGATTCGTGGAGTTCTGATTAATGTTCGCCGGCAGAATTAATCGCCGGATTCGAGCTCTTTCTTCTTTTTAAGATCCGCCCGGATGGCATCAAGGCGCGCAGTCGCCTTCATGTCATTGCCGGCGGCCTGGATCTCATTAATGCGATCGCCGCCGGTGGCGTGCTGCAATTCTTGGGCGCCAAGGGCATCGGCGTAGCGCTTTTCAATCTTGGCGCGGACAGAATCAAGAGTAGGCACGGAATCGTCCGGGTTGAGCTGATTCATGGAATCAATAGCCTGGGCGTTCTTTTCTTGCATAGCCGCCTGGTCCGCCTGGGCCTCCAGCTGGCTAACTTGCGCTAGTTGTTCCTTCAAGCGCGCCTCAGACTGCTGCTGCTGGCTCTTGGCCTGCGCGGCAGCCTGTTCTGCGGCGGCGTACTGCTGCTTAACGTCCTCCAGCTCCTGCTCCACCGCTACCAGCTGGGAGGCAACCACTTCCGCAGCCTGGTTATATTCGGAAGCCTTTTGCGGGTCCTCTGCAGAATCCGCCAGCTCCAATGCACGCTGGGTTTGAGACTGGTAGTCCTGCTGAGACTTAACCAGGCGGTTCATCTGCATCTCCAGCTGGGACTTATGGCCGATGATTTCTGCAGCGTGATCAGAAATCTGCTGGTGCTGCTCCTTGGCGGCCTGAACGGCCTGCTGGATCTGCACCTTCGGATCAGCGTTCTCATCAATCTTCTGATCGAAGGAACTCATCATGTACTTCCAGCCCTTGCTGAAGGGGTTAGCCATTATCTTCTCCTTTGGACATAAAAAGACGCTTTCTAGCGAGTTTAGCGATACTCACCAGAAAGCGCCTAGGAAGCTAGTGGGGATTAACCCTGCGCGTTCTGCTCTTCTACCTGGCGGCGAACCTCCGCCATATCGAGCTCCTTGACCTGCTTCAGCAAGTCTTCCAATGCTGCAGGTGGCAGCGCGCCAGCCTCGCGGAAGACCAAGATGCCATCGCGGAAGATCATCAGCGTAGGAATAGACTGAATCTCCAGCGCGGATGCGAGGCCCTGGTTAGCCTCGGTATCGAGCTTGGCAAAGGTAGCATCCGTGTGCTCTTCGGAGGCCTTTTCAAAAACCGGCGCAAAGCGCTTGCAGGGGCCGCACCAATCGGCCCACGCGTCTACGAGCGTAATGCCCTCGCCGGTAACGGTTTCTTCAAAGTTTTCTTCGGTGACATCGATAGTAGCCATGGTTGTTCTAACTCCTTTGCGGATTGCTTTATTCCCCAACGTACATGAAATATCCTTGCTATATACCCCTAGGGGGTATAAAATGGGCCCGGAAACCAACCCTAAGAAAGGATCATCATGAGCACCAAGAACTACACCGTAGAGGGCATGACCTGCGGACATTGCGAAATGTCGGTAAAAGAAGAGGTCGGCGAAATTTCTGGCGTTAGCGAGGTCACTGCTGACCACACCACCGGCGCCGTAACGGTTACCGGCACCGATTTCACCGATGAACAGGTAGCAGCCGCCGTGGCTGAGGCCGGCTACACGCTGAAGTAGGAACCACCATGTCCCACTTGGACCTTGGCGTAACAGGAATGACGTGCACCTCCTGCTCCTCCCGCGTCGAGCGCAAGCTAAACAAGCTCGAGGGAGTAAGCGCCAGCGTCAATTTCGCTACCGAGGCGGCGGCCATCGAGTACGACTCCCAGACTGTAAGTCCACAGGAGCTCATTTCGGTGGTGGAGGGCGCAGGTTACGGCGCCTTCGATATGGCGGGGGCGAAGACGGAGGAGCCCCAGGCCGAGAAAAGCCGTGACGGGGGCCTGCTGCGCCGCACCATTATCTCGGGTGCCCTATCGCTGCCGCTCATGGTGGTCTCGATGTGGCCAGCACTGCAATTTCCCAATTGGCAGTGGGCCTGCGCCATCGTGGCCACCATCGTTTATATCTTTGGTGGCGCGCCTTTCCACACCGCTACGTGGACAAACCTCAAGCACGGTTCTTTCACCATGGACACGCTTATCACCATGGGAACCTCAGCGGCCTACTTTTGGTCGCTATGGGCACTGTTTTTCGGCAACGCGGGCGAACCGGGCATGAAAATGCACATGACACTGGACGCGAATGCGGCGCAGATGGATCACATCTATTTCGAGTCCGTGGGCATGGTCATTACCTTCCTCCTGCTCGGTCGGTGGTTCGAGGCGCGGGCCAAAGGCCAGTCCTCTGAGGCCCTGCGGGAGCTGCTCTCCTTAGGCGCTAAGGAAGCATCGGTGCTGCGCGAGGGAGGCGAACAGCGCATTCCAATTGCCCAATTGCAGGTGGGCGATGTCTTCGTAGTACGCCCAGGCGAGAAGATCGCCACCGACGGCATCGTCGTTTCCGGCAACTCAGCAGTCGACGCCTCCATGATTACCGGCGAGCCCGTGCCCGTTGAGGTCGGCCCCGGCGATGCGGTGACCGGCGCAACCATTAATGCCTCCGGCAAGCTCGAGGTCCGAGCGACCAAGGTGGGCGAGGATACGGTACTGGCCCAAATGGCCCAGCTGGTCACGGATGCACAAACGTCCAAGGCGCCAGTGCAGCGCCTCGTGGACCGCATTGCGCAAGTCTTCGTCCCCGCGGTCATTGCCATAGCAGTGCTGACACTCCTTGCCCATCTCCTCTTCGGCGGGGTGGCCCCAGCGTTTATCGCCGCGGTCTCCGTCCTCATTGTGGCCTGCCCTTGCGCCATGGGCTTGGCGACGCCCACCGCAATCCTCGTCGGCACCGGCCGCGGCGCGCAGCTGGGGCTTGTCATTAAAGGCCCGGAAATCCTGGAATCTACGCGGCAAATCGATACCATCGTCATGGATAAGACCGGAACGGTCACGGCCGGAGAGATGTCCGTTGCCGCCGTACACGGCGACGTCCTCGACTTGGCCGCGGCCGTGGAACACAATTCCGAGCACCCCATCGCTCGCGCTATCGCCCGGGAAAGCACGGTGGAACCAGCTACCGATTTTGCAGTAGTTTCAGGCGGCGTGGAAGGAACTGTGGAGGGGGTCCGGGTGGGCGTCGGCAAGCCGCAAGGCCCCTTGGGTGACTTAGAAGCACCGTTCCGCGAGGCACAAGATTCTGGTGCCACGCCGGTGGTCGTCACTGTCAACGGACAGCCTGCAGGCATCATTGAGGTACGCGATACCCTCAAGCCGAGCTCGGCCGCCGCTGTGGCACAGATGAAGGAGCTAGGGCTTACCCCTTACCTGCTGACCGGCGATAATGCCGGGGCCGCCCGCGCCGTGGCTGCCGAGGTAGGTATCGATCACGTCAGCGCTGAGGTCCTGCCCGAGGACAAGGTGAACCACATCAAGGAGCTGCAGGCCGCGGGGCACACCGTGGCGATGGTGGGCGATGGCATTAATGACGCCGCCGCACTGGCCCAAGCCGACCTCGGCCTGGCCATGGGCGCGGGTACCGATGTTGCTATTGAAGCCTCCGATATCACCCTCATGAATGGCGATCTGCGGTGTGCCGCTGATGCTATTCGGCTCTCGCGCCGCACACTAGCAATTATTAAGGGCAACCTCTTCTGGGCCTTTGCCTATAACGTCGTACTCATTCCCGTGGCCGCGCTGGGCTGGCTCAACCCCCTGCTGGCCGGCCTGGCCATGGCGCTAAGCTCTGTTTTCGTGGTTACTAACTCGCTGCGGCTGCGCGGGTTTTCCGCTCGGCGCTAAATAAGGCCGCCGGGGCACCCCTGTGCAGGCTAGCATTGGCGGGGGCGTACACTCCCTCGCCACGAGAGAAAGGACTAGCGCGTGCTCAGCAGGGTATCCCTCGCCGCGTGGACCGCGGTTATGGTCGCGTTAACCACGCTCAAGCCCTTCTACCAGATTGGCTATTTATGGAAGCCAGAAAATCAGCGTGCCCGGGATCTGCGCTGGGTTCCTTTCGATGAATTTTCCGGCGGCAGCTGGTTTGGCCCGCTATTTGAGTACGCGGGCAATACCGCATTCTTCATCCCTTTTGGCTTGCTGGTATTTAGTCTATGCCGCTCCGTTAAGAAGACAGCTGCGTGGGGATTAGGTCTCAGCCTTGTACTAGAGGTGTGCCAGTACGTTTTCGCCCTAGGGCGCACCGATATTGATGATCTTCTCTTCAATACCCTGGGCGCTCTCATCGGCGCAGCGTTCGCCCGTCTGTGCGGCGAACGCCTTTTCCCCGTATGGCGATGGCTGGCGCTTGCCGCAGCTGCGGTTTTCTTGGTACTGGTCATCCTTGGCCCACGATTGGGAGACCCCAACGCGGTGGTGGACCTGTAATTTATCCGTGCGCCATATTGACAAACTTGGAGTAGTGCAGCTGGTGCGCCACCTGCACGGTATCGATCGGGCCGCCACGGTGCTTGGCTAGGATAATATCCGCCTCGCCGGCGCGCTCATTATCACGGTCCTGGGAATCGGGGCGGTAGAGCAGCATGACCATATCGGCGTCCTGCTCCAGCGAGCCAGACTCACGGAGATCCGCAAGCTGCGGCTTTTTATCCGTACGCGCCTCAGGTCCACGGTTCAGCTGCGAGATCGCGATGAGGGGAACCTCCAGCTCCTTGGCCAAGAGCTTCAGCTGGCGGGAGAACTCAGAGACCTCTTGCTGGCGAGACTCGACCTTTTTACCCGAAGACATCAGCTGCAGGTAGTCCAAGACGATGAGGTCCAAGCCGTGCTGCTGCTTGAGGCGGCGGGCCTTGGACCGAATTTCCATCATCGTGAGGTTCGGTGAGTCATCGATAAAAAGCGGGGCATCTTGCACTCGGTTGAGGGTCTCATCGATTTTTGCCCAGTCTTCGGTGGAAACTCGGCCACCGCGCATATCGGCCAGCTTCACCTCTGACTCCGCCGAGAGCAGGCGCATGACAATCTCAGAAGCTGACATCTCGAGCGAGAAAATCACAGAGGACTTGCCGTGCTGCAAAGAGCAGGAACGCATAAAGTCCATGGCTAGGGTCGATTTACCCACACCAGGGCGAGCAGCAACGATGACCATCTGGCCCGCGTGAAGGCCATTGGTTAGCTTATCGAGGTCGATGAAGCCAGTAGGCACACCTAGCTCCACGCCGCCTGCCTGCTGCAGGGCAGCGAGCTCATCAATGGTGGGGTCAATGAGATCTCCCAGGACACGGTAATCTTCTGCCGTCTTGCGCTGGGCGACGGCGAAGACTTCCTGCTGCGCACGGTCCAGGACGGACTCGATTTCTGCATCTTCGGTGCCGGAAAATCCGAGCTGCACTACGCGCGTGCCGGCATCAACAAGCTTGCGCAGCACTGCCTTTTCCGCGACGATTTCGGCGTAGTAGCGAGCGTTGGCAGCCGTGGGCACTGTAGCTAGCAGCGTGTGGAGATAAGGAGCGCCGCCGACGCGCTCGAGGTTATTAAAGCGGTCGAGCTGGGAGGCCAAAATGACGGCGTCGACGTCCTTGCCCTCGGAATATAGATCCAGCATGGCACGGTAAATCAACGTATGCGCCGGATAGTAGAAATCCTCCGGCTCTAGCTCCTCGATGACCTCCATCACCGTATGGGGGCTCAGCAACATTGCGCCCAGGACGCCCTGCTCCGCTTCGCGGTCTGCAGGAGGCTGGCGGAATTCGCCATAGCGCTTTGGCTTCTCCTGCTGATAGCGACGGCGCGGAGCCGGTTCCTCCTCCGGCGGCGGCTCCGGTGGCAGGTGTTCATCATCAAAACTGGCGTTGGTCATGGTCTCCCCCTTGTAGCTATTCGAGCAACCGAGCGTATCGGAATCTCAGTTTAGTCTAGTGCCCGGACACCACCCCCTGGGCATAACTTCCACAGTTATCCACAGGGCAATGTGAAAATTGCAGGTCGCGGGAGCTTTTTCCCATATTTGCCCTGCATAGGCCTGTGGATAACTTCAAAACCCCATGACCTGCATAAATCAAAGACCCAGCTCAGAGCATGTTTTTCCAGATGTGAAAATAGGCACATCCTTGGTGGATAAGCGGCCTGACCTGCGAGTTAATAAAGAGGCCTCCGCGTAAACAGAGAGTTAAATTGCCAAAGAGTTATCCACAGAATTCCACAGTTATCCACAGGCCGGTTAAAACGCGCTAAAGGCCCCAAGTTCCTGCCACCTCACATAGCAGGAACTTGAGGCCTAAAGCGTTGCTGTTGTCTTTGGGTCTATATGGACCGTCGTGCGCCTAGTTAGGCAGCAACGACCGAGAAGTTCACCTTGCCGATAACATCAGCGTGCAGCTTCAGCTCGACCTGGTAGTTGCCGGTCTTCTTGACCAGGCCCTTAGGAAGCACAACGATGCGCTTATCCAGCTTAGGGCCACCGGCCTTGGAGACGGCGTTGACAATGTCTTCTGCTTGAACGGAACCGAAGAGCTTACCGGATTCGGAGGTCTTAACCTCTACCTTGACATCCGTCAGCTGCTCGAGCTGGTTGCGGACCTCACGTGCGTGATCCAGGTCGCGAATCTCGCGAGCTTCCTGGGCGCGCTTGATGCCCTCAATCTGCTTCTCTGCGCCGCGGGTAGCCACGATGGCCAGGCCGCGAGGAAGCAGGTAGTTACGTCCGTAGCCGTCCTTAACCTCAACAATTTCGCCAGCGGCGCCGAGGTTCTCAACGGCAGCGGTGAGGATCAGCTTCATGATCCCTGCCTTTCAATTGAGTTAGTTGAATAGTTGCGGGTGACAGACTTAGAACGGAGGTTCAGAATCAGCGCCTCCGAAACCACCTGCAGGTGGTGCGGAGTTCCACGGATCCTCAGAAGGAGCCTGGTTCTGCTGCGGCTGCTGTTGCTGGCCGCCTCCAAAACCGCCCTGATTATTGTTATTCGAGCGCTGCTGGCCGCCGCCAAAGTTATTGCCGCCCTCACGCGGATTGCGGTTTACTTGAGCGGTGGCGTAGCGCAGAGACGGACCGACTTCGTCGACGTCAATCTCGAATACGGTGCGGTTATCGCCCTCACGGGTCTGGAAGGAACGCTGCTTCAAGCGGCCGGTAACGATGACGCGCATGCCCTTCGACATAGTCTCGGCAACGTTTTCCGCTGCCTGACGCCATACGTTGCAGGTCAGGAACATAGCTTCGCCGTCTTCCCACTGATTCGTCTGCGAGTTATAGCGACGAGGGGTGGAGGCGACGCGGAAGTTAGCTACTGCCGCACCCGCCGGGGTGAAGCGCAGCTCGGGGTCAGCAACGATGTTGCCTACCACCGTGATATTGGTATCTCCCTGTGCCATGTCTTTACTCCTTATCGGTTACGTGGATTGTGCTTGATCCCAGTATCCGTTACTTGCTGTCGGTGCGCAGAACCTTGGTACGCAGGATGGTGTCGTTCAGGTTCAGACGGCGGTCGAGCTCGGCAACCGAAGTGTGCTCGCACTCCAGGTTGACGACGGCATAAATGCCCTCTTCCTTCTTGTTGATGGGGTATGCAAGACGGCGCTTGCCCCATACATCAAGGTTCTCAACCTTGCCGCCTTCCTGGCGGACGATTTCGAGGAACTTATCCAGGGACGGGGTTACGGTGCGCTCATCCTGATTAGGATCCAGAATGATCATGACTTCGTAGTGACGCACGGACCTCATCACCTCCTATGGTCTAGTAGTTTTCGGCTGCATCACCTTTGCGGATGCAGCAGGAGGGTACGTTGCGTCAAGCAACCCCACTACAGTACCGCAAATGACCGGCGAAAAGAAATCTAACCAGTGGTCGTTGCGGCGAAAAACACAGCTGCCGTCGCCGGAATGATGGTGAGGAAAAGAATGGCCAAAAGCCCCAGCACGATGGGCCCGCGACGATCCTCCCGATTGTGGAAGAGCCAGAAGGCTGCCATCACGCAGAGGAATCCCAAGAAGATCGATGCCATTCCGATATAGGTAACGATCATGCGAATGCTCCTGCCAAGGGGTCGCGGCCGGCGTGCGCATCGCGCACCTTATCCGTGGTTTTTCCGCACATCTGGCGAATAACGAGGACAGCCATGGCGATAATGAGGGCGTCGCGGGAGATAATCGCAACGTCAAGCAGCTCGTGCGGAATACCCTTATTGTCTGTTCCCAGCATGTGCCACATGAGTAGGGGCCATACAAGGGCATCGACAAGCGCCCAGCTAAAGACCAAGCGCCAGCGTGGCAGGGCTAGCGCCGCGGGCACCAATAGCCACAACGAATACTGGGGCGACCACACCTTGTTGAACAGTAAGAAGGCTGCCACGATGAGGTAAACCAGCTCGGCCATGCGCGGGGTCCTTGAGCTGCGCAGGCCCAGCACCGCAATCGCCGCACAGAGAGCCAAAAACGCCACCAGGCTGAAGGTATTGAGGAACTCAGGGCTAAAGCTAATCCCAGTATTGCGGCTGAGCACCGAGTAGATGGTGGTCCACTCCGCACCGCGCTCTTGGTTGAGGCGGAAAAATTCGCGCCATGCCTCCGGATACTTCAGGGCCACCGGCGCGTTGACCACGATCCAGGTCACGGCCGCGCCGAGCAAGGCGTAGAAAAATTGCGGCCAGCGACGATTGCGCACCGCCAAGACCAGGAATGCGCCCAAGAGAAAGAGCGGCCACAGCTTAAAGGAAGTGCCAAGGCCGATGAGGACACCCGCTACGGCAGGGCGCTTGCGCGCGGCGGCCAGGAGCGCACCTACGGCAAAGGCAATGGAGGGGATATCCCAGTTGCTGAAGGCGTGAATAATGATAAGAGGGCTGGCGGCGACGAGGATGGTGTCCCAAGTGCGATTGCCCACCAGCAGGTAGACCATGTAGAGCACGCCTACCCAGATGCACGCCATAACCAAGGCGGTCAGGCCGAAGTACCATCCGGCCTCCGGGATGCCGGCCCACTCAACCAGAGAGTACGTATTGCGGGCGATCCATCCCATCAACCCCTGGAATAGGCCTGCGAGGACTGGGTACTCCATATAGCGGGTCAGGTCACCCTCTTGCCAGGAATAGGCATAGGGGAAGCCGCCTTCATCGAGGCCGCGGCCGCCGTAAAGCGGGATGATGTCGTTATAGCAAAATGAGGTGTACTGGCGGTTGCCCGCCCAATTTAGGTTAATGACCCCGTCATCACCGCGGGTGCCGCCGGCGCAATTAGCCTTCGAGAGGAATCCGCACGCCAGGAAAACCCAGCCGACGGCGATTATGGCGCGCAGCGGGGTCCACCACTGGGTGCGGCGTACACCGGCAAAACGGCCCCTTGGCCCGCCGAGGAATTCAATTACCCCGCGGGCCAAGGGTTCTGAGGAGGCGGGAATGCGCTGGTGCGGATTCGCTGTCACTGCCGCCTACCCTAGGAGGTCTGCCAAGTCGCTATCGGGGCCGATGAGGTCATCCAACGACGGCGCCTCTGGCTGGGCCGGTGCCTGGTTGCTATTACCGCTATTGCCACCATTGCCGCTATTGCCATTGCCGCGTTGCGGTTTCGGGGCAGGCTTCGGGCTCTCCGGCTTGTTCTCCGGCTGAGCCGGCTTGGTTTCCTCTTCCGGAGCTGCTTGCTCGGCAGGGGCCTCGTAGTCCTGGGTATCGCCAGCGCCGCTATCCCAGCTCGGGTCATAGGCCGGAGCAGCCGTTCCGGCGCCCATGTTGCCGAATCCCAGCGGATAGGCAGCCGGGAAGTTTTGGAATTCGGAGTTGGCCAGGGAGTTGTCCAGCACGGCCTTCCAAATCTTGGTTGGCGCGCCGGCGCCGTACATGATGCCGCCGTACTGATCGAAGATGGCGGAGGTGTTGTCCGCGGTACCTACCCACACGGCGGTAGCCAGCTGCGGGGTGGCACCGACCATCCAGGCATCCTTGTTATTTCCGGTATCGCCCATCTGAGTGGTGCCGGTCTTTGAGGCGGAAACACGGCCACCGGCAAGAGCGCCATTAGACCATGCGGCCACCGGCTCCATGGCTTCGATGACGTTATTAGCCACGTTGGACGATACGCGGCGCTCGCCCTCGTCTTCGGGGTGCTCGTACAGCACTTCGCCGGCAGCGTTTTCTACGCGCTGCACAAAGTGCGGGTTATGCCACACGCCCTGGTTAGCCAGGGTGGACATTGCGGTGGCCATATCGAGCGGGCGGGACTGGTACTGGCCCAGAACAATGCCTTCGAATGGCTGCTTGCCGTTTTCCGTCAGCGTCTTTTCAATGCCCGGCAGGGACTTGGCCACACCAAGGGCGTGTGCCATGTCCGCAGTATCTTGCGTACCGTGCTTGAGATCCGCCTGCAGGCGGAGGAAAGAAGTATTCAAGGACTGCTTGGTAGCTTCGCGCAAGCTACACACGCCGCAACCGCTGCCCACGTTGTTTACCAAGTCAGATCCTGGCAGCTGATAAGGGGCAGAAGAGTAATTGGTGTCCAAACCAATTCCCTGCTGCAGGGCGGCGGCTAGCGCCATGATCTTGAATGTTGAGCCCGTCTGCAGTGGAGCGTTTGCATAATCCCAACCATTGGAATCGTGGCCACCAAAGTAGCCGCGAACCGCACCGGTCTTCGGGTCGATGGTTACAGAGGCCGCCCGCGCATCCTTTTGCAACGGAGCCATCTGATCATCTACCGCCTGAATGGTGTTGTTCTGCACATTCATATCAATGGTGGTGGTGATGCGCAGGCCACCGGTGGACACCTCGTTTTCCGTGATGCCTACCTCTTCCAGCTCGCGAATGACCTGGTCCTTGATATGACCATTAGCGCCTGGGGCTTCGGTGTAGGCGGAGTACTCGGCCGGATCGCGGGTCTCCGGGAAGACCATGCCATCGCGCTGTTCCTGAGTGAGATCGCCCATGCCTACTAGGCCGTCAAGGACATAATTCCAGCGGTCCTCGGAAGCCTCCTGGTTTACACGCGGGTCAAGTCCGGACGGGGACTGAATGAGTCCGGCGAGCATAGCGCCTTCCTCTGGGGTGAGTTCCTTGGCGTCCTTATCAAAGTAAGCATTAGACGCTGCCTGGATTCCGTAGGCATTGCGTCCAAAATACACGGTGTTGAGATAGGCATTGAGGATATCCTTCTTGTCCCACTCATTGGTCATTTTCACCGAGTAAATGAGTTCGCGAATCTTGCGCACGTAGGAGTACTCGTTGCCCACCAGAGTGTTCTTCACATACTGCTGGGTGATAGTGGAGCCGCCACCGGCGTCTTCGTTGCCGGTTACCTTACCCACCACGGCGCGGCCGAGGCCGGTGAAGGAGAAGCCGGAGTTATCCCAGAAGTCGCGATCCTCGGCGGCAAGCACGGAGTCCTGGACGTATTCTGGAATTTCGTCCAACTGCACGTGGGTGCGGTTGCCTTCCGGCGGTACCAAACGGGCGAGCTGGGTCTGGTTATCGCCAGCGTAAATGGTGGATACCTGGTTATTGGCCAAGTCCTTTGGTTCCGGAACGGAGTATTGCGAGTATGCGTAGGCAAAAAGTCCTGCAGGCAGTGCCACAAAGACCAGTAGGAACGCCAAAACGACCCACGGCCAGATGCGGCGCTTCTTTGTCGCCTGCTTTTTGCTGGGGCGAGCCACCTTAGTGGACTTGCCGGTAGATTCCTTTTCGGTCACTGATTCGTGTCCTCATTCATCCCTGATCACAAACTAAATAATTGCAGCTTACTGCCTAAGGCGGTGCGCGGGGAACTAACACGCGTTAAATGCAGTAGCAGAACGCAACAAGTGGTTCCACCGGCACTGGCGGCATACCTCCACCTCGTGCACCGTAAACTCCAAGCCCTCAGCTACAAACTCCGCTATTTCTTTCTCACTGCGGGCACTCCCGGCGCGGCGGCCGAGGTTCTCGCCATAGACCCAGCGCGTAAGCCGCAAAGGCTCGCCGCACACGGGGCATTCCTTATCCATGGTGCGCCCGTGGTGCTCAGCTGCGGCGCGCAGCAAAAAGTCAGCATCGCACACGTCCTCCCGCGTGAGCTGCCCGGCGCGAAATTCGCGCAGATGGTGGGCGCGCTCCCACTCATGGGAGAGCACATGCTTATAGGCAACGGAATTCACCCGGATCATCCTAATTACCTCTTCTTGATCGATCCACATGGTGTTATGCCACCGTAGGGCATAATTTTCGGCTTACCCTTGCGCAGTCACTGACAGCTACAACTCATGGAGTTAAAGGAGTAGACCGTGTCCGAAAAAGTAAAGGTCGCCATCGTGGGCGTCGGCAACTGCGCCACGTCCCTCATTGAAGGCGTGGAGTTTTATCGCAACGCCGCGGCCGATGCAGATATTCCCGGTTTGATGCACGCCCAGTTTGGCCCGTACCACGTAGGCGATGTGGAATTCGTTGCCGCCTTCGACGTGGATGCGGACAAGGTGGGCAAGGACCTGGCGGAGGCTACGCGCAGCTCCCGCAATTGCACCATTTCCATTACCGACGTCCCTGAGCTGGGCGTTACCGTGCAGCGCGGTCCTACCCTGGACGGCCTCGGCCGGTACTACCAAGAATCCATCGCGGAATCGGAAGCCCCGCTTGCCGACGTCCCCGCCACACTCCGCCAGTCCGGCGCCGACGTCGTAGTCTCCTACCTACCGGTGGGCTCTGAAGAAGCGGATAAGTTCTACGCCCAGGCGGCCATCGATGCCGGCTGCGCCTTTGTCAATGCCTTGCCGGTCTTTATTGCCTCTGATCCGGTATGGGCGAAGAAGTTCGAAGACGCCGGGCTGCCCATCGTGGGCGATGATATTAAGTCCCAGGTGGGCGCGACCATTACTCACCGCGTCATGGCGAAGCTTTTTGAAGATCGCGGCGTGCGTTTGGAGCGCACCATGCAGCTCAACGTAGGCGGCAATATGGATTTTAAGAATATGCTCGAGCGCGAGCGCCTCGAATCCAAAAAGATCTCCAAGACGCAGGCCGTAACCTCTAACCTGCACAACTCGCCCATCGCCGGCAAGCGGGAGGACCGCAACGTCCACATCGGACCTTCCGATTACGTGGAATGGCTTGATGACCGTAAGTGGGCCTATGTCCGCTTAGAGGGTTCCGCCTTCGGCGAAGTACCGCTGAACTTGGAGTACAAGCTGGAGGTCTGGGACTCGCCAAACTCCGCCGGCATCATCATTGATGCCGTGCGCGCCGCCAAGATTGCTCTCGATCGCGGGGTGGCGGGCCCAGTACTGGCTGCCTCGTCCTACTTGATGAAATCCCCGCCGGTGCAAAAGGCCGATGACGTGGCGCGCGCCGAGCTAGAAGACTTTATTGCCGGAAACTAATTTTTTAACTTCCGAACTACCGCGCAGGGAAAACGGGCTATACAATCGTTTTCTATGACGCAGCAACATGATGAGAAAGGCCCCGCTCAGTCCCCATCTACATACGAGGATGCGGTCGAGGTCGCGCGTGCCATCCAGCCGGCGCTCAATAAGCTCATTCTTATTTTCCAGCGCACGGCGGAAGGCTCTTCATTGACCACCTCGCAGGTATCCATCATGAACCAGCTGCGGATGCGCGGACCGTCCCGCGTTTCCACCATCGCGCAGGCAGAACTTATCCGCATGCCCACCGCCTCCAACGCGCTCTATCAGCTAGAGCGCCGCGGCTACGTGGAACGCCACCGCGATGAAGAGGACCGCCGCGGCGTCTTGGTAGCGCTGACGCAACTAGGCGAATCCGAACTAGCCATCGTCTCGCAGCAGCGTGCCTCCGCCCTAGCAGAGATCATGCGGTGGCTCGAGCCGAAGGATTTGGAGACCGCGAACGACGTTGCCACCGTCATCTCCAAGCTGGCTGATGTCTATCGCCCCACAATGAACGGCGAACAGCACTAGTTTTGCCCGCGGTGATTTCATTTTTCGTGGGCTTAACGTGATAATTGAGAAAACGAAAACCGTAATCTCTCACTAGTTCACTCCGTATGGCAACTGATTCTTCCGATGGGCATCTGCCGGCCTTGAGCAAGGGCTCGGCCGATAAACCCCTTCGCATTCTTATTTCTTGGAGCCCTTCTTCCTCCGGCACCGAGGCTCTAGATTGTGCCGCGTGGCTTTCCCGTACCGCCGCTACCCAGGTGCGCGTCATCTCGACCGTGTTTCAGCCGTGGACTACTACTTCCCTCACCAAGCTGGGCGGAAAATATAAGAAATGGTTTAAAGCACAAAAGGAGGCCTGCGCGGCCGCTACCCATGCCGCCCTCGATGAAGCCGGCGTACCCCGCAACTGCTGGGATGACAAGCCTTCCCTCTTGGTCGACGGGCCTTCGCGCCCCCACCTACTGACGGAGATGGCCAAGAAATTCCAGGCAGACCTCATCATCTTAGGCCCCAACCAGGCTGCGCCGAAGGGCCGTTTCTTTGCTGGTTCTACGGCCGATACCTTGCTGCATTATTCTCCTCAGCCGTTGGGTTTGGTGCCACGCAAGGTAAAGCTGTCCAAGCACGGCGTCACCCGCTTCAACTTTGCCATCACCGAACGCAGCCCGCGCGAAGATCATGAGATGCTCGCCGCAGCGGAGCTCGCCAACCGCTGGAATCTGCCGCTGCGCCTGCTTGTCTTCTCAGCAAAGGGACTGCTCAATACGCCGTCGAAAGACAAGCACGATATGGCGCTCAAGCTGGCAGCCGAGTGGCTCGAGGATTCCCTCGCCATGCTGGACCGCGCCCGCGATAGCATCCAAGAAAAATTCCCCGATCTGGATGTCACCTCAGAAATCGGTTCCGGTGCAGGCTGGGGCGGGGCGGTGGATTCGCTCAAGTGGAAGAAGGGCGATCTGATGCTCATGGCCTCCACCCCGCAGGGCCCCATCGCCCGCGTGTTCTTGGGATCTACCGCCACGGAGCTGCTGCCGCATATTCGGGTGCCTATCTTGGTCCACCCATCCTGCGGTTAGGATTGGGGCATGAGCCTGCGACCAGAGCATCCCGAAAACGATCTAACTTCCGATGCGGACTATACCAATCTGCGCCGCCCGGAACCGCGGAGCTTTGATGAGCTGGCCGATGAGCCGGATCCTTTACAGATTGCCGCTGCTAACCGCCGCTCCACCCGCCAGGCCGTCTGGTACATGATCGGCGTTCTTGCGCTCTCCGCGCTTTATGGTTTCGCGGTCGCACTCGTTACTCGGCTCTCCGGCGGCCCCTTGTGTGAGGATGGCACCGCCACGTGGCTCTGCACCGACGGGCAGCGCACCTTCTTTAGCCTGACCACCCCGATCATTCCCTTCTTCGGCATGATCGGCTGCGCCATCATCATGGTGCGCAAGCTGCGCCGCTATCTGCGGTGGCGCAGTTGGATGGCCATTTTCTGGGTCATGGCCTGCAATTTCATGCTGTGGACCATTACCGATATCCAGCTGTTCCTCATGGACTCGGCCACCGCATAGATACTTTCCGCCTCCCTATGATCCTCCTGCTTGATAATTACGATTCTTATACCTTCAACCTTGCCCACCTCATCGCGGAGGTAGCCGGACGCGAACCACTCGTCGTCGCCGCCGGTGAAGCGGACGGGCTGGCCGAGCGCGTCCGTGCCGGCGAATTTTCACATGTGGTGATTTCTCCTGGCCCGGGCACACCGGAGCGTGAGGAGGATTTCGGTGCTGCCCGGGGCCTTATCGCCGCCGCAGCCGCGGCCGAGATTCCGGTACTGGGTGTATGCCTTGGCCACCAGGGACTAGGCCTGCTGGCCGGTGCCCAAGTATCCCGCGCCCCGCAGCCGCGCCACGGTTTTGTCTCTACCATCAGTCACTCGGGCGAAGGAATCTTTGCCGGAATCCCGCAAGACTTTGAAGTGGTGCGCTACCACTCCCTGCATATAGATAAGGCCCCCGGCATTACCGTGCATGCCCGCAGCGAGGATGGCGTCATCCAAGCGCTTAAGGTCGACGGCTTGCCGCACTGGGGCGTGCAATTTCACCCGGAGTCGGCGCTGACCCAGTACGGCCGGGACATTATGCGCAACTTTCTGGGCGGGTTCCGCCTGCTCCACCGCGAAGTCCCCGGCGCGGTGGACTGCCCACGGGTCTTTGCCGCCCTGCGAGCCGGGGGAAACGATGCCTTCTTCCTCGACTCCGCGGATCCCCGCGGGCGCTATTCCATCCTCGGCGATACCGCCGGCGCATTGAGTCGCTCTTTCCGCTATAAGCTTGGCGACGCCCCCGATATCCTCACCCTCCTCGACCGCGAGCTCGCCACCCGCATCATCGACGCACCGGCCCTCCCGTTTACCGGCGGGGTCATCGGGTACTTGGGCTATGAATGTGCCCAGCTCACCCTGCCCATTGAGCTACGCCACCGCTCCCCTTACCCCGATGCCTACTTTGTGCGGCCGCAGTCCTTTATCGTCTATGACCATCACGCACAAACCGCGCACCTGTGCTGCCTTGCCGGTGAGGGCGCCGAGGATCTCTTGGACCGCCTGGAGACCGCCTTGGATGCAGAGGAACCACGGCCCACGGAGGAGGACGGTGGGGCGTCGCTAAGCGGGGGCTCCTGGCGCAGCCCTGGCTACCTGGAGCAGATTAAGCGCGCCCAAGAATTCCTGCACGCCGGCGAGAGCTACGAGGTCTGCCTGACCGATACCTACACGGCCGCGGCCGAAGGTGAGCTCTATCCCCGACTGCGCTCGCACAATCCCGCTCCCTACGCCGCGCACCTCGTCTTCGACGGCGTCGAGGTCTGCAGCGCCTCGCCCGAGCGCTTCCTCACCGTGCGCGGCCGTGAGGTCGAGGCCAAGCCGATTAAGGGCACCATCTCGGCCGACCAGGATCCCGCGCTGCTGACCACGGACCCGAAAACACGGGCCGAAAATCTCATGATCGTTGACCTACTGCGCAATGATCTTTCCCGGGTATGCGAGCCCGGCAGCGTGCGCGTGCCGAAGTTGATGCAGGTAGAAAGCTACGCCACCGTCCATCAGCTGGTCTCCACCATTACCGGGCAGTTGCGCACCAGTGCCACCGTGGTCGATGCCCTCCGCGCCACCTTTCCTCCCGGCTCTATGACGGGCGCGCCGAAGCTGCGCACCTGCGAGATCATTGACCAGCTCGAAACGGGACCGCGCGGCGTGTACTCCGGCGTGGTGGGCTACCTGGGGTTTGACGGTCAATCCGATCTCAGCGTGGTCATCCGCACGGCCGTGCGGGCGGCCGGTGAGGTCACCATCGGCGCCGGCGGGGCCATCGTCCTGGATTCGGATCCGCCCGCCGAGCTAGAAGAGCGCAACCTCAAGGCCCAATCCGTGTTGGGGGCGTGGCAATGAGCACCTACCTCTGGCACCAGGACAGCTTCATTCCAAGCCAGCCCTACCCCGGACCCTTTGACGTTGCGGATTCTTGGCGGACGCTTGCCGACGCCCACTCCAACGCCCTCCCCCTGCACCTCCAGCGCTTCGAGTCGGTGGCCGGCCCACTTCCCGCCGGCTTCGTCCCCGCGATGCTGCAACTTTTCGGCCCCGGTGATCTCTTCCCGCGCATCTCGCTTGCCGGCGGACACCTTCGCCTCGACATTCGCCCCGCGCCCCCTGCGCGCCGAACCACCCGGCTGACCTATGTGCAAGCCCTCGACCCGCGCACGCAGCCTTTAGTCAAGGGCCCCGATTTTCCAGCGCTGGCACGCTACCGCAACAAGCATCAGGCAGACGGCACCGATGACACCGCCATCGTGGATGCCTCCGGTGCCATGGTGGAGACCACCACCGGCGCGCTCGTCGCCTGGGATGGGGAGACACTCATCCTCCCCACCGGTCAGGCGCTACCCAGCATCACGCTGCGCCAGGTCATCCAGCGCGCCTCGGACCTTGGAATTCACACCGAAACGCGCCCGCTCACCCCCGAGCTCGCCGCCGAACGCCCCCTGTGGTTCCTCAATTCGCTCCACGGCATTAGCCCGGTCAGCGAACTACACGCCCCCACCGGCGTCATCTATCCGCCGAGCAGCCCGCATACCACCGCGTGGCAGCACTGGTGGTGGGGTTGCTTCCGCACGGAAACGGCGGGCGACTAGCTCTCCTGCTTGACTAGCTGCGCTGCCACTTCGGCGCAATCCGGCCGACCGCAGTGCTGAGTTTCTACATGCTGGATGCAATCATCACAGATGAGTACCTGCTGGCGGCAGGTATCTTCATTGATGCAATTGTGGAAGGTATTCGTGCCCTTGCCGCAGTGAACGCAGTGGCCCAGCTGGATGAAGCCGGGGTCTTGGAGTCCTTGGCCAAACTCGTGGTGCATGCGCTTGTCAAAGACATACATGGAGCCTTCCCACAGGCCATCATTGCCGTACTTTTCGCCGTAGCGCACGATGCCGCCATCGATCTGATAGACCTCTTTGAAGCCACGGTTCTTCATCAACGAGGACAGGATCTCGCAGCGAATGCCACCGGTGCAATAAGACACCACCGGCTTATCCTTCATCCAGTCATACTTGCCGGATTCGATTTCCTCGATGAAGTCATGCGTGGTTTTCACATCGGGCACGACGGCATTTTTAAACTTGCCAATCTCTGCTTCCATGGCATTGCGGCCGTCAAAGAAGACGACCTCCTCGCCACGCTCTTCTACCAGCTTATTTACCTCTTCGGGCTTGAGGTGCACGCCGCCGCCGACGACGCCGTTTTCATCCACCTTCAGCTCGCCCGGCGCGCCAAAGGCCACGATTTCATCGCGCACCTTGACCGAAAGGCGCGGGAAGTCATCCGCACCGCCCTCGGACCACTTGAACTGCATGCGCTTAAAGCCGGGGTATTCCTTGGTCTGGCGGACGTAGCGCTTGCAGGCTTCCATATCGCCGCCAACGGTGCCGTTGATGCCGTGCTCGGAAATGAGGATGCGCCCCTTGAGCCCCAGGGACTCGCACAGGGTGCGCTGCCACAGCATGATCGCGGTGGGATCTTCGATGGGGGTAAAGCAGTAATACAGGAGAACTTTGCCAATAGTCACGCCCCAATCTTAGGCCTGCAGCTGTGCAGTCCCCAATCTTTAGGTCTGACCTTGCGGTTACGGCCTGTAGTGACTAGTCGATTGCCATACTTCTACACTGCAATCCCTCACTATTAACAGTGAGGAGCTCACTTTTGTAAGTGAGGAGGATCAGTGTGAAAGTGAAAGAACGAACGATTGCAGTGAGAATTCTAGCGCTTCTGGTACAGCGCCTTCTTGCGGGCAAAGACGGGATCAGAGGTCACGAGCACACCGAGGTTGCGGAAGATTCCCTCGTCCACAGAACCCAGGATGGTGGTGGTGTGGACGTCGCAACCAGCAAGTTCCTTGATCTGCTCCAGCGCCTTGCGGGCATTGTCATCCTTCGCCGCAGACACGGACAAAGCGATCAGCACCTCGTCGGTATGCAGGCGTGGGTTCTTGGAACCCAGGTGCTTGGTCTTGAGCGTTTGAATCGGCTCGATGGACTCGGGCGACAGCAGGTGAATATCGTCGTCGATGCCCGCCAAGTGCTTCAGTGCATTGAGCAGCATCGCCGCCGAGCAGCCCAGCAGGGGCGCGGTGCGGCCGGTGATCATGGTGCCGTCGTGCAGCTGCATAGCGGAGGCGGGCTCGCCGGTTTCTTCCGCGCGCTGGCGAGCAGGTGCCACCACGGGGCGGTCTTCTACCTTGATGCCGGCCTTGGCCATGATGACCGCGGCGCGCTCGGATTGCTCGGTGCCTAGGCCCGCACGAGCCTCTTCCACCTGCGCCTTGAAGTAACGGCGGATGATTTCTTGCTGGGCGGCGGCGCGGCACACGGCGTCGTCAGTAATGCAGAAGCCCGCCATGTTCACGCCCATATCCGTCGGAGACTGGTACGGGGTGGTGCCGGTGAGCTTTTCCAAAAGTGTGCGCAGCAGCGGGAACGCTTCCACATCGCGGTTGTAGTTCACGGTGGATTCGCCGTGGGCGGACAGGTGGAAGTGGTCAATAATATTGGAATCGTTGAGGTCCACCGTGGCTGCCTCATAGGCCAGGTTCACGGGGTGTTCAAGGGGGAGATTCCAGATAGGGAAGGTTTCAAACTTGGCGTAGCCGGCATTATTGCCGCGCTGGTGCTCGTGGTAGACCTGCGAGAGCGCGGTGGCCAGCTTGCCGGAGCCAGGGCCCGGCGCGGTGACCACGACAAGGTCACGGGAGGTTTCCGCAAACTCATTGCGGCCAAAACCCTCTTCGGACACGATGAGGTCCGTATTAGTGGGGTAGCCAGGAATAACGCGGTGGCGCGCCACCTTGAGCCCGAGGCGCTCGACCTTTTCGATGAAGGCCTCCGCTTGGGAATTGCCTTCCTCCAGCTGGGTCATGACGATGTTTTCTACCAAGAATCCGCGGCTGCGGAATACGTCCACCAGACGCAGCAGGTCATCTTCATAAAGAATGCCCAGGTCCGCGCGTACCTTCTGGCGGGAGATATCTTTCGCATTGATGCAGATGAGGATCTCTACGTCCTCTTTGATGCGCTCCAGCATCGCGATTTTATTGTCCGGGGTGAAGCCGGGCAGCACGCGGGAGGCGTGCATATCGTCAAAAAGCTTGCCGCCCATCTCTAGGTAGAGCTTGCCGCCGATTTCCTCGCGGCGGGCGTGGATGTGCTTCGACTGCAGCTCAATATATTTCTCGCGGTCAAAGCCGATTTTTTGCGTCATGATTTGAAAGCCTTCCCCTGAGTTAAATCATTCCGCATTTCGAGTTTACGCTATTGTCACCCCGCAAATAAGTGAGCTGGTTAGCGCCCGGTTTGGCCGAAAATTCTTCCCGATTAGACTGGATTCCATGCCTGAAGGTCACGTCATCCACCGCCTAGCTAGTAAATTCAACGCCGATTATCGCGGCATGCCGCTGCGCGTGACCAGCCCGCAGGGGCGCTTCGCGGCGGAGGCGGAGCTTCTCGATGGCGAGCGCATCGAGCTGGCAGAGACCTACGGCAAGCACCTTTTCGTGCACTTTAGCGCCGAGGATCCGCGCCATATCCTCTATATTCACTTAGGCCTGATTGGCAAGCTGCGCTTCGAGCCCCGCGAGGAAGTAGGCGGACAAATCCGGGTGCGCATTGATAATGGCACCGAGGCCGCTAATCTGCGCGGACCGCAGTTTTGCCGCCTGCTCACTGAAGAGGAGTACCGCGCACAGCTAGCCAAGGTAGGCCAAGACCCGCTGCGCACGGACGCCGACGTGGAGGCGCTCTGGGCCAAAGTGCATAAATCGCGCCGCAGCATCGGCTCACTCATGATGGATCAGCACCTTTATGCCGGCGTGGGCAATATTTACCGGGCGGAAACTCTGTTTCGCCACGGCCTCTCCCCTTTCCTACCAGGCCGAGATGTTTCCCGTGAAACCTTTGACGCCACGTGGGCGGACTTGGTGGATCTGATGGAGTACGGGGTGGAGCACGGCCGCATCGATACCGTACGGCCCGAGCACTCCCCCGAGGCCATGGGCCGCGAACCGCGCAAGGATGACCACGGCGGCGAGGTCTACGTCTATCGCCGCGCCGGCCTACCTTGCTATATCTGCGGCACCCCGGTGGCAGAAAAGGTCATGGAGGGACGCAACCTATTTTGGTGCCCGACCTGCCAACCGGCCCCTTAAAGGCCTATCCTGGCGGGCATGCGACATGCCTATAGCGTTGCCGCCGTCCGCGCGGCAGAGCGTTCCCTTCTATCCCAGCAGAACTTTGACGATGAGCTCATGCGCTTGGCCGCACGAGGCGTAGCAGCCACGGCCACAAGCATGCTCGACTCTGGACGGCACGTAACTATCCTTGCCGGGCCAGGCGGCAACGGTGGCGATGGCCTTTATGCTGGCGCTTTCCTGGCAGAAGAGGGCTACTCAGTGGAGGCCATCCTTGCGGCGGATAGCGCCCACGAACCCGCGCTAGAGGCATTTACCGCGGCCGGCGGAACCATAGCCCGCGGCCTAGGAGACGCCGATCTGCTTATCGACGCCGTCGCCGGCCTCGCCTCCACTCGCGGCCTTTCCGGTGCCCCATTGAGGGCCTATACCGAGGCCAAGGAGCGTGGGGTGCCGGTAGTAGCAGTGGACATTCCTTCAGGCATTAACGCCGATACCGGCGTGGCCGCAGCCGAAGCCGTAGAGGCAGACGTGACCATTAGCTTTGGCTGGGCTCGTGCCGGACATATTTTTGCCCCGGAATGCGGTGCGGTGGTGCTCTGCGATCTGCGCCTGCCCGGCGCCCCGCGCTCCTTTGCAGAAGAGCTTTCCGCTACCGCGGAGCCGGTGGGCTATATCGCCAATGAACCCACTATTCCCCTGCCCTACCAGTGGCCGACTGAGCCGGTGCTTTCGGGAGAACAAGGCCTGGTCACCGCCCCGAAGCCGGTGGGCTGCACTGGACCAATCCTGGATCCGACTCCGGGGGCGACAAGCACCAAGTACACCGGCGGGGTGACCGCGGTCTGTGCTGGCAGCAGCGCCTATCCCGGCGCGGGTATCCTCGCCGCCACGGGCGCGGTGCGCGCCACGCCGTCCATGGTTCGCGTCGTGGGCAATGACTCCGTGGTCGCGAGCCTGCCGGAGGTAGTGCCTCATGCCAGCGCCCAAGAAAAAGTCCACGCCCAAGCCTGGGTCGTAGGCCCAGGGCGGGGCACCGGACCGGAGGCGGCCGCCGAATTGCGCGCCGTGCTAGAACGCGGGCTGCCCACCATTATCGACGCCGATGCGCTGACCGTGCTCTCGACCGACGGCGATCTACGCGAACTCGTGCGCGATCATCCCTGCGCCGTCCTGACCCCGCATGCCGGGGAGTTTGAGCGGCTCTACGCGGAAACTCTTGACCGCAAGCTTGATCTTTCGGAGGGGCTCGGGGTGCGCCTGCGGGAGCTTTCCGATGCGCTCGACTGCTTCATCCTGCACAAGGGCCGGATCACCATGGTCACGGCCCCAGGCCAGAAAATTTATGGCATGAACGCTGGGCACTCCTACGCGGCCACCGCCGGTTCTGGTGACGTACTCTCTGGCATCCTCGGCGCCACGCTCGCGCAACTGGATGCCGCCGAGGCGGATGCGGAGGCGATCATTATGGAAGTCCTGCACGCCGCGGCCATCCACCAACACGCGGCGGCCATTGCCGCCCACACCCCAGACGGCTTTGGCCTTTGCTCCGCCTCCCAGATTGCCGCGGCCGTGCCGCAGGCAATTGCCCGGCTACTCCTCATGCAGCGCTAGCTGAGCGCAGAGACCTTCTCCTGCTCGGAGACGTGGCCATCCTTGACCTCCACCACGCGGTCAGCGAAGTTCAGCAGGGAGCGGTCGTGGGTCACCAGCACGGTGGCGGTGTTCATCTCCTGGGTGACATCGCGCAAGAGGCGGATGATCTCCTGCGAAAGGTGGGAATCAAGCGCAGAGGTGGGCTCATCGGCCAAGAGCAGGTCCGGCTGCTCCATGAGCGCACGGGCGATATTGACGCGCTGGCGCTGGCCACCGGACAACTGACCCATGCGGCGGTTTCCCATCCCCGCTAGGCCGACAAACTCCAATAGCTCATCGGCGCGCTGTGGGCGCAGCTTGCGGCCAGCGATATGGTCCATAATCACCAATTGGTCGCGCACATTGAGCGAGGACAGCAGGTTGGCCTGCTGGAAGATGATGGAGCGGGTACCGTCCACGTGTACGGAACCGGAGTCTGGGGTGATGAGGCCTGCGGCTACGGACAGCAGCGTGGACTTGCCGGACCCTGACTCACCCACGATGGCGGTAAGCGTATTGGATTTGGCGATGAGGGAGGCGTCGGCAAGCGCAGTAGTCGTGGTCTCACCGTCCTGGTAGGTCACGGTGGCGTTGCGGATATCAAGAATGGTGGACATGTTAAGCATTTCCTCCAAGGGCATCGAGTGGGTTGGCTTTAGCTACGCGGCGGGTAGCAATAAGGGCGCCGGCCATGCCGAGGGCCCAGATGCCAACCGCGGGAACGGCGATGGTGCGCAGGGAAACATCAAAGGGCACGGTGCCGGAAGCAAGCGCGCCGAGCACCCAACCAACGACGGCGCCCGCAATAGTGCCGGCGGCCAAGATGATGGCGGCTTGTGCCAGGGCATCGCGCAAGAGGTAACGCACGGTGGCGCCGAGCGCGCGCAGGATGGACAGGTCGCGGGTGCGCTGGATGGTCCATACGGTCAGGAAAGCGACGGTGACCAGCGCGGAGATGCCGTACAAGAAGCCCTGCATGGTAAGCAGCGAGCCGCGCTCAGACTGATAGGCCGCCAGGCCAGAGAAGGACTTGGAGACCTTCACGGAGCCTGGAACCTCGTACTTATACAGCGCTGCGGTGCCGATCACGCCTTCTGGCGCATGGCTAATCTGCTGCCAGGACTCGGTGGAGACCCACGCCACCTCGGAGTGGGAGTACATGGTCTCTGGGACGGTGCCCTCCACCGAAAGGTCGGCGCCACCTAGGGTGACGGTATCGGCCGCGTCGATGGACTCTGGCAGGAGCACGCCCTGCTCCGGGATGGTCTTATCGCTACCCGGAACCTGGGTGCCGGCCGGCAGGCTGAGGACGGCAACGCCGCCGTGCCCCTCCAGCTTGGTCTGCGCTACACCGAGCGGAATGCCGTCGCTGGCGATATCGCCGGCGTGCATCTCGGATTCGCTGAAGGAGGGTTCCTCGGTGGAGAAGGAGATATACGGGTATCCCTTTTCCAGGGATTCCAACGCGGAAGTATTTTGCTTGGACAGACCCTCCGTCAGGCCGGAGAGCATCACGAGTAGAAGGGTAATGAGCGCAACCGTGCCGCCGATGAGCGCGAAACGGCCGCGCGCTGTGGTGATTTCTCTGATTGCTAGGAACATAGTTCTATATTCGCTTTATGCAGGTCAGAAGTAATCGGCCAGCTCGCTGAACCTCGAGTCAACCAAGTGGTTGATTCACGGTCCACCCGTACGTGGATATCCTGGGTGGTTGTGTTTAAGGGACAAAAATTATGGGTCTATGGCCTGCACGCCATGTTCGCGTTTCTGCTGGTCTTCGGCGTGGCGCGCGCCTATGTGGATGGCCGGCTCGACGCCCGGGTAATCGGCTTAGCCATCGCCCTCGCCGTGGTGTACGCCGCACAGCGTTGGCTGCCCACATGGTAATGGCTGAGTGGGCTATGCCTGCTGTGGCTGGGCCTGATGGTGCATGCGCAGGATTTCATGTGGCTGGAGTTCCCGCTCATTTTTGTCTTTCTGCGTGCCCTGCCCACCGTGCCCGGGTTGGTCTCCATCGCCGTGCTGTGGGCAGCGGCCGCCTTTATTCCCGCCTGGCTGCACCCCGAGGGCTGGTCCATCGCTGCGGCCGTAGGACCACTTATCGGTACCGCCTTCGCGGCTACGGTCTTTTTCATCCAGCGGCGGCTGCAGGCAGAGGCGGCGCACCACAGGGACATCGCCAAGCAGCTGCGCGAAACCCAAGCCGAGCTGGCCGCCAGCGAGCACCAAGCCGGCTGGCTAGAGGAGCGCGAGCGCCTCTCCCGCGAGATCCATGACACCGTAGCGCAAGGCCTCAGCTCTATCTTGCTGCTCTCCCGCGCGGCCCGCGGCACCGATGATCCAGCGACTAAGGAGGAGCAGCTGGCGGTCATCGAGGACGTCGCGAGCGAAAACCTGGCTGAGGCACGCCGCTTCGTCCGCGAGCTTGCCGGCCCCGATGAGCGGCTGGAAACCCAGCTGACTTCCCTGTTGTCCCAGATGCGCAGCCGCGTGAAAGCCTTAGGCGAGGACACAACCTTTGAGCTGGTGGTTTCCGGCAGCGGCAAGGTGCCCGAACACATAAAAGAGGTCATTGTGCGCGCCGCGCAAGAGGGCCTGAATAACGTCATCAAACATGCCCACGCCTCGCGCGCCGTGGTCACGCTCGGCCTTTTCGAGGATGCGGTGACCTTGGACGTCGTTGATAATGGATGCGGACTATCCGCCTCCCCTCGCCCTAGCGGCAGGGATCATGGTTTCGGGCTTACCGGCCTGCGCGGCCGCGTGGAAGCTGTGGGCGGCACGATGAACCTGGAATCCGGCGAGGGCACCGCCTTGGCGGTCCGTATCCCGCTGAAGGAGAAAAGCAATGGTTAATGTCATGCTGATTGATGATCACCCAGTGGTCCGGGCCGGCCTGCGCGCCATCCTCAGTACCTTCTCCGATGTCGAGGTAGTCATGGAAGGCTCCACCGGTGCGGATGTGGATAAGCTCTTTACGGACGATGCCCCGCAGGTAGACGCCGTGGTCTGCGATATCCAGATGCCCGGCATGGATGGCATCGCAGCCACCAAGCGGGTAGTGGAGGCCGGCGGCCCACCCGTGCTCATCTTGACCACCTATGACACGCAGGCCGATATCCTTGCCGCGGTGGAGGCCGGCGCGATGGGCTATCTGCTTAAAGATTCCCCCGAGCAGGCGCTGCACGAGGCCGTACTCAATACCGCCGCGCACCGCCGCACCTTGGCACCGGAGGTAGTGGACCTCCTCGCCCAACGTGTGGGCCGGCCGCAAGAATCGCTGTCCACCCGCGAGCTAGAAATCCTCCGGGCGCTGTCCACCGGTTCCTCCAATAAAGAACTAGCCAAGCAGCTCTTCATCTCTGAAGCCACGGTCAAGACCCACCTCATTCACATTTTTCAGAAGCTGGGCGTGGAAACTCGCACCGCCGCGGTGACCGTGGCGCGGGAGAGGAAGCTCATTTAATGCTGGACTGCATAGTCATTGGCGCCGGTCAGGCGGGTCTTGCGGTGGGCTACTACCTGCGCAAGAAGGGGCTGGATTTTGTCATTCTGGACGCTGAACCCGGCCCCGGCGCGGCCTGGCGCCACACCTGGCCTTCGCTTACGCTCTTTAGCAATTCCGCCTCCTCTAACCTGCCGGGATGGCCCATGCCCCACCACGAGGGCTTTCCGCCGGCCAGCCACGTCATCGACTATTTTGCGCGCTACGAGCAGCGCTATGAACTGCCCATTCGCCGGCCAGTCAAAGTGGATAAGGTCGACCATGACGGCGCGTGCTTCCACGTCTTTGCCGGTACAGAGCAGCTGACCGCGCGCACGGTCGTGGCGGCCACGGGCACGTGGTCCGCGCCCTTTATCCCCTACTACCCCGGCGATTTTGGCGGACAGCAATGGCATTCAGCCTTCTACCCAGGCCCAGAGGACTTTGCCGGGTCCACCGTGGCGGTCGTGGGCGCGGCCAATTCCGGTGCCCAGATCGCGGCCGAGCTCCTGCTTGCCGGCGTGGATACCACCTGGTATACCCGCAACTCCCCGCGGTGGATGCCCGATGATGTTGACGGCCGCGTACTCTTTCAGCGCAATCGCGCCCGCCTCAACGCCATGCTGCGCGGCGAGCCAGACCCCGGCGCGGATTCCAACCTAGGCGATATTGTGATGGTTCCGCCGGTCCTACGCGCACGGGATTCAGGGCTTTTGCAGGCCACCCCCATGTTTTCTTCGCTTGAAGAAGTCACCGCAGACCACCTCATCTGGTGCACCGGTTTCCGGCCTGCCCTCCGGCCCATCCGCGGGCTTCTTGATGGCACCTCCCCCACCGTCGATGGCCTTTTCCTCGTGGGTTATGGCACGTGGACCGGCCCTGGCTCCGCAACCATTACCGGGGTAAGCCCGTTTGCCAGGCAAACCGCGCACGATGTAGCGAATATATGTGACTAAAGCGATAGGTTAGTCCCAGCTAATTCGACTACACTGCCTTCACACAGAGAGTGCGACACAATGTGGGAAAGCTGGTTTATACATGTCTGCCTGGGATCTCTACGATGACCTCATCGATGCCATTCCCCGTGACATAGTGGTCTCCCGCGCCGCCCAAGGCCCGCGGTGGACCCGGGTATACACCGAAAGCCCTAGCTGCGGCATGGCCATGACCATGTCAGCAACTTCTCGCCCGGCCCAGATGCGCGCCGAGTACTCCGGTGTTCCTTTACGCGCCATCGCCCAGCTGGCCAAGAGTTGGAATTTCTCGGAGGCTTCCTTCGGCATGGCCGCGCTAAATTCCTACTACGCCACGCCTTCCGTGGCCGACGAGAATGGCTTTGCGCTTGCCGACGCCCCCTGGCCCCACATCTTCGATCCCTTCCGCAACGCCGTCGCCGGGAAGAAGGTCGCGGTCATTGGCCACTTCCCTTTTGCGCCCAAGGCACTCAACCAGGCTGCAGATTTTTATATGTTGGAGCGCTCGCTCAATGATGGCGACTATCCCGATTCCGCCGCCGAATACATCCTGCCCGAGTGCGATTATGTCTTCATTACCGGCTCCGCCTTTGTCAACAAGACCGCTCCCCGCCTGCTCGAGCTCTCTCGCGAGTCCTTCAATGTCGTCCTAGGCCCATCAACTCCCTTAGCCCCGGTACTGCTGGAAGACTACGGCGTATCGCAGGTCACCGGAATGGTTCCCACCTCTCCCCTCGCTATGTTCGAGGGCTTAAGTGGCACCGATGCCGGCACCACCATGTTTGACTGGGGCCACCGAGTGGAATTATCCGCCTAAGGCCGCGCCTCCAAAAGCGCCTCGCATGCTACTGCATAGATTTCTGCTAGCTCGTCGATGGTTTTCTCCCGCACATAAGGCACGAGGATCACGTTGCGCCTAAGTTGCGACACCAACCAGCCTAAGGCCCACCGCTCGAGGCCTAGTTTCTAGAGAACTACCCCGGCCATAACGGCAAGCAGTAATGCACCCAAGCTCAATGCCGCAAGCCACCCAATGACGCGTACAGTCCGCAGCTGCGCCTTTGCGCTGCTGCGGCTTACTAGGAATGCGCCCACAGACGCACCGAGGGTGTTGAAAACGAGGTCATCGACATCGCTAAATCCCAACGAGAATACGTATTGGGTAATTTCGATACCCAGGCTGAGCGCCATTGCCAGAAGGATGGTTCCACCGCGGCCGAAGCGAACGCGCCGCGAATTCTGTCCCAGCACCACCAGGCACGCCCCAAGCGGCATAAACAGCGCGATATTGCCAAAGGTATTGGTCCACGGACCCCACCACGGATGAGGGTTATTAAAGCCGTTGAACATCTGCAGATCGAGGCTGCGGCGAGCATGCGCACTGGCATCGATCACGCCGGGGATATCAATAAATGGCTTACCCACCGTAGCTACGGCGATTGCCATCAAAACGACCACGCAGGCGATACCGGCATTGCGCCACAGGGTGGGCCGAGCGGGCACGCCCGGCGCCCCAACCTGGCGCGAGATGCGGGTGGATGTCGTGGTCATCGTCATGTTGCTCAAGCTAACAAGCGAGTCTGAAAAATCCCCGTGAGATTCGCTGTTAAATCCCTGCATCACATTTAACGTACGATGGTGAGCATGAGCACGCTACTAGTAACTCGCAACGAAGATAAGTCCGTTACGACCTCCTTCGAAGAGGGAGAGTTCCTCGGCGAGGGCGACCTTACCGTTGATGTTTCTTATTCTTCCCTGAACTACAAGGACGCCATGGCTATCGCAGGTGACCGCGGCGTCATGCGCACCAGCCCGCTGGTTCCGGGCATCGACGTGGTCGGCACGGTTTCTGAATCTAGCGTCGAGCGCCTCCCAGTTGGCACCTTGGTAGCATCCTTCGGCGATGGCCTCGGTGAATTCCGCCACGGCGGCTACACCCCGAAGCAGCGCGTCAACTCCCAAGCAACCGTCGCCCTGCCCGCGGACTTCACCGCAGAGCAGGCGGCCGCCGTTGGCACCGCAGGCTACACTGCCGCACTGTGCGTTAATTCTCTGCGCGGGCTGCCCGACGGTCCGGTCCTGGTCACCGGCGCCACCGGTGGCGTGGGCTCCATCGCCGTGAACCTCCTTTCCAATGCCGGCTACGAGGTTCACGCGATGACCGGCCGCCCGGATGACTACTCCCAGTACCTCCACGAGCTAGGCGCCCACACCATTGTGGACCGCGCCGAGTTCGCCGAGGCCGGAAAGCCACTACAAAAGGCTAGCTATGCCGGTGCCGTCGACACCTCCGGCTCCCACGTCCTGGCCAATGTTTTGGCCCGTACCGTGTGGGGCGGCACCGTCGCTTCCACCGGTATGGCCGCCGGCCCAGACCTTCCCACCACCGTCTTGCCGTTCATTCTGCGCAACGTACACCTGGCCGGCGTTAACTCTGTCGACGCCCCGCTGCACTACCGCCAGAACGCATGGCAGCTGCTCGCGCGCAAGCTGGACTTGTCCATCCTCAAGTCCCTGACCAATACGATTCCACTGTCGGACGTTGTCGAGGAATCCAAGTCCCTCCTCGAGGGAACCCACCACGGACGCACCGTCCTCAAGATTTCCTAGGCCACCCCTACATAGTCTTGTACGGCACCCGCCATCTCGGCGGGTGCCTTTTTGTATGCCCGGTTACTACGCGAAGCTCTAGCTTTCCGACGTGCCCTCTTTAACTACCCCGCGTAGCAACGTGCGGGAAATCCTGCCCAAGGTTTGTAGGTCTTCGTCACTAAGGGTACCCACCACGATCTCCTCAACTGCGGCGGTATGTCGCGCGATCGCCGCGTTGAAAGCACTACTTCCCTTTTCCGTCACAGTGACTTCAACCGCGCGGGTTCCCAACTCCGGCGCCTCGCGCCTGGAAACCAATTTTCGGGACTCCATGCGCACTAACTGCCGATGCAGCCGCGACTTCTCCCACCGAAGCTCTGCCGCCAGTTCATGCGGGCGTGTTGGAATCTGGCGGCGACGATACAGCACGGCCAAGACCGCGTAGTCTGCCTCGCTCAAACTAGAGCCACTCTGCAACTCCCCAGAAAGCCGCGCGTGGAGCGCTTCCTGCATGGCAACAAAGTCACCCCACGCCGCACTCTGCTCAACACGCATCGCATTCCTCCTTTGGCGGTCTCCTCCTATCAACAGTCTATACTGCAAAGTTGATCTAGCAACTCATTGGATTGTTGGGAGTTGATATACCAACTCCCACTACTGCACGGTGATGTGTGTATAGGAATTCCACAATTTCCCAAACCAATGCCTTTGGTCTCGAAAGCACTTATGTTTTGCTTTTGAATACCTATCTGCTGAAACCCACCATTGTTTGAGTAGATATGTTCTTGAACGGAAAATTAAATAGTGAAGCAACTACTCGCGGAAAAGATGCGGCTGCGAACGCAATCACCGCTCCAGCAGAGAAGACAGCAGCGTTTAGAATGGCAAACATGGATAAGCTATTTAGCACGTGCGGTTTCGACTTCGCGGATATGGAAGAGCTCGTTGCGGAGCTACCTACCGACCACGACATGTGGGAGGCGCCCGGATTTGATCGAGTGCTATTCCACGCCGACCCGTCCGGCATGGCGGTCACAGCTATGGAATACGAAGGGGAGTGGGCCGCGGTGCCTTCGTACCGGGGTGGGGAAGAGGCACCGGGCACGATATATCGCGCAACGCCCTATATCGGCATTGTGGAAACGGGGGATTTACGGTTCGCGGCGCTGGCGGATGCGCCTTTTGCCCTGCCAGCAGGCAACCCGGTCGGCGGAGAGAAGCTCCAGGGACAGGTGCGGCCGGCGGTTGTGGCATTGAAATACGAGGTAGGGGAGCCGGAAGAGTTTTCCTTGACTTCGCCTGCTACCGAGCGCTTCTACCGGAACTTCAAGCCCAGCATGCTTAACCCGCAGGTAGAGGTGGCGGGGACTATCGGGGGCGTCGCCAAGCACAGCAATGAGCTGGGCATGGGGGAGTTTTGGGTATGCGACCTCGACGGCCTCCCGCTCATTGTGAACGAGAAGCTGGAGGTAGGCCAGGGGATCCGGGCGCACGGCATTGCGCTATGCGCCACGGAATATTGGGACGAGTAACTACTTGACCACGAGGTTGACCATGCGGCCCGGAACGTAAATCTTCTTCACTACGTTCTTTCCGCTGGTCAAATCAGTAATCTTTGCGTCGGCGAGGGCAACCTCAAAGACCGCGTCCTGGTCCGCATCAGCGGCAACGTTGATGCGAGCCTTGACCTTGCCATTGATTTGAACCGGCACCTCGATCTCATCGTCTACCAGGTACTTTTCCTCAAAAGTGGGGAAGGGCTGGTAGGTGATGGTCTCGTCATGGCCGAAGCGCTGCCACAATTCCTCCGCAATATGCGGGGCAATGGGGGAGACCAACTGTGCTATCGGCTCTACGGCGGCGCGTGGGGCCTCGGTGCGGTAGGTCTTGGTCAGGTAGTTGACGTACTCGATGAGCTTCGCCACCACGGTATTAAGCCGCAGGTTCTCGTAATCATCGCGCACGCCCGCGATGGTGCGGTGGAGCTGCTTGAGGTCATCCTCGCTCAAGGCGGCGTCGGTAGTCGCCAGCTCGCCGGTGTCCTCGTTGACGGCTAGGCGCCACAGGCGCTGCAAGAATCGCTGGGAGCCTACGACATCCTTGGTAGCCCACGGGCGAGACGTATCCAGCGGACCCATGGACATCTCATAAACGCGCAGGGTATCGGCACCGAAGCCGCGGCAAATATCGTCCGGAGCAACGGCGTTCTTGAGGGACTTGCCCATCTTGCCGTACTCCTGATTGACCTCTTCTCCGTTGTAGTAGAACTTGCCGTCCTTTTCCTCTACTTCAGCGGCCGGAACGTACACGCCGCGGGAATCCGTGTAGGCATAGGCCTGGATATAGCCCTGGTTGTACAGGCGGCGGTAGGGCTCTTGGGAGCTAACAAAACCCAGGTCAAAGAGCACCTTATGCCAGAAGCGGGAGTAGAGCAGGTGCAGCACGGCGTGCTCGACGCCGCCGACGTAGAGGTCCACGCCTCCCGGGTCCTGCGGGCCATGCTGCTCCGGACGCGGGCCGGTCCAGTAGCGCTCGTTCTCGATATCGCAGAATGCCTCATCATTGCGGGGATCGATATAGCGCAGCTGGTACCAGGAAGAACCCGCCCACTGCGGCATAACGTTGGTATCGCGGAAATAGGTCTGTGGGCCGTCGCCCAAATCGAGTTCTACCTCGACCCAATCGCGCACCTTTGCCAGTGGTGGTTGTGGCTCGGAGTCCTTGTCCTCTGGATCAAAGGAAACGGGCTTATAATCTTCCACCTCTGGCAGCTCTACCGGCAGCATGGATTCCGGCAGGGCGTGGGCAAAGCCGTCCTTGTCATAGACGATGGGGAAGGGCTCGCCCCAGTAACGCTGGCGGGCGAAGAGCCAATCGCGCAGCTTGTACTGCACCTTTTCCCGGCCGGAGCCGTCCTTTTCCAGCCATTCGATGGCCGTGGCAATGGCCTCGGGCTTGTTCAGGCCGTTGAGATCCAGGCCCTTGTCGTTGGAGGAATTAACCAACGCGCCGTCCTCGGTCCAGGCTTCTTCCTCCACGTTTCCGCCAGAGACAACCTCCGTAATGGGTAGGCCGAAGGCCTGGGCGAACTCGTAGTCACGGGTGTCGTGCGCGGGAACTGCCATGATGGCGCCGGTGCCGTAGCCGGTCAACACATAGTCGGCGATGAAGATCGGGACCTTCTTGCCAGAGACCGGGTTGGTGGCATAAGTACCCAGGAAGACGCCAGTCTTTTCCTTGTTCTCCTGGCGCTCCAGGTCGGACTTGGCGGCAATATCGGTACGGTAGGACTCCACGGCCTCCTTCGGATCATCGTGGCCATAGGTCCAACGCTCATCCACGTCATCGTCATAAGGGATGGGGGAGAGGAGGGCGTCGACAAGCTCATGCTCCGGGGCCAGCACCACGTACTCGGCGCCGAAGAGGGTATCCGGGCGGGTGGTAAAGACCTCGATCTCGTAGCCCTCGGCAGGGAAGGAGACCTCTGCGCCGCGGGAACGGCCAATCCAATTGCGCTGCATGGACTTGACCTTGTCCGGCCAATCCAAAAGCTCCAGGTCATCCAGCAAGCGATCGGAGTAGGCAGTAATGCGCATCATCCACTGCGAGAGGTTCTTGCGGAAGACCGGGAAATTGCCGCGCTCGGACTTACCCTCAGCGGTGACCTCCTCGTTTGCCAGCACGGTACCCAGGCCCGGGCACCAATTCACCGTGGAATTAGACAGGTAGACCAAGCGGAATTCATCGATGGCCGCGGCCTTTTCCTCTTCGGTGAGGTCCTCGTAGTAGCGGCCGTCCTTAGTGGTGCGCTTATTGGCCTCTAGTTCCTTGATGAGCTCTGCAATCGGGCGCGCCTTCTGCTGCTCCTCATCGAACCAAGAGTTATAAATCTGCAGGAAGATCCACTGCGTCCACTTGAAGAATTCCGGATCGGTTGATTCCACAGAGCGGCGCGGATCGTGGCCCAGGCCCAACATGCCCAGCTGGCGGCGCATGTTTTCGATATTTGCCTCGGTGGTGGTGCGCGGGTGGGTACCGGTCTGAATGGCGTACTGCTCGGCCGGCAGGCCGAAGGCGTCGTAGCCCAAGGTGTGCAGCACGTTCTTGCCCAGCATGCGGTTATAGCGGGCATAAGTATCGGTGGCAATATATCCCAGTGGGTGTCCCACGTGCAGGCCTGCACCAGAAGGGTAGGGGAACATATCCTGCACATTGAGCTTTTCCTTAGGCAACTCGCCCGCATCGGTGGCGAGCTCGCCTACCGGGTTCGGGGCATTAAAGGTGCCATTGTCTTTCCAGTACTGCTGCCAAGTCTTCTCGATCTGGTTCGCCAGCTCCGGGGTATAGCGGTACGAAGTGGAATCGCTCTGGGTAGTCATAATCACACAGTGTAATAGCCGCATCCCGGCGCGGGGTAGTTCACTACGCTTTCCGCGTTCCGCAGGGCACGCACACCCAAAATCCCCGCCGTAATCGCCCCCGGTTTTCGCGTCATTTCCGCCGCTCGCAGCCAAAATGCAGATCTGCATGAAAATGATCTAGGCTGGGGTAAATGAGCCAGGAGAAGTTTCGCAGCCAGCTATCATCTTTTGCAGACGCAGCGGTATTCCAGGGAATCCCGCACCTGCGCCTCTCCCCAGCTACCGACACATTGGATCTGTACCTACCGGCCGTAACCGCAGGTTATGAGCCAGAAGATCCCCAGTGGACCGTGACCGCACAGCTGCTCGACGGCAGCGAGGACACCCGCAAGTTCTACTACGTGGAGGGCGAAGAGCCCGGCTTGTGGATCAGCATGCCGCGTGCCTTTAGCCACCTCAGCGTCTCCTTTGAGGAGCACACCGTGGAATTCGCCGGCGTGGCCAATGGCGGATTGCTGCTCGATTCCACCCATCGCCCAATCGATACCACCACCGCGGTGGCCAAGGGCTCTTATACCTTCATCGCCCCCGCCGGCACGGAGCTAGCCAAGGCCAAGGTCGGCGAGGCCCGTCCCCACGGCGCATGGGAGGGCTGGACCATCGCCCCGGTAGAGGTCAGCCAGTCTTTCACCGTGGAGGTTCCGCGCCAGGAACCCGCGACCATCAAGGTGTCCGGCAGCCCTGACTTTGCCTGGGACATGGCCGTGAAGACGCTACCCAATGCCCATGGCCTCGATGGCGAACTGGTCTATACCCAGTCCCCGCGGGTCATCGCCAATACGGAACTCAGCATGGAGCTGACCTATGTCCCCATCGGTGGGGAAGAGGAGGCCGTGCTGGAGGATGAACTACCGGAGGGTATTCACGAGGTGCTTCCCGCAGACGCCTTCGAGGATCCCTGGGTAGGCCGCTACCGCTTCACCCTGTATAAAGACGAGGAACTGGTGGATATCCAGTACCTCAATTTTGCGGAGTCGCTGCACATGCGTGCCAAGAACGAGGGCCCGCGCGGCACCAATTTCCGCTTTATCGATGCCCTGGGCAATCTTTCGCCGTTTAGCTATGCCCTGGCTTCTGCGCCGGGCAAGGCTATCCAGATGGAAAAGGGCCAGCGCATCTTTGGCGAGGACGAGAGCGTGCGCGAGGAGACCGTCGGCAGTGAGGCCGGCTATGAGCTGACCTTCCAGGTGGAGCCGGCGACGATTCGTACTCGCGTGAAGCGCACCGCGGCCGAGCCCGTGGATTACCTGGATAAGCAGGTCATCCTGGCGGACCAGCTCGATGCGGATGCACTTTTTACCATCCACTCACCGGAGCCACTGCCGCTGGCAAAGTTCGTGGTTATTGATAAAAACCAGAAGATTAGGGACCTTGTCACCGCCAATGGCTCTACGGAGGCCGCCACCAGCCTGTCCGTGCCTAACCGCGCGCTGAAGTCGGCGCTGACGAAGAAGACCTCGCTGGAGCTCTACCTCCTGTGGTCCACGTTGTCCTATGAGGAATACCTCGAAGGACTGCCGGAAAAGGAGCGCGCAGCGCACCAGAAGCGCAGCTTTGAGCGTCGCGTCATGGAATATGAGGCCACCGCGGCCAGCGACCTCATTTATGCCGCCATCGCCACCGTGCGCAAGGCACCGTTGGTCGCCCGCGCAACCATTGAGGACGGCATCCTCATCCCCGAGCAGGCGCATGAGGAGGAGGTAGAGCTGCTGGCTTGGGCGTGGCCGCTGGGCAATCCTGCGGGCGAGCCGCAACCGCTGGAGCCCACTGAGGAAGGCTTTGAGCTGCCCGAGGAGCTGCTGGACGCCGGCCACCTCATCGTGGACTTCCGCGAGGATGAGCCGGCCAGCGACTTGGCCGCGCCGCAGTACCCGCCGGCGAGCGCACTCATCATCTTCCACGACGGTGAAACCGAAAACACCGAGGGCCTGTGGCCTACCTACGCGGCCATGCGCCGCCTCGCACCCAAGGCCAAGGAAACCTTCGAGGGAATCATCAAAGAGATTGAGGCCGATCCGCGCGCCAGCATGGATGCCCTTATGGCCGCGGACTTTGAGCCGGGGCAGCGCATGCGCGCCTTTGTTCGCACCGGCTTGGTCTCCCGCACCTTCCGCCGCGAGGAGCCGGCCGGCGAGCCTTCCTCGCTCTTGGCCGCGCTTGCCGACGCCGCCCATGACTACGTCGAAGCCCACGGCTCCGCCTCCCTCGCGCGCGTGCCATCCACCGGCGTCGACGATGTCACCCGCCCCATGCTGCTGATGAGCGCCACGGGCGAAGCGCCTACGCCGGCAACGGACAGCGACCAGCTCTGCGATGATGCCCACCGCATCGCCGCACTGCGCGAGTGCTTTGCCAATGACCTTGCGCTCACCCGCCTGGGCACCATTTCCAACCTGCGTAGCACCGCAATGCAGCTGCGGGTAACGCTGCAGCAGTTGGGCGTCGATAAGTCCGTCCTGCATACCCTGCTCGCGCTGGACGCCTTCGGCGATGGCAATTCGGAGCTCGGCGATTCCGCCTGGATGCCGTTTATTTCCTATGTCTTTGCCATCACGGCGCGCGGTGTGGCCAATGGCAAGCTGGCGGACCCTGCTTTCGCCGCCACGCTTGACGACGCCCTCCCGCAGCTCGCCGAGGCCGTCTCCCTCGCCCCACAGCTTTTCTACCGCGATATTCTCACCGCGGAGGCGCTCACACTCAGCTAGGGTGACAGGCATGCAGGTCGTCTCCACCAATGTCGCCGTCCGCCGGCCGGACCCGAGCGGGCGGCATGAGTTCTCAGGCATCGACAAAAAGCCGCAGGATTTCATCGATCTGGCAGCACCCGGACCCCATTATGGCGATGGTTCTGGCGTGCGCGGCGATATAATTGGTGACACCAAACATCACGGCGGCAACGATAAGGCCGTCTACGCCTACTCTCGTGAGGAACTGGATTACTGGCAATCCAAGCTTTCCCGCCCTCTGGCCTCCGGCGGCTTTGGCGAAAACCTCACGACGCAGGGCATCGATCTTTCTGCTCTGCTCATCAATCAGCGCGTGCGCATCGGCACCGCCGTGCTTGAAGTATCCGTGCCCCGCCAACCGTGTGCCACCTTCGCCGGCTGGCTAGGGGAGCGCGGCTGGCTCAAGCGCTGGACCGCGCGTGGCGACTGCGGCACCTACCTGCGCATCATTTCCCCCGGCCGCATTCGTCCCGGCGACGTCATTGAGCTAGATAACCCACCCAGCCACGACATCACCATGCGCATCGCCTTTGCCGCCAAGATGGGCGACCGCGCCCTTGCCCGGCGCGTTATCGACGCTGGCTGCCTGCCCGCTCACCAACAGAACTCGCTTCGAACCTAGTTACACAGGCACTTATAGTCCGCCATGTCGAGCTCAGCAATGTCCCGTTGTTCCGCCGGTACTCGATGCGCCCAAACATGCAGTAGGCAACGGGACCGTTAATCAGCACATCCATGCTCAGCGGGTCTCGACGCATACTCTACTTCCGGAACCGCAGACTGTGTCTGGATCTTTAGCTTACCGGCGAGGCCAGCACACTCTTCTTGCCCGGAGTGCGCGCAAAACAAAAGCACGCCAGCGCTAAGCGCTGGCGTGCTTTACATGCTGAGTGCGAAGGAGGGTGTTACTTTCCCTCTTCAAAGCTCAGATGGTGCCCCTTCGCCTTAGGGAAGCGGCCGTGCACGAAGAAGTAGTAGATAGCGGCGATGACCACGAGACCCGCGAGAATGAGATACATCGTGTCAAAGCCAGTTGCCGCAACGATGGGGCCCAAGCCAAACGGGGCCAGGCCAATGCCGAGGTCCATGAGCAGGAACATGGTGGAGATACCGGCTCCCAACTGCGCGGCAGACACCGAGCGCACGGAGATGGCTTGGCAGGCGGGGCTGAGGGTGCCGAAACCCAAGCCGGTGCAGGCGCCCGCGACCACCAGCATGACGTCATTGGTGGGGAAGCCCATGATCAGCAGGGCCACGACAAAGGCAGCCAAGCCGAGGTACATTACGGCATTATCACCCTTATGGTCCTGGATACGGCCCAAGAAGAAGCGCATGATGAGCATCGTGACCGCATAGCCGATAAAGAAGAGCCCTGCGCCGGTGGCCAGGTCTTCCTTGCGGGCGTAGGCGTTGAGGTAGGTCACCACGCCGGAGTAGGCGATGCCGACTAGGAGCATGAATAGACCGATAGGAACCACGTTGGGGTGCACGGCATTGCGCAGACTAAAGGCCGGCTTTTCGGAGGAAACCTCGGCCGGATAACGCAGCACCAAGGCCAGGATCAGGGAAACAATATTTGCACCAAGGGCGACAGCAAAAAGCGTGGTGTAGCCGATGTTATTAGCCAATAACAGGCCGATAGCTGGACCAAACGCGGTTGCTAGGGTAGTGCCCAGGGCGAAGTATCCGGTGCCTTCCGCACGGCGTTCGTGTGGGATAACGGACTGCGCCACGGCCATAAGTGCGGTGGAGGTCAAGGCATAGGCCGCGCCGTGCACCATTCGCACGATAATCAAGACCGCAACATTATGCGCAAAAAAGTACGCCACAGCTACTACTGTGACGAAGGCTAGGGAAGCCAAGGCCGCCTTCTTGTGGCCCACGCGGTCCACGATCCAGCCAGAGAACACGCGCATGCACGTCGCGCCCAAAACAAAGGCACTGGAGGCGAAACCGCCCACGGTATCCGATGCCCCGAAGCTCTCTACCGCGTAGAGGGCCATGGTGGTTACGAACAGGTAAAAGACCAAGAACTGACAAAAATTAGCCACCCACGCGAGGACAAACGTAGGCGTAATCAGCTGCGGCTTAGCCGCTGCAGATTCGGGAGGCGTCATATACTCACTCCAAATAACAAAAAGAAAATTCCCTCTCCACGCGCTGGCCATAAGGCCGCGCATCGCAGACGAAGGAAATAGAAATTGAATTATACGGAGAGGCACTATACGCCCCGCAGGCTGCAAAGGTTAATTGAAAAGCTTTCCAGGCTCTTATCGACGCCGCCCTCGTGCAGGTGGCTACCGGCAATCGCCGTAACTTGAGCCGGGTCGCGAAAAGGGGACCCGGCTGGTTTCTCCCGCCTTGTTAAGCGCTCAAATCTCTAGGCACCGGCATAAGGATCACGGATACCCAAGTACTGCACCGAGGTATATTCCTCAATACCCTCGGCGCCGCCTTCGCGTCCTAAACCAGAGTGCTTGACTCCGCCGAATGGGGCAGCGGCATTGGAGATGACACCGGCATTGAATCCCATCAAGCCAAACTCGAGGCCGTCGGCAACGCGCCAGAGGCGATCGGAATTTTCCGTATATACATAGGAGGCAAGTCCGTACTCCGTATCGTTCGCAATCTCTAGCGCTTCCGATTCATCCTTAAAGGTAAGGATGGGCGCGACCGGTCCAAAAATTTCTTCTTGGGCCACGCGAGTTTCACGTGAAACATTGCTCAGGATTGTGGGCGCATAGAAGTGGCCCGCGCCCTCGCCGCGAGTGCCACCGGTGACAACGGTCGCACCCTTGTCCACCGCATCCTCAACCAGGGCTGCGACATTATCGAATGCCTTAGCCTCAATCAGCGGACCACACGTCACGCCTTCGTCCATGCCATCGCCAACGACGAGCTTCTCAAACTCTGTTGCCAGCTTCTGCGTAAACTCCTCCGCCACGGACTCGTGCACCACGAAGCGGTTGGCCGCGGTGCAGGCCTCGCCAATATTGCGCATCTTCGCACCCATGGCTCCCGCTACGGCTTGGTCAATATCCGCATCCTCGAAAACAATGAACGGTGCATTACCGCCTAGCTCCATAGAGGTGCGCAAGACATTATCCGCGGCACCCTTGAGGAGGGTTTTGCCCACTGGGGTAGAACCGGTGAAGGAGAGCTTGCGCAAGCGGGCGTCGGCAAGCAAGGGCTCCGAAATAGCCGAGGCGGAGCTTCCGGAGACAACATTGAGCACACCCTGTGGCAGGCCGGCATCGAGCATGGTCTGCGCGAAGTACTGCGCGGTGAGCGGCGTCAGCTTGGCCGGCTTCAGGACCATGGTGCAGCCCGCTGCAACGGCCGGGGCAACCTTTCGGGTGGCCATGGCGAGCGGGAAGTTCCACGGCGTAATCAATAGGCACGGACCCACAGGCTTGCGGCGAGTAACCATGCGCAAGGTGCCTTCCGGGACAGGGGAGTAGCGGCCATAATCGCGCGTGGCTTCCTCACTAAACCACCGCAAATATTCCGCGCCATAGGTGACCTCACCTTGGGACTCAGCAAAAGGCTTTCCCATTTCAAGGGTCATCAGGGTGGCGAACTCATCGGCGCGCTCGTGTACCAATTCAAAGGCGCGGCGGAGAATATCGGCGCGCTCGCGCGGGGTGGTGCGCGCCCACTCATCTTGTACCGCACAGGCAGCATCGAGGGCAGCCACCGCATCATCAGAATTAGCGGAAGACAGCGTGGCGATGGTCGCGCCCGTCGCCGGATTTTCTACGTCAAAGGTCTCGCCGGAGGACGCGTCGCGCCACTGTCCGCCAATCAAAAGCTGAGTGGGGACCTTCGCTAGTAGTTCCTTCTGATCGATGCTCATATTCATCACCTTTCTCCATTGCGTGAATGCACTCCACAGTACCGCGATTCGTTAGCTGGTTTTCTTGGTTCGGCGCCAAGCACAAGCGCATAGGGGGATAGAATGAATATTTTTATCGATTACCTGACAGGCTATAGAAATGTAGGTTAGTATGACCACTATGAAGAAGATGACTACTGCTTGGTGGTGGCGCGCGTAACCCGCGGGCCCTATTTCACCTCCCATTTTTAGGCTCGCATTCTGCGGGCCTTTTGGCGTTTTAGTGCCTCTGCTCGCGGAAGCTTCCTATCCGTTTCCCGTTTCCCTCACCCAGCGAAAGGGCACTGCAATGCCATACACCGCCACTCGCGATATACCCTACGACAGCGACGCGGCCGCGATTTTTGACGGCCTCGCACAACCGCACGACTCCCTATTGCTCGAGAGCGCAGACATTGAGACCAAGAAGAATCTCAACTGCCTCGCCGTGCTCAAGGCGGCCCTGAAAGTAACGTGCCACGGCCAGACGGTAGAGGTACGCGCCCTCACGGAGGCAGGGGAGTCGCTCCTTCGTTCCCTGGAGGAGCGGTTCCACCATCGCTTAGTTTCACGTGAAACTACCACCGCGGCTTTCGAGTTCTCGCTGTCCACACACCCCGACGAGCGGGAGCGGCTTCTTGCCGAATCTACCGCCGATATTTTGCGGTTCCTGCAATTAGAAGCCAATTATTCCTCTCCTTTATTGCCGTTCCTTGGGGGTGGATTCGCTTATGACTACCTCGCTACTTTCGAGGAACTGCCCGAGGTTGAGCCCGGGGCCAACACCTACCCGGACTATGAATTCTTGGTAGCCCAAACCGTCCTCGCAGTGGACCACCTGCAAGGGACTGCGCACCTAGAAGGCTGGGACATCGACGACAAGCGTCTGCGGGAAGAGTTGGATTCTCTTGCCTCACTGCCGGCCGCCGCTCGTCCCGCGGCGCCGCAAAGGGAAAGGATCCGGGCGGTGGCCGATGTGGATGATGCAGGGTTTCGGGCGGGCGTCGACAAGCTTAAAGGCAATATTCACGCCGGTGATATCTACCAAGTAGTGCCCGCGCGCGCCTTCACCGTGGAATGCCCCAACGCCCTGGCTGCCTACCGAGCACTGCGCGAGACCAACCCCTCGCCTTATATGTTCTACCTCCGCGGTGCCGCCTATGAGCTCTTCGGCGCCTCGCCGGAATCAAACCTCAAATTCACGCCAAAAGATAGGCAGGTCCAGCTCTATCCCATTGCCGGAACCCGGCCGCGCGGGCTCAACCCGGATGGCAGCATCAACCATGAACTAGATATCCGCAACGAGCTGGACATGCGTACAGACCAGAAGGAGATTGTGGAACACACGATGCTGGTTGATCTTGCACGCAATGACCTCGTTCGCGTGGCCGTGCCCCGTAGCCGGCAGGTAGCAGAACTCCTGCACGTTGACCGCTACTCGCGAGTGATGCACTTGGTCTCCCGCGTCACGGCGACGCTCCACCCAGACTTCGATGCGCTCGATGCCTACCGTGCGTGCATGAATATGGGAACGCTTACGGGAGCACCCAAACTGCGCGCCACCGAACTGGTGCGCCGCACGGAGGGAAAGCGCCGCGGCTCCTATGGCGGGGCGGTGGGATACCTGCGCGGCGATGGAGCCATGGATAACTGCATCGTCATCCGCTCGGCCTACGTCCAGGACGGCACCGCAGTGGTACAAGCCGGCGCCGGCGTGGTCAAGGATTCCGTGCCGCAAGCCGAGGCCGATGAAACGGTGCATAAGGCCTACGCCGTCCTCCATGCCATCGCTATGGCACTCGGAGCCGAATTGGAGGTACAGCGATGACCTCGCCGCATATTGTCCTTTTGGATAACCACGATTCTTTTGTCTACAACCTCGTCGATGCCCTCGCTGGGTTCGATACCACCGTGTTTCGCAATACCGTTGCGGTCCAAGACGTGATGCGCGCGCAGCCCGACATTATTGTGCTTTCCCCGGGCCCCGGTCATCCACGGGACGCCGGCTGCATGATGGAGCTTATCGACGCCGCCCTAGGCACCATCCCGATCCTCGGCGTGTGCCTCGGCTTCCAAGCGCTACTCGAGCACCACGGCGGCGCAGTCGAACCGTGCGGGCCCGTACACGGGAAATCCGTCCCGATGACTCTTACCGAGGCCGGGGTAATGCACCCCGTCTTTCAGGGCCTTGCCACTGATACCGAGCCGGACCAACCGGGTCACCTCGGTACGCAGGTTCCAGTGGCACGCTATCACTCCCTTGGCTGTACGGACCTCCCGCGGGGAATGCGTTGTCTCGCGCACACGGCAACGGACATCGGAGAGGTAGCCATGGCGGCCGAGACGGATGACGGTAGCGCCCTCGGCTTCCAGTTCCACCCCGAGTCTATCCTCACGCCCCGCGGCCCCCTCATGCTCGAGCGTTGCATTCATCAATTATATACGCACACCACTATGGATACGGAGCACTAAAAATGAATCACCACCCCCTGCGTACCTTGCAAGCCTTCCTGAATAACCCTCAGCCCACCATCGAAGAAGCCATGGAGGTATTTACCCCCTTGGCCGTCGGCGACTACGACGATATTCATATTGCGGCGCTACTTACCCATATCCGCACCCGCGGCGAGACCTTCGCAGACATTGCCGGCGCGGCCAAAGCATTTTTGAAAGTGGGCTATCCATTCCCCATCACCGGAGAAGGACTCATGGATTCGGCCGGAACCGGTGGCGATGGCGCGAATACCATCAATATCACTACCGGCGCCTCCCTCGTTGCCGCCGCAGGGGGAGTGAAGATGATCAAGCATGGCAACCGCTCGATCTCTTCCAAGTCCGGATCCGCCGATGTACTCGAAGCCCTAAATATCCCACTGGACCTAGACGCCGCCCGAGCAGTACGCCAATTTAAAGCTTCCAACTTCACGTTCCTATTCGCCCCGGCCTACAACCCAGCAGTCGCCCACGTACAACCGGTGCGGAAGGCGCTAGGTATCCCCACCATCTTCAATACGCTAGGGCCGCTCCTGTCCCCAGGACGCCCGTCACTGCAAATCATGGGCATCGCCAACCCGGCCCAAGGCCAAGTTATCGCGGAAGTCTTCCGAGAACTCGGCCGAAAGCGCGCCTTGGTAGTCCACGGTGCTGGCACCGATGAGATTGCTACCCACGGCACGACGCAGGCCTGGGAGCTCAACGACGGAGAGATTGCCTCTTACGAGCTCACCCCAGAAGACCTCGGCATCAAGCGCCACGAACTAGCGGACCTAGTCGGCGGCGACGGCGCCGCCAATGCCCAAGCCCTCCGTGCGGTTTTTGCCGGCCGTGGCGAACCCGCCCATTGTGACGCCATTGCCGCCACCGCTGGCGCCATGTTTTACCTCAAAGGGACCACGGAGACTATCGCGGCGGGAGTCACTCACGCAAAGGAACTGATTAGCAGCGGCACTGTTGAAGATTGGCTCGCGCTCCACGAGAACACCAACTATGCCGTAGGGGAGGAGAGCTAATGTCGGAGAATACTTTGCCTACGGTGCTCGAGGAGATCGTCGCCCAGCGCCGCACTCACCTGCCCGCACTCCGGGAGCGCCTGTCCCACGTGGACTTGGCTCGCGTGCCACGCTCGGAGCGTTCGCTTGCCGACGCCCTCCGTGGCACCAACCGCTTCATCATGGAGTGCAAGTCCGCCTCGCCGTCCCTCGGCATGATCCGTGAAGACTATCGGCCCGGTGATATCGCCCGGATCTACTCCCGTTACACCTCCGCCATCTCAGTGTTATGCGAGCCCGATCGGTTTGGCGGCGACTACGACCACTTGCAGACCGTCGCGCTATCCACCCATGTGCCGGTGCTGTGTAAAGACTTCATTGTCGATCCCATCCAGGTCTATGCCGCGCGTTATTACGGCGCCGATGCCATCTTGCTCATGATGTCTATCGTGGACGATGACACCTACGGTGAGCTCAAGGCACTGGCAGACGAACTCGGCCTAGACGTCTTGACCGAAGCGATCACAGAGGATGAAGTGGATCGCGCGGTGAATTTCGGCGTGGATATCATCGGCATCAACAACCGCAACCTCCACGATCTCAGCATCGATCTAGGGCGCACCGAACGCCTAGCCCGCCATGTTCCAGACGGAAAGGTGATCGTTTCCGAATCTGGAATCCGCGATAATGCCACCGTCCGCCGGTTAGGAACCCACGCACATGCTTTCCTTGTAGGCTCCCAGCTCACCTCCCAGGAGGACATCGATCGGGCGGCGCGCGACCTCGTCTATGGCGCCAATAAATTATGCGGCCTTACTACCGCCTCTTCCGCACAAGCAGCCCGCGCTGCTGGCGCCCGCTACGGGGGACTCATCTTCGCACCAGGTTCGCCCCGCAGTGTTTCACGTGAAACCGCACAAAGCATCATTTCCGCGGAACCAGAGTTGGAGTACGTGGCCGTGACGCGGTCTACGGATGTGGAAACGCTACGGAGCCTAGCCGGGATTCCCGGCCTCAAAGTTCTCCAGCTCCACGCCCCATTCCAAGGCAGTAGGGAAGCAGAGCTGGAATTCGTTCGAGATGTACGCGGCGTCGCTGACGGTCTTCACCTTTGGCGGGCCATCGACATGAATAACCCTGACTTCGCTGCCTTGACACTGGACCTAGCGCCAGAGGCAGACGCTCTTGTCCTCGACTCCGGCAGTGGCGGGACAGGAACCACTTTTGAATGGCGAACGATTCCCCCTGAAGTGAAGGACAAGGCTCTCCTCGCCGGCGGGCTCCGGCTAGACAACCTCGAAGAGGCGTTGTCGATCGGCACGAAGGGACTCGACCTCAATTCCGGTCTGGAATATGCGCCTGGGCGCAAGGACGCCTCGTTAATCGCCCAAGCCTTTAGCACCATCCGAAACTACACACCCATAGAAAGAAGAGAACGATGACAGTTTCACGTGAAACGCTCCTTCCGGCATATTTTGGCGAATTCGGCGGACAGTTCGTCCCCGAATCCCTCATCCCGGCGCTCGACCAACTTGAGAAGGCCTTTGTCGACGCACAAAACGACCCCGCATTTCGCGAAGAGCTAAGCGCGCTATTGCGTGACTATCTCGGCCGTCCCACACCAATTACAGAGGCGAGGAACCTCGGGGGTAAAGCGCGCATCTTCCTCAAGCGGGAAGACCTCGTACACGGTGGAGCACACAAGACGAACCAGGTTCTTGGTCAGGCACTGCTGGCAAAGCGGATGGGGAAGACACGCATTATTGCGGAGACCGGAGCGGGCCAGCACGGCACCGCTACTGCACTCGCTTGCGCATTGCTGGATCTTGAGTGTGTGGTCTACATGGGTGCGAAAGATGTGGCCCGACAACAGCCAAACGTATTCCGTATGGAGTTGATGGGCGCGAAGGTCGTCGCCGTCGACACCGGATCCGGAACTCTTAAGGACGCGGTGAATGAAGCCCTCCGTGATTGGACCGCCACCTTCCATGAATCCCACTATCTCCTCGGTACCGCGGCCGGACCCCATCCATTCCCAACCATCGTCCGAGAGTTCCACAAGGTCATCTCTGAAGAGGCTAAGACCCAGATGCTTGAGCGCACCGGTGGGCTACCGGATGTAGTAGTGGCTTGCGTCGGCGGCGGTTCTAATGCAATCGGTATGTTCGCAGATTTTATTGAAGAAGAGGAAGTCGAACTCGTCGGCGCCGAACCTGGGGGCGAAGGCCTAGACTCCGGCAAGCACGGAGCCACCATCAACAACGGTACGGTTGGCATCCTCCACGGCGCGCGCAGCTACCTCATGCGCAACGCGGACGGCCAAGTGGAAGAATCTTATTCGATTTCCGCCGGGCTCGACTACCCAGGTGTAGGACCACAGCACGCGCACTTACACGCCAGTGGCCGCGCGCACTATGTCGGCATTACTGACGCCGAAGCACTCGAAGCATTCCAGCTTCTTTCCACTAAGGAAGGCATCATACCGGCCCTCGAATCCTCTCACGCGTTGGCCTACGCCTTGAAGCGTAAGGACGAGGACATCACCATCTTGGTCTCCCTTTCCGGCCGCGGCGATAAGGACATCGACTACGTTCGCCACACCCTTGAGAACCATCCAGAATTTAAGCTCCAGGAGAAGAACTAATGAGCACCCGATACGAAGACCTATTCCACTCACTACACAACAGGGGAGAGGGCGCTTTCGTCCCATTCCTCATGTTGGGCGATCCCACGCCGGAGCACACGCTGGCCATCGTGCGAACCGTCGTCGCGGCCGGAGCCGATGCATTGGAGCTAGGTGTTCCATTTTCTGACCCAGTGGCCGACGGACCCACCATTCAGGCCTCCCACCTTCGCGCGCTCGACGGCGGCGCCACCGTCGATTCCGCCTTAGACCAGGTGCGAACAATCCGCGCGGAATTTCCCGAGCTTCCCATCGGCATGCTCATCTACGGCAATGTGGCGTTCACTAGGGGTTTCGACCGCTTCTACGCCGAGTTTGCAGAAGCGGGCGCGGACAGCATCTTGCTTCCCGACGTCCCCGTGCGCGAAGGCGGTCCCTTCATCGCCGCAGCAGAAAAAGCCGGTATTGATCCAATATTTATCGCCCCGGCCCGCGCGACTGCGCGCACCCTCGACGGCGTCGCTCAAAGCTCACGCGGCTATATCTACGCAGTATCACGAGACGGAGTCACCGGTGCCGAGAAGGAATCCGAGACTATTGGTCTCGAAGAAGTCGTCGCCAACATCCAAAGATTCGACGGACCTCCACTACTGCTAGGATTCGGCATTTCCGAGCCGCAACACGTGCGCGATGCCGTGACCGCTGGGGCGGCGGGGGCCATTACAGGCTCCGCAATCACCAAGATTATTGACCGCCACGTTTCACGTGAAACAGACGCGGAAGGCAGGCCAGTGGAAGGAACTCCAGGCCGCATTTCCGATGCGAAAGCCTTGCACAAAGAACTCGCCGAGTATGTAACTCGCATGAAGGCGGCAACTAAGAAGTAGTCCTGAAGACGCGAAGAACCCTCCTCAGCTCTCGGCAGCTGAGGAGGGTTCCCTATAAAAAGCCTCTACGCGGTTGCTTCTGCAGATTCCTCTTCGGTGTGGTCCTTCTTGGAGCCCGCGAACTTGTCCACGATCATCGCAATGGCGCCGTCGCCAGTAACGTTGGCAGCCGTGCCGACCGAGTCAATGGCGATGTAGGCCGCAATCATCAGCGCCACCATGCCATCGTCAAAGCCCATCATGTCCGCCAGTAGTCCAGCTGCGACCATAACCGCGCCGCCGGGCACACCTGGTGCCGCAATCATCATGATTCCCAATAGGAAGATGAAACCAAGGCCGGTGCTCGTACTAATATCCAGGTTCGCCATGTACACAATCGCAAAGGCATAGAGCGTCAGCTTAATCATGGAACCAGAGAGGTGAATGGTCGCACACAACGGGATAACGAAGCTTGCCACCGGCTTCGAAATGCCGTTCTTCAAGGTGGACTCCATAGACACCGGGATGGTGGCGGCAGAAGAGGAGGTTCCCAGTGCGGTGAAATATGCCGGCACCATATTGCGCAGTGCTTTGAAAGGATTCTTACCGGTGATGGCACCAGCGATAATGTACTGGAGCACCAGATAGACCAGAGTCATAACAACCGCCAGGATCAGGACCTTCGCGAAGGCCGAAAGCACTGAGCCCAAATTGCCATTCATGCCCAAGCCCAAGAACATGCCGAAGATATAGAAGGGCAGAATTGGAACTACAAAGCCCCAAATAACCTTGACTACTACGCTCTCCAATTCCTTTGTGACCGCATACAAGGTATCGGACTTCACTGTAGTCATCGCTACACCGATGCAGAATGACAACAAGAGAGCCGTCATAACCTCAAAAGGCGGCGCCATTTCCACCTCGAAGTACGGAGTGAGTGCCCCCTCATCAATATCGGAGACATTTGTAATCAGATCCTGACCACTGAGCATGGTGGGGTAGAGCCAGTGCGCAAGTACGTAGGCAAGAAGACCCGCAACAATCGTTGAGCCGTAGGCAATACCTGCAGTAACACCCAGCCATTTTCCGGCTCCCCGTCCCAGACCAGCAATCGACGGGGCGATAAGCGCGAAGATGAGGACTGGAATAAAGAAATTGAGGAAGTTACTAAAAAGTCCATTGAAGGTGGCGAACACGCGGCCAAACCATTCGGGCGCGAATTGGCTCACCACCACGCCAAGGATGATGGCGACGATGATGCGGAACAACAGAGATTCCGAGAGTTTCTTGAGATTCATGTACTTACAATCAAATCGGGTGTTTCGCCCCTTGGTAAACAATCCCAGGGTGAAACAGTGCGGTACAGAGGCAATAGTCAATTCAATATCTATCGATCGACCTTAAAGGCATACTACCCGACCGGAGGCATAGCCAGAACACTCACCCCAGCCACGATTTTTATCTTGGCGCTACAAGGTTAAACTAAGTACATGATCGCTGTGGGAATCATCTTTTTAATCCTCGCCGTCTTTCTCATCGTCGTGGGAGCCTTGGCCTCGACCAAGCGCCTGCCTGGAAATAGCTATATCGGCTTGCGCCTACAGGAAATTCGCAAATCCCGCGAAGCATGGGACAATGCCCATCGCGTCGCCGGACCATTCTGGATCCTTAGCGGCGTCTGCTTAGTCTTCGGCGGCATCGTCGCGCTCCGCGCTGAGGGCTGGATGTGGCTCATCCCGGTTCTTACTTTTGTGGCCGCTGTACTAGCCCTCTCCATCGGTTCCAACCTCGGCTCACGTGCCGCGTTCCTCTACGAACAAGCACACGCAGACGAGGAGGGTTGCGGAGACTCCTGTAATTGTGGTTCCGACGGTTGCGGTGGGGAAGAGGCCGCCGCAGCACCCGCCCCTCAGGTTGATGTCGACACGCTCCGTCACGCCGCTCGCGAATCCGATAGGTGACCAAGCACTGTTGCGTAATCTTCCCCTTCTGGAAAAGAATCACATTTCATCCAGAAGGGGAATTTTTGTAGCTATGCCTTTCGTATTGAATTATCGTCACACGCTTCATTCTAGTCACAGTGACGTTACTTTCCGGAGCAGTTGCTTACTCGATTTTAGTAACAGCCGATATTATAACTCTGGATATCTTCTGGCCTAACCCATACTTGACCGCACCTACAGTAGGTCCATCGTCCCATTCTGGTTCCTGCGAGGGAGGGTAGAGGTTGCGTAAAACTGCCATGGAACCCCGGCGGCTAAGGACGTAATCAGTACCCTAAAGGGCAGAATATAGTCCATGAAGAAAAGTACCGCCCTGGCGGCCATCACCGCTTCAACTTTTGTTATCGGCACGTACGCCGAGCAAGACCACAAGGCAACGACGCCCCTAGCAGAAGCGCAAGAACAGCAATCTGCTCAGAGCATCGTAGATGATTTAGGGATTAACTCCGGTACCTATGAACTTGTCGCTACCTCCGATGGCTCTCCGGAGACGTGGGAGGGGCTCCTAGCTGACTAACTTCAGAGTTTCACGTGAAACTTTAATTCCAACCGGACAAACGGGAACGGCACAATACACAAGACCGACAGGCTAGAGTAGAAGCATGATCAAGTGCTCCCGTCGAATGTTCTTACTTGGAACCGCCACCACATTTGCAGGCGCCTACGCCGCAGCCTGTGGCTCCTCTCCGTCCGCAGAAATTGCGGCTACCGAGATACCAATTGGCTCCGCGAAGATTGTTGATGGCGTGATCTTCACCCAACCCAAGGAAGGCGAGTTTAAGGCCTACTCCCAAACCTGCCCCCACCAGCACAATCCAATCACCGAGATTGATGGCATGACGGCCACCTGCACGGCACACAACACCTCCTACAATCTCAGCGATGGAAGCGTAATCTCCGGCCCGGGGCGCGATCCATTGGAAGAATACGAAGTTAAACAAGACGGGTCTAACGTCACCACAGCCTAAAGTGCATTTCCCGTGTGGTTTCACGTGAAACTACGCGGGTTGTGTTTTCTTGGCCCGAGTATCTGCAGCATGTGAAGACGAATCGGGTTTAAACTCTTAGCATGCTGCAGCGTTTGAAGAAGCCCGACCCGCTAATTGTCCTCATTATCCTGGCGGTCATCATTGCGATAATCGCGCCAGCCCGCGGGAGCTTTGCCGACATTTTCGGCCAATTAACAAACGTGGCCATCGCGCTACTCTTCTTCTTGTATGGCGCGAGACTTTCCACTCAAGAAGCCCTCAACGGGCTCAAGCATTGGCGGCTTCACCTCACAATTCTCGCTTTCACCTTTGTGGTTTACCCGCTAATAGGTATAGCACTGCGACCACTCACCGCAGTCATATCGCACGACATGTACCTGGGAATCTTATTCCTCACGCTAGTCCCATCCACGGTGCAATCTTCGGTTGCCTTCACCTCAATCGCGAAGGGAAACGTGGCGGGCGCAATCGTATCGGCTTCCGCCTCAAACTTGGTGGGAGTAATCATCACTCCATTGCTCGTCATGCTCTTGATGGGAACTGGGGGAGGAGTTCACATCGATACGTCAGTATTCGGCGAAATTGCACTTCTATTGTTGGCGCCATTTGTTTTAGGTCAGCTTACTCGGCGCTGGGTAGGCAAGGTTGCACAAAGCAAGGCCACTAAGGTCGTGGACCGCGGCTCAATCGCGATGGTGGTGTATTCCGCTTTTTCCAAGGGTGTGGTGGACGGAATTTGGTCCTCTATTTCTCTGTGGGACCTGGTGTTCCTAGTCGTCTTCGCCGCAATCTTCGTCGCCTTCATGCTGTGGCTCACCAAAAAGGCAAGCCAAAAGATGGGATTCAACCGCGCCGATACCATTGCAATCGAATTCTGTGGATCGAAAAAGTCTTTAGCCACGGGACTGCCAATGGCGTCGGTAATCTTCGCTTCTGGCGGCGCATCCCTTGGCCTACTAATCCTCCCGTTGATGATTTACCACCAGGTTCAGCTGATGATGTGCTCGTGGCTAGCGGCCCGTTACGCGCAGCGTCCCAGCACGTAGCTACACTTAAATGCCATGACGAATTACCTATACGTACGAACCGAACTGAATGTGCCGGGAGTGGGCTCAGCAATTCACATGGCGGAAATGGAAGAGCGCGATGCAAGCAGCTGCCGCATGGTGCGCATGATTGCGCTGGATCCCCCGGATGCCATCGTCGGGGTAGCAACACCGACCAGTTCCACGGGCAACGTAGATCAGCCGCAAGAGGTTGTGCCGCACCCGGATACCTATGATGATTTTCCGGACATTAGCGCGCAGTACGTGGACCAGTCTCGGTTCGACGCCCTGTGGTCCGAAGCCACCGCCAAGTTCGGCCTATAAGAATCGCAAGGGCTACAAGACTACGTTGACGAGGAGCATATAGAAGGCGGTTCCTCCGAAGATGGACAGCGCTGAGTCCCGCTTCCACAGGTGAAGCAGGAAGGTGACCACCACGCCAAGGAGAGCCGCCCAGATACCACCGGGGGCGCCGGCCTGCCCGTGGACGGTATACACCACCAAAATAGTCATCACTCCGACAGGCATCATCATACCGAGCAAGGAAAAGAACTGACTATCCTTCATCCATTTCACAAAGGAGAAAGGAAGTTGGCGTAGTACAACGGTAATGAGGCCGACGGGAACTAGGACGGCCGCAATAGAAGCAAGGGTAACTCCAGCGGGCATTTAGCACTCCCCCGGAATCGCTTCAGGTCGTCTCGCCTACGCAAGCTAAAAGCGGCATCGACGCGTGGGGATAGGTACCGAATAATGAGCAGGATGAAGTAGACGCTGAGAGCCACCATGAGGAGTTGTCCAGGGGCGAAGGCGGCCGCGAGGATTCCCACCATCGCCGCGCTTAAGGGCAAAGAAAAATCCTGGTTATTGCGGAAGGAATCCATCGCCAGCACGACGAAGAGCGCCACCAGGGCGAATTCCATGCCCTGCACGGATGAGGGAATCACCTGGCCGGCAAGAGCACCGACAATGCCACCGCCTACCCACAGGGCCTGACAAAAAATCTGGATGGTGAGGATCCGAGTCCCTGTGGGACGGTCATCGGTGGGGAGGGAGGAGACGATGGCATAGGTTTCGTCGGTAAGCGCGTAGGTGGAATAAGCCCTGCCCAGGCGCGAGTGAATGCGGTGGCGAGGAAAAGTGAGACCATAGAAAATATGGCGGAAGTTCACCATGAAACCGGTGACCAGGGAAGCCAAGGCTGTGGCGCCGCCGGTGACCATGAAAATGGCCAGGAACTCCATCGAGCCGGCGTAGATGACGATGGAGAAAATAGGCGTCCACCACCAACTGAAGCCGGATTGGACCATGAGCAGGCCGAAGGCTAGGCCGAGGGGAATAAGACCGATGGCGGCGGCCCAGGTATCCCGCAAACCTTGTGAAATATCCTCACGCATGCGGGCTAGTTTAGCCCACTGCCTGCAGCGCGATAGGAATTAATTGTCTTCCACGTTGACAGGGTAGGTGGAGTACAGCGGCAACGGCATGGGTTGCCGCTTCATAACATCGGACCAAAGGTCGGCCGGGCCCGGCGTAATAACGTCTTGGGCCAGGGCAGGGGAGACGAACCATTCGCCGGCCTCGATTTCCTCCTCCAGCTGGCCCGGGCCCCACTCGGCATAGCCGGCAAACATGCGCATGCCCGAGACCAAGGGCTCTATCTCTTCTGGGTCGGCACGCAGATCCACATGCGCGAGGCGCGGGGCGAGGCGGGTGAGTCGGTCATGCTTGTCCGGATCGACGCCCTGGTTGGTCTGCGCGAGCCCGACGACGGATTGCTGATTGAGCGGGCCGCCGATGTACAGCGCCTGCGGCTTGGCCACGACGGGAAGCCATTCCGGCAGCACATTGAAAATTGCCACCTCGGAGCGCTTGGTCAGATCCACGCCGAAGGTCATCATGTCATTGTGCTCAATGACGAGAATGACGGAACGGGCGAATTCCGGCGAAAGCATGCCCGGAGCGGAGATGAGCAGCTGGCCGGGGGCGGGGTCATTGCGCTCGAGGGCGTTGAATAATCTATCGGCAAACATCACTGTTTAGAATCCCACCACTCACGCAACTTCGCAATCGCGTCCTCGCGCTCGAGGGGACCATGCTCGAGGCGCAGCTCCTTGAGATAGGACCACGCCTGGCCCACCTCTGGTCCGGGCTGGAGCCCTAAGATCTCCATGATCTCGTTGCCGTTGAGATCTGGACGCACGCGGGCCAGGTCCTCCTTGCGGCCGATCTCTTCGATACGCTCCTCGAGCTGATCGTAGGTGCGCTGGAGGCGGCGGGCCTTCTTGGCATTGCGGGTGGTGCAATCGGCGCGCACCAGCTTGTGCAGGCGAGGGAGAAGATCGCCGGCGTCGGTGACATAGCGGCGCACGGCGGAATCAGTCCATTGATTTTCCCCAAACCCGTGGAAGCGCATGTGTAGGTACACCAACTGGCCGATGGACTCCGTGGTGGCCTTGGGATACTTCAACTTGCGCAGGCGCTTACGGGCGAGTTTGGCGCCCACCACCTCGTGGTGGTGGAAGGAGACCTTGCCATCGGTGTTATCAAAGGTATCCGGCTTGCCAATATCGTGGAGCAGCGCCGCCCAGCGCAGGACAAGATCAGGACCATCCTCCTCTTGATCCATGGCCTGGCTCAGCACCTTGAGCGAGTGCGCATAGACGTCTTTGTGCTGCGCGTGTTCGTCCGCGGTCATGCGTAGCGCGGGGATCTCGGGGAAGATATAGTCCGCAATTCCCGTAGATACCAATAGATCGATGCCATCCCACGGGGCCGTGCCGCAGATGAGCTTATCCAGCTCCACCTGCACGCGCTCCACGGTGATGCGCTGGATCTCGCCAGCCATATCCCGCATGGCCTCCACGACGCGATCGGCCACGCGGAATTCTAACTGGGAAGCAAAACGAGCCGCGCGCAGCATGCGGAGCGGATCATCGTGGAAGGAGATCTCCGGCTTATCCGGGGTATCGAGCACCCGGTCAGCTATGTCTTGGAGGCCGTGGAGGGGATCGTGGAACTTAAAGGAGGCGTCGGCAAGCAGCTCAATGGCCATCGCATTGGTCTTAAAGTCGCGCCGGACAAGATCGCCTTCCAAGGTGTCACCGTAAACCACCTCAGGATTGCGGGACTGGCCGTCATAAGAATCGGAGCGGAAGGTAGTGATCTCAATCTGCTGGCCCTTGTAGGCCGCGGAGACGGTACCGAAGTCTATGCCGGTATCCCACACGGTTTCAGCCCACTCATCGAGGATCTCCTTGACCGCCTCGGGGCGGGCCGGGGTAGTAAAGTCCAGGTCATTTCCCAAGCGGCCCAAAAGCGCATCGCGCACAGAGCCGCCCACGAGGTAGAGCGAGTAGCCGCGCGCGGCAAATTTCTCCACCAGTCCGCCCAGCAGGCTACTGAGGGAGGAGACGGTGGATTCCGCGCGGGCAAGAACGCCGATTAGCTGAGTGTCCTGAAAATTCACGGGTGAGAGTCTACTACGATTGGCAGGGATGACTAACCAAGAACAGGGCCCCTCCAAGGGAGGCGGCCGCAACCGCAACCGGTCCCGGCGCAGGCGGCGCCGCCGGCCGGATAATCGCGCGCGCCGCACCACTCAGCAGCGCAAGCCCTACCGCGGTGGCAATGGCCAATCCACGGCCATGGAAACCCGCGATGAAACCTCCGCGGGCGGCCTCGTTGTCTCCGGCTTGGCGGAGTGCGTCGATGCCAATGGCAACGTCGACCTTTCCCGGCTCTATGTGGCGCTCATCGGCCGCCTCGACCGCCGCGGGCGCCTGCTGTGGTCCATGCCCAAGGGCCACGTGGAAAATGGCGAGGCCAAGGAGGTCACCGCTGAACGAGAGGTATGGGAAGAAACCGGCATTTCTGGTGAGGTTTTTGCGGACCTCGGCATGATTGATTACTGGTTCGTCTCTGATGGGGTGCGCATCCATAAAACCGTGCACCACCACTTGCTGCGTTTTGTAGACGGCATTATGAACGATGAGGATCCAGAGGTCACTGAGGTCTCGTGGATCCCCGTCTCTGAACTCATCGAGCACTTGGCCTACGCCGATGAGCGCAAGCTGGCGCGCATCGCACATGATCTCCTTCCCGATCTCGCACGAAAGGAAGCCGCGGCGGGGAAAGTGACGCCACGGTAATGCGCCAGCGCCTGAAGTCTTGGGCCGCCGTGGGCGGCTGCATGGCGGTAGCGGGGTGGGGCTTGTGCATGCCGCTACCAGAAGCCGCCGCGCAGATGGACGCGGCCGCCGAAAAGCAGCAGGATATCCAGGCATGGTTGGGTGCGCGCGGGCCGGAGCGGGCCAACCTTGATCTCCTTGCGGCCGAGCCCTTTACCGTGGGCAAAGACCTCAAACTGACCTTCCGGCTGCACAATCCTACCGATGAAACCATGGAGGATCTCCAGCTCACGAGCCGCCGCGGCGATGCCGTGGAGGATACCGCGCAGGCCCGCACGCAGTTGGCCACCGGCGAATTCCCGTATTACGGTCCCAGCACTACCACCGCGCCCCTGCAGCCGGGCGAATCCCGGGAGGTCACCTTCCAGGTTCCTACCTCCCTGCACGGCGAGCAGACCCTGGCCATCGAAGAGCCTGGCTCCTATCCGCTGCTGTTTACCCTCACCGGCACCGTAGGCGGCGAGGCGGTTAGCTTTGCGGAGGAGCGCCTCGTAGGCCAGCTGAAGGGGAAGGAGCAGGCGCTTGGCGATGCCCCCTCGGACTCCAAACCCCACGATCTCACCGTGATCTATCCCATCAGCGCCGATATCGACTCGATACCTGGCGGCGCTGGGGGAGAGGAGCTTATCCTCTCCTCTGATGAGTTAGCAGATGAACTGGCTGAGGGCGGCCGGCTCGATCGCTTGGTCAGCACGTACGCCGACCACGACCTGCGCGGGGCAGGCTGCGTAGCTATCGATCCCGCCCTTTTGGATACGGTCAACCGCATGGCGGAGAGCTATAAGGTGGGCTCTGCCCGCCCAGCTCAAGCCGAGCGCCCTAAGCGCCTGCGCGATTCGTGGTTCACTAACGAGGACGATGTGCACCTCGAACCCGGCTCAGGGAAAGAGAATGCCGCCCGCTGGCTCAAGCGCCTGCGCGAGCTCGATTGCTTTATGTCTATGCCGTGGGCGAACGCCAATGCTTCCTCCGTGGCCAAAGCGAATAATCCCTTCCTTACCTACGAAGGACTGCAACGCGGTAATCACTCCATCGAGCGAATTCTCGGTGCCAAGCCGGCCACCACCGTGCTCGCGGTCGGCTCCGGCTATGTGGATCAGCAGCTGCCCCTGCCCGCATTGGTGGCGGATAATACTTCGTGGCCCGGCCGCGCCGTGACTTTCGACGCCTCCCTGGGCGCCCTCCTCGCCCAAACCGGCTCCAAACCACAGACGGTGGGCTATTCCAACCCAGAGCTGCGCTACGATTACTCGCTCGATTCCGATCTTTCTCGTGCCATCACCGGCGGCGCCGCACTGAGCTTGGCCGCGAGCGATGACACCGTGGCACGCTTGCCCAATTACTTGGATCCCAGCGCGGCCGAGTACGCACTCGACTCTGCCGAGGCACTCATCGCTTCCGGTAAGTCCCATCCGCGCACCGTCGGCAGCCTGAAACAAGAGACCACGGAGCCCGGTTCACTGCCCGGCAACCCCTTTAGCGATCCCGCCGCCTTTGCCGAATCCGATATCGTCCGCGTGGAGCAGCAGGCCCGCTACACCGACGAGCTGATGAATATCATGGTCGATGATCCCGATATCGCGCTCACTCGCTATGAATTCGTCCTGCCTTTGCGCCGGGATCTGCTCGCCGCTCTCTCGCTGACCAACCGCGATAGCTTGGGAAGCAATGCAGAGGCGCAGCGCCGGTTCACTCATACGATGGATGTGCATTCCGATACGCTGCGAGACCTGCGTTCTTCTGTGGCGCTTATCCCACCGGGCAATGTCTATACCCGCGTATCCGAGTCATCGCCGCTGCTCATCGTGGCAGAAAATGGCCTGCCACTACCGGTGGAGGCCAAGCTGCAATACGACGCCCCCGATGGCGCGCGCCTCAACACACCCAGGAGCGTCCATATTCCGGCCAAGGGCTCTATTACTGTATCCATGACCGCCGATATGCCTAAGGACGCCGATCGCACAGACATTGGCCTGTGGCTTGCTACCCCAGAAAAGCAAACCATCTCCGAGCCCATCAATATCGCTGTGCAAACGCGTGCCGGTATCGTAAGCGTGTATGGCGTCGGCCTAGCCGGCGCCCTTGCGCTGGTCTTAGCCACGATCTTCCGGCTAGGCCGCCATCGGCGCAAAAAATCACAAAGGCTTAAAAAGTAAGTTGAAGTTGTATCCTCTATGACTGATAAGACTGGCCGCGAGGCCGAACACGTGGAGAAGTCACCTGCGGGTGTAGTTGAGCCGAAGGATGCCGCCGTGCCGGCAGAGCACCCCGCCCCGGCGGGTGCCCGCGGCCGCATCGTCCAGGCCTCTCCTCCCGCTCCGGTACCAGAAAAGCGCCCCACCCCAGCGGTGAAGGACACCACCGTTCCTCCTGAGGAGGATAAGTCCGCGCTCACCGGACGCAACGCGGACAATGAATCATCCAATCAGGATGTCATCCGCGCAACAGGCACGATGGCCATCGCGACCCTGCTATCCCGTATCACCGGCTTCTTGCGCCAGATGCTCATCGGCGCCACGCTCGGCGCCACGGTGGGAACTGCGTTTAGTAGCGCCAACCAGATCCCCAACCTCGTCACCGAGATCGTTTTGGGTGCGGTGCTGACCTCTCTGGTCGTGCCCGTCCTCGTGCGGGCCGAAAAGGAAGACACGGACCGCGGTGAGACCTTTGTCCGGCGGCTATTTACCCTGGCATTTTCGATCCTGGGCATAGTCACCATTGCCTCCGTAGTACTCGCTCCCTTCTTAACAAGGATGATGCTGCCGGAAGATTCCAAGGCCAATGCCGTGCAGGCAACTTCCTTGGCCTTCTTGCTGCTGCCGCAGATTCTTTTCTACGGCCTCTTCGCCCTCTTCCAGGCCGTCCTCAATACCAAGAATGTCTTTGGTCCGGGCGCCTGGGCGCCGGTAATCAATAACGTCATCTCCATTAGCGTGCTGCTGGCTTATCGCTTCCTGCCAGGCGAGCTCGACCCGCATGATCCCACGCCAGTGGCCGACCCACACGTCATGCTCTTGGGCTTGGGCACCACCACAGCGGTGATGATGCAGTGCCTCATCCTATTGCCGTACCTCAAAAAGGCCGGCATTAACCTGCGCCCCAAGTGGGGCTTGGATTCCCGCATCAAGCAATTCGGTGGCATGGCTTTAGCCATCATTACTTATGTGGCCATCTCCCAGCTGGGCTACGTGGTCACCTCCCGCGTGGCCGCCTATGCGGATGCTGGCGCTCCGCTGGTCTATCAGAATGCCTGGCTCATGCTGCAGGTGCCTTATGGCGTTATCGGCGTGACGCTCCTGACGGCGATTATGCCTCGCCTGTCCCGCAACGCCGCCGACGGCGATGTAGATGCCGTGGTCCGCGATCTCACCCTGGGCTCCAAGCTGACCTTCATCGCACTTATCCCCATCGTCATCTTCATGACCGGCTTCGGCGTTCCTATCGCCCGCGCCCTCTTCCAATACGGTGCCTACGGCGCCGAGAGCGCCGAGCAGCTCGGCCTGACCATCAGCTTCTCCGCCTTCACACTCATCCCGTATGCCTTGGTGCTGCTGCACCTGCGCGTGTTCTATGCCCGTGAGGAAGCATGGACGCCTACCTTCATCATCGCCGGCATCACGCTGACCAAGATCGTCCTCACGCTTTTGGCACCATTGATGACGTCCAACCCGGACCGCGTGGTGATTCTGCTCGGTACGGCCAATGGCTTTGGCTTCGTCTCCGGTGCGGTCATTGGCGGCTTCCTGCTCAAGCGCAAGCTCGGCAGCCTCGGTGGCAAGGCCGTCACGCAGACCGTGCTGTGGGCTTCCGGTTCCGGCCTAGTGGGCTTGGTCGTCTCCTGGGTGCTGTATAGGGGCGTGAATTTCCTCCTCCCGGAGAATCTGCCGTCCATCGTCTCGCTGATCAAGGTCGCGGTGCTCGGCATCATCTTCCTCATCGCCACCGGCCTGGCGCTGTCCAAGTCCTCCTTGCCGGAGGTGCAGAATTTGGCCCGCGCCCTGCAGCGCATCCCGGGCATGTCCCGCTTCATCAAGGTCGATTCTTCCAAGGCCATCGAGTTGGAAGAGCCCGACGTGCCGGAAATTCAACCGGTATTCTCCCAGGACGCCTTCAACGCCACCCTGGTACCGCCACCGATGTCCGCCGGTATCGTCCGCGGACCACGCCTCGTGCCGGGTGCCCCGGTATCGGATGGTCGCTTCCGCCTGCTCCAAGATCACGGTGCGGTTACTGGTGCGCAGTTCTGGCAGGCGCGCGAACAGTCCACCGGCCGACTGGTCGCCTTGACGTTCGTCGATACCAATAGCCTGGCGCCGATTGCGCCATCGACTCCGGGAGTTGCCGCCCGCCGCTCCGCAGAGATTTCGCGCAATACCCGCCGCCTTGCCGAGCTGGAGCTCGATACCGTGGCGGATAATATCCAAGTTCTGTCTTATCGCACTGGCTGCCTGGTAGTGGCGGATTGGTTTGAGGGCACCTCCCTTAAGCAGGTGTCTGAGGCCGATAACCTCGATCCCCATTCCGTGGCTCGTGCTACTGCACCGCTATTTGCTGACGCCGCCGCTGCCCACGATGCCGGCCTCATCCTCGGAGTGGAACACCGCGACCGTTTCCGCGTTTCAACCGACGGTGTAGTCAAGGTTGCCTTCCCCGCCGTGCTGGACGGCACCTCCGCGGTCACCGACCGCGAGGCATTGAGCTCCGCCCTCGAGCTGCTCGTAGAGTCCACGGAACCTTCGCCGAAGAAGCTGCGCGATATTTCTGAAGATGCCAACCTTCCCGCGGACGAGGCCGCTCAGCGCGTTGAAGATGCGCACTACGCGCTCGATAGTGCCGACGAAGACAGCCACGAGGAAAAGATGGAGAAGCTGCAAGAGGCACAGGCGCTAACCTTGGCCGGCATCGCCCAGCGCCTGCACGACTTCGCACCGGATGAACCAGAAAAAGTACCTGAAGCCCTGCCGGTGAAGGCACAGGTAGAACCGGACCAAGAGGATGACCCAGCGCAAGAACCCGGCTTTGGCGGCCGCGGTTATTCCGGTTCCGGCGTCATCGTCATCGGCATCTTCGCCACCATCTTCGTCGTAGGAATGGCCGCGCTCACCACCTGGATTATGTCCTTGCTCAGCAATGTGGAGACATCCAACCCGGTCAGCGAGACCATCCACGGCAGCACGGACATTCCGGATACCCCGCCGGTGCGTCTCCAGCCTTCCTCTGCGGTTACCGTCCCTGATAACAAGGACAATGCAGCGCTTATCGACGGCAAAACGGCCACCACTTGGTCCACCGAAGAGGAGGACACCGGCGTCCTCGTCACCTTGGATACGCCAACGCACCTTGCGGTCCTGCCGGTGGTGCAGTCCAACTCCACTGGGGCGAGGTACGCCGTCTATGGCGTAAATCAGGACAGATTCAATCCGGAGAACCCACAAGCTGGCTCCCTGCACCAACTGGCCAGGGGCAAGTTCGAAGGCGGCAAGGAAGATATCGAGCTGGAGGAAACCACCGAGCAATTCGACGGCCTCCTCCTCATGATCACCGAGCTACCTAAGTCCGATAAGGCAACCATCGCAGACATTGGTCTCGTCGGGCAGCCCTAGGCACAGCCCACACGGCCGAATCGAGGACACGACCCTCGATTCGGCCTTCTTTTTTAATCTTTTCCGCATTCACACTTCTTTGACCTGCACGTTCAAAAATTATTTACTTCACATGTTGACTATTTAGAAGTGGTACGTACACTGTGGGGTGTAACGCAAACAACAGCTTTAGGAGTATTCATCATGTCCCTCGCAGCAGGTACCTACGCACTAGATCCAGCCCACACCGTTATCGGATTCGTCGCCAAGCACGCGATGGTCACCAAGGTTCGCGGTAACTTCGCAGACTTCGAAGGCACCGTCACCGTGGCCGAGAACATCGCCGAGTCCGCTGCTGAGGCAACCATCCGCACCGCTTCCATCACTACCGGCAACGATGACCGCGATGCACACGTAAAGAACGAGGACTTCTTCGCAGTAGAGCAGTACCCAGAGATCACCTTCAAGGCCACCAACCTCAACGTTGACGAGAATGGCAACGGCACCGTCACCGGCGACCTCACCATTAAGGACACCACCAAGTCCGTTGACCTCAACGTTGAAGACGTTGCTACCGCTGAGGACCCATTTGGCAATACCCGCCTGGGCTTCGAGGCAACCACCAAGATCAACCGCAAGGACTTCGGCATCGACTTCAACGCTCCGCTGAAGACCGGCGGCGTGCTGGTCTCCGAGGAGATCAAGATTGAGCTCGAGGTTTCTGCTATCAAGCAGTAAGCCGGCAGCCTTAGACACAAAAGGTCTTGAGCATCTCCTAGCCCGCAGCCACCTTTGGCTGTGGGCTTTTTCTTCATGCGGTATAGCACTCCATTCACTTGGTCAATTCCAAAACAACTTGAAACAACTTTGTTTTATAGTGTTTACTTGCAGGTATCGTCTTAAAGACTCGACTAAATTGCATTAGTTATTGTCGAGTTGTTTCAAACAACTCGTGGTCAAGTCCGTGGAAGTGGTGTATCTGTTCTTTCTGAATCGAGGGACAGTGTCATCGGCGGTGTTAGGGTCCGGCTCGGGGTTGATGTCGGTTCATTAGGCTGCTTCTTCGGTGGTCTTC
>NZ_JAKRNF010000016.1:0-57926 GCF_022347225.1 Corynebacterium sp. ACRPQ
GGTAGCGGGAGTTTTACTCAACCGCCAACCCAGGCACAGGAACCCGTGGGCAACATCACCGTGAAGGAGAACAGGCAATGCAAAACAGTAATTTCAAGATCGGCGAGGTCGTTGACCAGACTGGGTTGTCGATTCCCACCTTGCGTTATTATGACAACGTCGGCCTGATTACCCCATCGGGGCGTAGCCCTGGTGGGTTCAGGCTTTATAGTGAGGCTGATGTACGTCGTGTTTTGCTGGTGCGACGGATGAAACCGCTGGGGTTTACTCTGGATCAGATGCGAGAATTCCTGGAAGCTGCGGAGATTCTTCATAGTTCAGATGGCGGGCAGGACAGTGATCCCGCACAGCAGGCACGGAGTAATGCCAAGGCCACCCTTGCCGACATTCGTGAGGAGACGCGCACCCGCTACGAAAAGCTACGCAAGCAAATTGCCTACGCTGAGGAATTCCTCGATCTGGTCAACACCCTGGCACCCTAAAGTGCCCCCATCCTTCGCAGGGAGAAAGAGACCATCCGATTGAATGCGCTCTGTCGAGTCGCGTTCCAGATGAAGTGGACGAACGCCCGCGGCCTCTCCGGAGTGGATGGCGATAGTGCAGAGGACTTCTGAAATCCGTGCAGACGACTCCTCAAAACGACACAGTCATCCAAGGTCACATAATCGAAAATTGTCACTTAACCCGTTATTTTACCTACGCGGTGCTGTTGCAAAGTTGGGCCAGGGTCGAAAAGCCTACCCTCAAGACATTAGTTGTCCTTGCTCCGGGGTGCTTAAGCTGTCTCGAATATCCGGCTGACGATCACCGCGTCTGGGTTCGGGTGCCCGTAGGTAAACATCGTGCCCTGGCCCAACTTTGCAACAGCGCCGTCTAAAAGTATGTTCAGATCTCCTTGTTTAAGGATTGAAAACTGTAGTGTCTTGCTGTGGAGGCAGCAAGGTGGCGTATTGAGATGCCAAGTAAGTCCCGTCTTCCCACTTGGCTTTCAGCATCCTGGCGATACACATGACAGTGACATGGTGATCGCCTGCTCGGTGCAGAGATACCGCTTCTGATTGCGCACTGGCTCCGCTGACCCAAGTGTCCTCCACTAGCAGCACGTGCCGACCGGCGACTGCAGCAGGATCTATCACTGAAAAACGATCTGGGCTTATTGTGTGGGACGCGCCGGTGTTATCACCTGAAGATTCTAAAGCCGCTGGTGTGAGACGATTTCGGATATATGACCGAGAGCAGAATTGAGGGCACTAGCAAGTGCCCCACGGTCGCGTCCGGGACTGCGGTTGGTAGAGGGGACGTGAGTTATCACTTCTACCGGACTGACTGCTTGAGCAAGAGTTGGAAGATTATCTCGTAACGTGGTGTACCCTAACCGACTTAACTCAGTGTCCTAAATTGTTCATGACACGTGCAGTTTTATCAATCATGACCGCAACTTCGTGTTGCTCGTAAACATTTTGCATATTCCGGCCAAGGCTGACGTCTATCCACCCATTTGTGGCATGTTCTGACTTTGTCTCCGTTGCAGCTATGGCATCAATGATATTGCTTTGGTCTTTCCAACGGGCATCATTCAAAATGTAGACCACGGCCTTGTCCCAGGCCTGCTCAAAGCTTGGCTCCCTACCGTAGAAGAACGTTGTCTTTAAAGTCGGCGAATATACGCGAAATTCAAACATGTACCTTATTGTAAAAGTGGGGTGTACCACACTGGTACACCCTCTGCCTTAATCAAGAGGTGACGGCATTTATCATATGGATATTCCGTTGAATTTCTGGATCACAATCAAGCACAAATAGATCCCAGAGGGAACCCTCTGCCATCGCTCGACACATTAACGGCTTTTACATGACTGGTAAATTCCCTAGGTACTGTCTCTTCACCTAATGCCAAATCACGCCATAACCGAGAGACACCAGCCCCTTCCATCGCGGGTTCGTCAACGTCTTTAGCCACACATGAAAGGCTATACAAACCCCATTCAGATTCATCAAATGGGTAAGTTCCAAAGTCTCGCATATCCCTACGGAAATCTTGCATCATGACTTCGCGAATTACTTCGTCTCCCCCATGTGTAATTTCGTCAGTTACATAGAGTATCTCTGTGATATCTCGAGCCTTATCCACCCTTTTTAAATACTGCTTATGGAATTGTTCAAGGTCAGACTCTCGAGCGAGGAAGTAAGTTGTAAAAAGAAGAGTTTCGCCCAACATATTAAATCGGATCACCGTTTACAGTGAAAGCTCCAGAATTTGTATACCTAGGCTGAGGGTAGCAGTGTCTTTTATGCACATTGTCTCCGAATAAGTTCGTGTACAAATCCGCATCTTTCTCCGCCTTTGATGGAAGTGCGCAATTTACTACCGCCAATCTTCCCGCCATCGCTGTTGGCAGGAGGTCGAGAATGTAACTCCACTGTAGCGGAGAAGTGTACGCATATTTACATTTATCATAGCCGTACGAAACCCTATTCCTTACGGGTAGTGTAAAGTTATGCACTCAAGTGAGCCTTCCATAGGTAAATATCATTACCCTGAATACTCAGAGTTTGATCAACGTCGAATTGAAGCCAATAACGCGATAGTCGGACTTCTGGCAGGATCACGGCTCGCAACAAATGCCCTCCAGCTTTCCCAAGGGTCACAGGTTCCCTTATCTGAAATGTTTCCAGCAGTAACGCATGTCGAGCGGTTCAATCTTGTCGTAGAGGATGCACGAAACATCCTTTTAGATGCAGAAAGGCATCTAGCTAATCTAGCGATTCCTTATGCACAATCTCTACAAGAAGATCATCTCCAAAGAACCATTAAGGTTCTACAGGATCACGGACTGGACCTTTCTCATCCTGAAGGCGCGCCAACTAACAGGCTCAACGCTTCCAACCTCCATGAGATTTTTTTCCACACCTGTGATGTGCACGTAGGGAGAGCTACCAGCGATGTAGACTCACGATCTTCAATGCTAGAAATTTTCCATCTTCTCAGGAGAATAAGAAACGCAAACACCCACAGTGGCGGACGAGTCAGCTCATCAATCCAAAATGATATGGATTCGCTCAGTGAGGACGCCCTTTCTCATTGGAAAAAAATAAACCAAGGGAAAACCCCTCAGGATATCCAAGGGAATGACGGAAAAATCTCCCTCACTGCGGAACATATATTCACTGAATTCAGCGTCATTAAACAGTTAGGAAGATTAGCTCAAAGATCCTTTATTGAAGTCATGCCCGAAGAGTACTTCGCAAAAGTATCTATAGAACACTTTGTTCGCTCCACAAGCAAACAAAAGAACAGCGACGGATGGAAGAGAAGCCTCGAGCGGCTAACGAAAAGACTTTTCCCCAAAGGATTAAATCAACTGGAAACAGTTGCTCGCGAAGAAGGCCACTGGACTAGAGCCCAGTGGTAGATATGAAAAAAGGGCGCTTTACCGTTAAGCTACACCCCGTAAGGGGGCTGGGAATCGAACCCAGATCTCCTTTTTCCGTGAAAGCTCCCGGACATGAACCGGCTGGAGTCTCTATCTCTAGCTTCCTTTGATCTAAACAATACCTTAAACAAGCGAACAGTTCAATTCACCCCACAGACAGCAACATTTGCAACCAGTGGATTCAAAGGAAGGAGTACTCCTAGAACACCTTACTGCCAAAACAGGCAAGAGAGCTGTGTATTGTTTACGGCCTTAACCGCACTGCCCTAGTCACCATCTCCTCCAGCGCTTCCGGTGACACCGGACATAGACTCGTCGCCTCCAAACCCACATTCACATTCTTGCGCCGAATCGCCACATCCGAATGCGTAAGCCTATGCATCGTGCACTCAAACCCCTCACGGACGGCCCACCGAGCCAGATTGTCCGTCTGATGCGGATCAACCCACGAAGTGCTGTGTCTGCCTGTTTGTCAGAGGCCCAAGTCTGCACCAGCATAAAGATAAGACCCGCGATTATGGGCGCAAGGAGCGTCGTCCCAGGGTCGACGCACCATCGTCGAAATTTTGACGAGAGTTTTCCCTTTTAAGCGGAGCCACGTCGAAATGCTCTGGAGAGGTGCTGTTTGTTCTTTTTGGGAAAGGTCTCTTAGTGCGTTTTCTTGCTAGGTGTATTTTTGCCGTAGCCCATTCATAAAGAATATTTCTAATGTTGGGGTTAAGCACGCGTTGTCGTTGGTCGGAGGCTAAGGGGAGGGGGGGAAGGAATGGCTGGCATTGTGCATGAAGCCCAGGACACGCACCTGTGTGCCTTGTTTATTGGGGCGCACGGGGATACTGGAGACTACGAGTACGCACTAGACACCGCCAACAGTGCCGCCAAGCACCTGCAGGTAATACAAGCGGAGTTGTCTGCTACTTCCCCACTGGCCCGCGACGCCGGCATACTCGCTAAGTTTGTGCGCGCAGCACAACGGAATCTGTCTCAACAACGGCCCGCAGATAATCCTGACGAACTTCTAAACTTAGCCACCAGCCTCAAAGAGTCGCTGGAAGGGGAAGATATGCAACAACCCCCGCCTCCCTGCATGTCATGCATGCTGATAGAAGCGGGGGTTGCGTGCTAAAGAAACGATTTAGTTGGCTCGGCCGGTTTCCTTGCGGTATTTGCGGTAGTAGCGGCGGCCATAGTGGACGGTGCTGAAGGCCGCGATGGCCACAACCACCAGGGCGATAATGCCGATGATGGTGGTAAGGGTGTAGTCACCCTCGCCGGCAGTGCCGATGGGGTTGTCCCACACGCCCAGGCCCCAGATGAGGATGCCAGCGGCTGGGAGGCAAGACAGAATCAGACCCATGCCCACCCAGGTGGAGGTGCGCAGAAGGGAAGAGTGAGGAGCACCGAAGGATACTGGATCGTAGCCCTCAATGTAGGTGTCCTGAATCTTGCCGGAGAACTCCGGGTAGGTCTCGCTGGTGTAGTCAGCGACTGCGTGGGTGTTATCGCTCATGGCGGAGTCTTTCTGTCTTTCTCTCGTTCCTAGTATTCCTACGGAATAACCTTAGCTTAGTCGTCCTTGCCACGGAAAGCAGCACGTGCACGTTCGCGGGTAACCGCGGAAACCGCGGTCAGCGGAACGCCGGCCGGGCAGACATCAGCGCACTCACCGTAGAGGGAGCAGTGGCCAAAGTTGGCTTCCAAGTCGTCGACCATGTTGCGGGCACGGCGGCCACGCTCTTCCTTGCCCAGCGGCATGAGGGAGAGGTGCACCAACTTTGCGCCGGTAAACAGGTGAGCCGCACCGTTCGGGCAGGCAGCAACGCAGGCACCGCAGCCAATGCAGGCAGCGTGGTCCAGCGAGTACTCGGCGGTCTCGTGGTTGAGGTGCATGGTATCCGCATCCGGAGCGGTACCAGCATCCATGGAGACGTAGCCGCCCTGCTCCATGACGTGATCCAGTGCCGCGCGGTCTACGACCACGTCCTTGATGACGGGGTAGGCAGCGGAACGGAATGGCTCCAGCTTGACGGTCTGGCCATCGGTGAAGTTGAACAGGCGCTGCTGGCAGGCAGGGGTGTTCTGGCCAGGGCCGTGCGGGCGACCATTGACGGTCAAACCACAGGTACCGCAGATGCCCTCACGGCAGTCAGAGGCGAAGGCGAAGGGCTCTTCGCCGCGCTCAATGTAGCCTTCGTTGACGTGGTCCAACAGCTCCAGGATGGACATCTGCTCAGAAGCATCGTCCACCTGGACGGTCTCGAAGTGGCCTTCTTGGGTCGGTCCGGCTTGACGCCAGATCTCAAGTGTCAGTTTCATTACTTGTAGTTCCTTGTCATCAGCGGGATCGAATCAAAGTACAGTGGCTCGGCGTGGCGGATGAACTCGTTCTTATTTGCGCCCGGCTCCCAGGCGGAAACAAAGCACCAGTTCTCATCGTCGCGTTCTGCCTCGCCGTCCTCGGTGAGGTGGTCCTCGCGGAAGTGAGCGCCACAGGACTCATCGCGGTCCAGGGCGTCAACACACATGAGCTCACCCAAGTCCAGGTAGTCGGCAACGCGCAGGCCGTACTCCAGCACCTGGTTCATGTCGTTGGACTCACCCGGAATGCGGACATTAGCCCAGAAGTCCTCGCGCAGCTCGCGGATCTTGGTGATCGCGGTCTTGAGGTCCTCGACGTTACGGGACACACCGCAGCCATGGTAGAGGATATCGCCCAGCTGGCGGTGGTAGTAGGACGGACCGTGCGGGTTCTCACCGCGCACGCCCATGAGGCGGTCGATGCGCTCCTGGGACTGTGCCAGGGTTGCCTGTGCCTCTGGGGAATCCTCGGCCAGCTTCTCCTCGTTGAGGTGGTCAGCCAAGTAGTTCGGGATGGTGAATGGCAGGGTGAACCAGCCGTCAACGGAAGCCGAAAGCAGGGAGTTAGCACCCAGGCGGTTAGCACCGTGGTAGGTCCAGGAGCACTCACCGGCGGCAAAGAGGCCGTCGATAGAGGTCATCTCGTTGAAGTCCGTCCACAGGCCGCCCATGGTGAAGTGGCAGGTCGGGGCGATGCGCATCGGGGTCTCATAAGCAGACTCGCCGATAGCCTCCTCGTACATCTCGATGAGGTTGGAGTAACGCTCGCGGATCTTGTCCTTGCCCAGGCGCTCGATGGCATCGCGGAAGTCCAAGTACACCGAGTTGTGCAGCGGGCCAACGCCTAGGCCGGCGTTGATCTGCTGGGAAATGGCACGGGAAGCAACGTCGCGCGGGACCAGGTTGCCGAATGCCGGGTAGCGGCGCTCCAAGAAGTAGTCGCGCTCTTCTTCCGGAATGGTATTCGGGTCGCGGTCGTCACCCTCCTTCTTCGGGGACCAAATGCGGCCGTCGTTACGCAGGGACTCCGACATCAGGATGGTCTTGGACTGCCAATCGGAGTTGACCGGCAGGCCCGTCGGGTGGAACTGCACGAAGGCCGGGGAAGCCAGGTAAGCACCGCTGTCGTACGCACGCATCATGGCGCTGGCATTGGAGTTCTTTGCCAGGGTGGACATGTGGTAGACGTTGCCGTAGCCGCCGGTACCCAGCACAACTGCGTGGCCGGTGAAGGCCTTGAGCTCACCGGTAATCAGGTTGCGGGTAACGATGCCGCCGGCACGCTTCTTACCGTTGTCGTTGTAGACGATGATGTCCTGCAGGTCGTTGTGAGCGAAGAGCTCCACGTTGCCCAGGCCAATCTGGCGGTAGAGCGCCGAGGTGGTGGACAGCTGCAGCTGCTGACCTGTTTGGCCACGGGTGTAGTAGGTACGGGAGACCTGCACACCACCGAAGGAACGGGTAGCCAGGGTGCCGCCGTACTCGCGAGCGAATGGGGCGCCGATGGCGTTCATGTGGTCGATGACGCGAACGGACTCGTTTGCCAGGCGCCAGCAGTCGGACTCGCGGCAGCGGTAGTCGCCGCCCTTCACGGTGTCCTTGGTGTGGCGGTAGGCGGAGTCATTGTCCACCTTCTTGGCACGGGAGGCGTTGACGCCACCCTGCGCGGCAATGGAGTGCGCGCGGCGCGGGGAATCGTGGTAGGTGAATACCTTTACCTTGTAGCCCAGCTCGCCCAGTGCGGCCGCAGCGGAACCAGCGGACAGGCCGGTACCAACCACGAGAACCTCAAACTTGCGGCGGTTCAGTGGGGAGACCAGCTGCATGTGGTCCTTCTGGTGGGACCACATATCCTTCATCGGCACGCCGTGCGGCTCGTGGGATTCCAGGATGTTGCCGGCGGATACGCCCGGAACGATGGACTGTGGGTGCGAGAACTTAGGGTGCTCGCGCTTGAGTTCAGTATTAGTCATGGGTTTCTAACTCCTTTAGCTGACCAAGCCCAGGGCAACGGACAAAGGCATAACGATGTTGCCGATGCAGACAACGGCCGGGATGACGTACGCCAAGATCAGGAAGGTCTGACGCCACTTCGCACCGGTGATACCCAGGTCAGAGGCGGCAAGGCGAATGCCGTGGGTGAGGTGCAGGAACAGGAAGCACATGGCGATCACGTACACGATGGTGACCGGCCAGCGGCTGAAGGTTGCAATCATGTTGGCCTTCACCGCGCCCTCTGCAAAGTCACCTGGGGCGATGGGCTGTACGCCCATGGTCAGGTCCAGCAGGTGGAAGATAATGAACAGCAGCAGAACCAAGCCGGAGACCAGCATGGTCTTGGTGGCGAAGGAATCCAGGCCACCCATGAGGTTGCTGCGGCTGAACTTGCCGCGGGATGCCTTGGAGCGGGCAGTCAAGGCGATCGCGCCGTAGATGTGGGCGATGATGGCGACCAGCAGGACGGCGCGAATGATCCACAATGCGCCCTCATGCGGGAACAACGGCTCGCCCATGGAGCGCAGGAATGCACCGTATTCATCTAGTGCTTCTTCGCCGCCGTGCGCCGGCAAGTACAACTTCAGGTTGCCGGCCATGTGGCCAACAACGAAGAGGGCGAAGAGCAGGCCAGTGACGGCCATGATGAGCTTCAGAACCCAGGAGGGCACTCCCGGCTTCTGGCGGATTGGTTCGTTAGTAATGTGGCCGTGAGTTACTGCCTCACGGTCCGGATTTCTTAAAGTCATGACACCTCCATTGTCGCCCTCACTTTAACTGGGCTTAACCGCTGGTTACTAGTCAATTCCTGCGGCGTTTCACCTAACGGTACGGCGGTACGGTTAAAGTCATAATTCTTTTAGGTAAGGGTTTCCTTAGAAGCCTTGGGGCAAAACGTCACTACCTTGGCTGCTCGGAATTCCGCAATATTGACGTTGCGTAATTCCCTCCGCAGTTGTGAACTTGCTCACCCAGTGTTACTAGAGTGACCGCCTTACCCCTTTATGTGTCAAACTTTCGCATGAAACCCACATGTAGCCCACAGGCGGGTGAACATTCTTCGCAAGATCTTTGCAATTAGGGTTCACACCCGCAGGCCAGCCAGTAACCTTGCCGGCATGAGTAAGACGTATGTGGGATCCCGCCTTCGCCAGCTTCGCCGTGAGCGCGATCTCAGTCAGGCTTCCCTCGCTGCGACGCTGGGTCTCTCCGCCAGCTACGTCAACCAGATCGAACACGACGTCCGGCCGCTCACCGTCCCGGTGCTCCTTCGCATCACCGAGGTCTTCGGCGTCGACGCCACCTTCTTCTCCCGCGACGATGACTCCCGCCTTCTTGCCGAGATCCAGGACGTCATCCAAGACAAGGAGCTCTGCCCCTCCCCCGTCGAGCTGCAGGAGCTCTCCGAGCTGGTCTATAACCACCCCACCGTGGCTCGCACGCTGGTGGATGTCCACCGCCGCTACCGCAATGTGCGCGATAAGCTCTCGCTGGCCACCGATGCCCGCCGCACCACCGAGGCCACCCAGGCCCTATCCATGCCGCACGACGAGGTGCGCGACTTCTTCTACGCCCGCCAGAACTACCTGGACGGCTTGGACCACCATGCAGAACAGCTTGCCGACGCCCTCTCGGTCACCCACTTCGGCATTCGCGACACCGAACATGCCCTGGCCCAGCGCCTGCGCGATCGCCACAACGTAGATATCCGCATCACTTCTCAGATGGATGGCACGCTACACAGCTTTAACCGCGAGACCGGCGAGTTCCGGCTCGCGTCGCGCCTGAGCGAAGGCCAGCGCGCCTTCCGCATGGCCGCGGAGCTGAGCTTCCTCGAGGCCGGGGAGGACATCGCCGCCTTAGTGGAGGAGGAGCCGTTTACCTCGGATGCTTCGCGCAACCTCGCACAGCGCGGCTTGGCCAGCTACTTCGCCGCCGCCACCGTGATGCCCTATGCACTGATGCATTCCGAAGCCGAGCGCTCCGGCTACGACGTGGAATACCTCTGCCAGGTCTTCGGCGTGGGCTATGAATCCGTGGCCTCCCGCCTGTCCACCCTGCAGCGCGATAACCTCCGCGGCATTCCTTTTACTTTTGTCCGCGTCGACCGCGCAGGCAATATGTCCAAGCGCCAATCCGCCACCGGCGTGCACTTTTCCAATAACGGCGGCACCTGCCCGCTGTGGAATGTCTACGAGACCTTCACCCAGCCCGGCATTATCTCCCGCCAGCTGGCGCAGATGCCCGACGGCCGCAATTATCTGTGGATCTCCCGCGCCGTGCAACACCACCAGGGTCGCTTTGGAGATACCAATAAGCTCTTCGCCATCGGCCTAGGCTGCGAAGCCCGCCACGCCGACCGCACCGTCTACGCCGAGGGGCTCGATCTCACCGATCTCTCTACCGCCACCCCCATCGGCTCCGGCTGCCGCACGTGCCCGCGCGAAAACTGCGCGCAACGCGCCTTTCCACCCATCAACGAGGTCATCAACGTCGACGCCCACCGCTCCGCCGTGGCACCGTACTAACGCGCTGCCGCCCAGGTGGAACGCACATAAAAAAGCGGCACCGCGGTCCGCCTCCCTCCGACGAGGGGGGCGAACGGTGCGGTGCCGCTGGCGTCGCACACAAAGGCGACGTCGGCAAGTAGCCCTGCTTAGAGGTTAATCATGTGGCCGCCGATGCCCTCGGCAGCTTCCTTCATGGCCTCAGAGAGGGTCGGGTGAGTGTGAACGTTGCGTCCGATTTCCTCAGCGGTGAGGTCGAAGCGCTGCGCCAGGGTCAGCTCCGGCAGCAGCTCGGATACGTTGGAGCCCACCATGTGACCGCCGATGAGCTCGCCGTACTCGCCGTCCGCGATGAGCTTGACAAAGCCCGCGGTCTCATTGAGTCCGGCAGCCTTGCCGTTAGCGGAGAACGGGAAGGTAGCGACCTTGATGTCGCGGTCCGCGAACTTCTCCTTGGCAGCTTCTTCGGTGTAGCCGAAGGAAGCGACCTGCGGGTTGCAGAAGGTAGCGCGCGGCATATTCATGTAGTCACCCAAGAGCTGGGTCTCCACGCCGGCGATGGTCTCTGCGGCCACAACGCCCTGTGCCTCAGCAACGTGGGCGAGCTGCAGCTTCGCGGTGACGTCACCAATGGCGTAGATGTGGTCAACGTTGGTGCGCATGGTGTCGTCGATGGCAATAGCGCCGCGCTCGGTGAGCTCAACGCCGGTGTTCTCCAGGCCGAAGCCCTCGGTGCGCGGGGCGAAGCCGATGGAGATCATGGCGCGGTCCACGGTCAGGGTGTCCTGCTTGGAGCCGTCCTTAGACTCGACCTCAACGGTGACATTATCGCCGTTGTCCTTCACGGAGGTGGTCTTGTAGCCGGTCAGCAGCTTAACGCCGAGCTTCTTGTACTCCTTGGCAATGGCCTTGGAGACGTCCTTGTCCTCGTTCGGCAGGACGCGGTCCATGAACTCCACGATGGTGACGTCCACGCCGTAGTTGGACAGAACATAAGCAAATTCCATGCCGATGGCGCCGGCGCCGACGATGACCATGGACTTCGGGGCCTCATCGTTGAGGATCTGCTCCTCGTAGGAGACGATGTTGCCGCCGAGTTCTACGCCCGGCAGGGACTTGACCACGGAGCCGGTAGCGATGATGCAGTCATCGAAGGTGACGGTCTTACCCTTGTCATCACCATCGGTGATTTCGATGGTCTTATCGTCCTTGAAGGAGCCAAGGCCGTTGATCTCGGTGATCTTGTTCTTCTTCATCAGGTAATGGACACCCTTGACGATGCCCGCGGAAACCTTGCGGGAACGCTTGTGGGCAACACCGAAGTCGAAGGAGACATCGCCGGAAATGCCGAAGTCCTTGGCCTCATGGTTGAAGGTGTGGGCAACCTCAGCGTTCTTCAGCAGCGCCTTGGAAGGGATGCAGCCTACGTTGAGGCAGACACCGCCCCAGTACTGCTTCTCGATTACGGCAACTTTCTTACCAAGCTGAGCTGCACGGATGGCGGCCACGTAGCCGCCAGGGCCCGCGCCGAGTACTACTACGTCATAATGTTCATTAGTCACGCCCTTTAGGATACGTAACTTTCCCCTCCATGTCGCGCATTGGGTCACACTCTTGTGCCCGAGTACCCCACGCTTCGGGGGTAAAACGCACAAAGGCCCTGCACGGTGGCGTCGGCAAGCGCGCGACGCCCCCAGGCAGGGCTATGGGCTCGGTGTTTTAGAACAGGCCGAGAGCCAGCGCAGCGGTGGAGGACATGGAGGAACCGGTGTGCAGGAACTGGCCCAGAACTTCGTTGATGGCCACGAGGATGGAATCGAAAACGTTCATTATGCTTCTTTCTGTGTTTTTACTTGCCTAGAGCGAGGGATGGGCCCGCGGATGGGGACCGCATTATTCACACGTTTAGTACTAGCGGAGATTGTAGCGCCACCGTTACATACGCGCCGCGTTCAGAATTATGACACACAAACCACATACGTCACAGGTTTTGCTACATTAAAAGGGCTATTAAGGCATAGAGTCTTGCTAACACTCCCGCTATGCGGAACGATACCTACTGAGAAGATTCTCTTAACTCGAGGAAGCTAAAAATATGCATACTTTGCGCTCTATCGGCTCCAGCGTCGCAGGCATCGCCATCGCGGCAGGAGTCCTCTCCGCCCCTCTCGCCTCCGCCGTCGAGCCGGCCGAGATCCAGGGTGACGCCACCCCGTCCACCATCCGCGAGGTAAACCTCACCGACTCGGCGGATGCGGAAAACATCAACTACGCCATCACCACCGAAGGCGAAAACCGCGTGGTAGATATTGCCAAGCTGAAAGATAAGGACAAGTGGAAAGGCTATGCCTTCGGCCACAAGAGTGGCCAGGACAAGCACTACGGCAACCACGTTAAGGCCCTGACCGCCACCTCCGCCGCGATGGGCGGCCGCGAGGTTCCGCTGGCGGTCATCACCCCGGACGGCAACTTTGATAAGCAGCGCCCCACCCTGTACCTGCTCAACGGCGCCGGCGGCGCCGAGCAGGGCATGGACTGGCTGACCGCCACTGCTAACCACGACATCGACCCTGAGGCCGAGGGCGTACAGGACATGGTGGACTTCTACACGTCCAAGGACGTCAACGTGGTCATCCCGCAGGCCGGCGCCTTCTCCTACTACACCGACTGGGTATCTTCCCCGAATAGCGGCTACCTCAAGGGCCCGCAGAAGTGGGAAACCTTCCTCGCCAAGGAGCTACCGGGCGCACTGGAAGAGCACATCGGCGGCAATGGCAAGCGCGCGATTGCCGGCATGTCCATGTCCGCTACCTCTTCCCTGCTGCTGGCGGAGCACAACCCGGGCTTCTACAACGCCGTGGGCTCCTTCTCTGGCTGCGCTTCCACCTCTCGCCCGCTGCCACGCCTGTACACCCAGCTGACCGTCAACCGCGGCGGTGGCTCGGCCGATCAGATGTGGGGCGCTATGGGCAGCGAGTACAACGTATACAACGATGCCTTGGTGAACGCTAATCCGAATAACCTGGGCAAGTCCGAGACTTATGTTTCGGTCAACTCCGGCCTGGGCGGCGCCAATGACTGGGGTGTTCCGGGGTCTTCCACCCTCATCGTTGAGGGCGGCGTCATCGAAGCCGCGATGAACTCCTGCACTCATGACCTCAAGGCCAAGATGGATTCCCAGGGCATGAAGGCGGACTGGAACTTCCGCAATACCGGCACCCACTCCTGGCCGGGCTGGCGCAATGACCTCTTCACCTCCTGGGCAACCTTCGAGCGTGGCTTTGCCAAGGACGCTGCAGAGGCACCGGCCGAGCCGGAGGTAAAGCCCAACGAGCTTTCCATCGAGGCACCGCAGGCCGAGGAAGATGCGCAGGTTAAGGACGCCCCGAGCGCCGCTGACCAGTCCCCGGACAAGGACTTTGTCGAGGGCAAGGACGCAGAGGGCGCAGAGGCTCCGGACGCTGCGGAGGCTGCAGCGGCCGCCGAGGCTGCTGTCGCTGCCGAATAATCAGGAATTCAATAACTACAGGAAAGAAGCACTATGAAGCGCCTAAGCTCCATCCTTGCCGGCACCGCAGTGTGCGCAGGCTTGGCTTGCGCCCCAATGGCGGGGGCCGCACAGCTCACCCCGCAGCAGGTAGCGGGCAACGCCGCCCAGTCCACCCTGGCCCCACTGGAGGTCACCCCAGAGCTGGAGCAGCAGACCTGGTACCAGAAGTACAAGGACGATCCGCGCGTCGAAAAGCTGCAGGCCACCTCCCCAGCCATGAACGGCCGCCAGATTCCGCTGGCCGTCATTCGCGCAACGGATGAGAACCGCCCGACCATCTACCTGCTCAACGGTGCAGGCGGCGCGGAGCAGGACATGGACTGGCTGAAGCTTTCTGACGCCGTCGATTTCTACCACTCCAAGAACGTCAACGTGGTCATCCCGCAGGCCGGTGCTTTCTCCTACTACACCGACTGGGTATCCGAGCCGAACTCCAAGTACCTCAAGGGCCCACAGAAGTGGGAAACCTTCCTCACCAAGGAACTGCCGGGCGCCATCGAGGGCCACATCAAGGCCGATAATCACCGCGCTGTCGCGGGCATGTCCATGTCCGCCACCTCCTCCCTGCTGCTGGCGGAGCACAACCAGGGCTTCTACGACGCCGTCGGTTCCTACGCCGGCTGCGCAGCCACCGCTTACCCGGTAGAGCACAAGGCCGTTGAGCTTACCGTCAACCGCGGTGGTGCGACCGCGGAGCAGATGTGGGGCCCGTTCGGCTCCCCCACCAACCGCTATAACGACGCGATGATGAACCACGAGAAGCTGCGCGGCACGGATCTGTACATCTCTTCCGGTTCTGGGTTGGCCGGAGAAACCGATACGTATTCTTACTATACGAATCAGGGAGCTAACCCTGCTATCGCTGCTGTGGGCTCCGCTCGGCTGCAGGTCGAAGGTGGCGCCATCGAGGCTGGCGTGAACTACTGCACCCACAACTTCAAGGCCAAGCTGGACCAGGCTGGCATCCCGGCGACCTACAACTTCCGCAATACCGGCACCCACTCCTGGCCGCACTGGATTGCGGACCTCAAGGATTCTTGGCCGGTCTTCGAGCGCGCTTTCAATAAATAAGCTCGTTTCTTTCCACGGCTAAAAGGGCGGTAGGCTTGCAGCATTATGAAGTTGCTTCCTACCGCCCTTTCGCGTGCCCACACTGATCCTTATACCGGCGTGGATTTTAATCTCGGTTTCGAGGTTTCCCACTACACGCTGGATCTGACCTACCGCGTGGAGCCCAACCTGCTCCACGGCGAGGCTATTTTGGCCATCCGGGCCGATGAAGATTTGGCGTCCCTGACCCTAGATCTGGGCGGGGCGATGGTGGCTCGGCGCGTGACCGCACAGGGTGCGCCGCGGGTGGCTAAATTCCGCCAGTCCTCCGGGAAGCTGCGCCTGCGCTTTGCTGAGGAGATTGCGGCCGGCACTGAGTTTGAGCTGGTGATTCGCTATGGCGGCAGCCCGCGGCCGATCCGCACCACCTGGGGCGAGATTGGCTGGGAAGAAACCGAGTCCGGTTCGCTGGTGGCCAGCCAGCCCAATGGCGCGCCGAGCTGGTTCCCCTGCGACGATACGCCTTCTGCCAAGGCGCTTTATGACATCATCATTACGGCCGATGACCCCTTTATCGTGGTATCCAATGGAGACCTTGTCTCCCGCCGGGCGGGCGGCTCCACCACGCGCTGGCACTACCGCACCCGCGAGCCCATGGCCACCTATCTGGCGACGGTGCAGGTAGGAGAGTTCTCTACTTTTGATTTGGGACCTTCCACGCGCGCTTGGGCACCGGCCGCGCTGCGCGAGCGCGTGCTGAATGAGTTTGCCCAGCAGCAGGAAATGGTGGACTTCTTCTCTTCCCTCTATGGCCCGTATCCATTTGCGGATTATCAGGTGGTCATCACGGAAGATGAGCTGGAGATTCCGCTGGAGGCGCAGGGCCTCTCCATCTTTGGCTCCAACCACATCAAGGGCGACCACGCCTTCGAGCGCCTCATTGCCCATGAGCTTTCCCACCAGTGGTTTGGCAATTCCGTGGGCCTAGGCGAGTGGAAGGATATCTGGCTCAACGAGGGCTTTGCCTGCTACAGCGAGTGGCTATGGGGCGAGCACAAGGGCGAGACCACCGCGCGCGAGGCGGCACGTTCCCACTACAACGTCCTGGGACGCAAGGCGCAGAACCTCACCGTTTCCGATCCGGGTGCGCACGATATGTTCGATGACCGCGTGTATAAGCGCGGCGCCTTGACCGTGCATGCCATCCATCGCTTGCTTGGCGACGCCTTCTTTACCACCCTCCGCAGCTACCTCACCGAGCACCAACACTCGGTGGTAGAGCCCTCCATGCTGCTGGATGCCTTCCGCGCCGCCGCTCCTGACGCCGCGCTTTTCGACGCCACCGTAGACACCTGGCTTAACCAGAAGGCCCTTCCTCCCTTCCCGAGTTAGTGGCTTTGGCCCCGTTTTGTGGGGTTTTGCCTGCGTTTGTTTGGGGAATGTCTAATCTATTGACCAATCCCTTCTATCCTGTTGACGGGGTGTTTTATCTGGGTAATATAGAACATGTAAACGAAAAGGAAGGGAGGGAACATGCAGACCACCAAGCACGCGGAGATAGACTCCGCCATCGCACAGGTTGCCACTGGGCTCACCCAGCTGCGCAGCCTCATGCAGGATCCCTCCGATCTGTCCTTCGAGCTTCTTCATTCGCATTTCGAACACTTGGAGCGGGCGCTAGGCAATAAGTCCACCATCGACGCCGCCTTCGCTTTCATCGCGGAGCGGGATGACGCCGGCCGCCGCGTTGGTTCTTCCAAGGCCAAGGACTACCTGACCACGCGCCTAGGCCTTACCGATGCCGAGGCCGCCGCCCGCCTCCGCAATGGACGCAACCTCTTCGCACCCATCCCCGATCCGGAGCCCACTCCCCCTGCGGACCCCGATGCGGACGATGCCGCACGCGCCCGAGCCGAAGAGGAATCCCGCCGCCGCGCTGACCGCGAGCGCCGCGAGGAGGAGAAGCGCCGCAAGAAGCTCTTTGAGGAAGATCCTATCCCCGAGCGCATCCTCAACCTCATCGAAAACGAGCTGCGCAGCCTCAGCAAGTACGCCATCCCCGGCCCGAGCGAACTGCGCAACCAGGCTCTCGAGCAGGCCAAGCGTCGTTCCTTCGATTCCCTGCGCGAGTGGCTGCGCAAGGCCATCCGCAAAGCGAATAAGCACGCTCTCAACCCAGCCGGCGAGCCCGATCCGCACGCCGCTACCCGCAAACGCCGCTTTAGTATCTCCCGCCAAGATGCTGATGGCGGCGTGCACATCTCCGGCTATCTCGATGCCTCCGCAGCTGCCATCCTCGCCAGCGCCTTCGCGCCCGCCAAGAATAAGGGCAGCGCGGATCTCAGTGCCGAGGACGATACCCGCACCTATGCCCAGCGCATGGCGGACCAATTAACCGCTGCGCTATCCAGCTATCTTTCCGCCACCCAAAAGAACTCCGACGGTCTCGGCTCCTTCTTCGTCGCCACTACCTTGGAGGAGCTAGAAGCGATGGGCGGAGATACCCGTTTCGCTACCAGCACCGGCATCGAGCTCACCCCGCTCGACCTCCTTCGCCTCGGCGGCGCGCGGCACGATTTCTTCTGCGCTGTGGACGACAAGGGCTTCCCCCTCGAGCTTGGCCGCACCAAGCGCACCGCGTCCCTCTGGCAGAAGCTCGCCCTCGCAGCCTCCGAGCTCGTCTGCACACACCCAGAATGCAACCGCCCGTGGCAGGACTGCGACGTCCACCATCTCCAAGCCTGGTCTCACGGTGGCGCCACCGACCTCAAGAACCTCACTCTGTTGTGTCGCCGGCACCACGTGGACAATAACGACTACCGCGATGGCCGCAACGGAATGGGACACGCCGAACGAGACCCCGACACGGGCCGGGTAGGATACCGAGCCGCCCACACCAACGGCTTATCGCCGACCGTGGAGGTCAACGACCACCCCGCCGCGGAACAAGCCCCGGCCCGCAGGCTCACCGATCCGCCTTCGCCACCGCCCTCACCTCCGGGCGCGGCCTGACCGGGGCCCGCGGCCTGCCACAGCCGCGCGCCCGACTGCCCTACACTGGATAACCATGCAAACGATGCTCGTCACTGGCGGCGCCGGTTTTATCGGCGCCAATTTCGTGCGCCTAATATGCCAGGCGCGCCCCGATACCCGCGTTACGGTGCTCGATAAACTGACCTACGCCGGAAACCGCGCCAACCTCGCCGGTCTCGATATTGACCTCGTGGAGGGGGATATCGCCGATCCCGCCACCGTAGAACCGCTCGTCGCCGCTGCCGATGTAGTGGTTCATTTTGCCGCCGAGTCCCATAACGACAATTCTTTGCGCGACCCCTCGCCCTTCATCCACACGAACCTCGTAGGCACATTCACCCTTCTGGAAGCCTGCCGGAAGCACGATACCCGCCTCCACCATGTCTCCACTGACGAGGTTTTCGGAGATCTGGAAATCGGGGCAGACACCAAGTTTACTGAGGACACCGCCTACGCTCCCTCCAGCCCCTACTCAGCCACCAAGGCGGGGTCTGACCACCTCGTGCGGGCATGGGTGCGTTCCTTCGGACTGCGAGCCACCATCTCAAACTGCTCCAATAATTACGGGCCTTACCAGCACATCGAGAAGTTCATTCCCCGCCAAATCACCAATATCCTCTCTGGACACACGCCCAAGCTCTATGGCACGGGCGAGCAGGTGCGCGATTGGATCCACGTCGATGACCACAACGAAGCGGTGCTCGCCATCCTCGAGCGGGGCCGCATCGGCGAGACCTACAATATCGGCGCGGACCAGGAAGATATTAATAATAAGCAGGTCATTGAGCTGATCTGCGAAATCATGGGCCACACCCGCAATGGGCGCGCACTTTATGAGCACGTGGCGGACCGCCCCGGCCACGACCAGCGTTATGCCATGGACGCCGCCAAGCTGCGTCGCGAGCTGGGATGGACCCCGCGGTTCACGGATATCCGCGCCGGTCTCGAAGACACCATCGCGTGGTATCGCGATAACGAAGGCTGGTGGAAGCCCGAGAAAGAAAACGTGGAAGCCCGCTACAAGCAGCAAGGACAGTAGATATGCGTATTACCGAAACCGCCATCCCGGGGCTGCTCATCATCGACCTCGACGTGCACGGCGATAACCGCGGCTGGTTCAAGGAGAATTGGCAACGCGAAAAATTCACCGGCCTCGCGCCCGAGCTCGCGAGCTTCCAGCCGGTGCAGAACAATATCTCTTTCAACCACGCCGGTGCGACGCGCGGCCTGCACGCTGAGCCGTGGGACAAGCTCGTCTCGGTGGCGCAGGGCAAGATTTTCGGCGCATGGTGCGACTTGCGCGAGGGGTCAGATAGCTTTGGCGAGGTCGTCACCCACGAGGTAGGGCCGGAGACTGCGGTGTTTGTCCCACGGGGCGTCGCCAATGGCTTTCAAGCTCTGGAGGAAACCTCCTACTGCTACCTGGTGAATGAGCACTGGTCGGCCGAAGCTCGCTACGCCGCGGTGAACCTCAACATCGTCGACTGGCCGCTAGAGCCCACCGAGATTTCGGAGAAGGACAAGCAGCACCCCGCTCTTAAAGACGTGAGCCCGATGCCCGCCCGGCGCATCCTCGTCACAGGCGCGAACGGGCAGTTGGGGCGGGCGTTGAAGCGCCTGCTTGCCGATGCTGAATTGTGTACCCACGCCGACTTCGATATCACCGACCCACCAGAACGGAATTGGAAGCAGTACTCCGCCATCATCAATTGCGCGGCGTATAACGACGTCAACGGTGCCGAAAACGACCGCGCCGCCGCCTGGGCCGTCAATGCGGAAGCGCCCGCACGGCTGGCGCGCATCGCCGCGGAGAACCAACTCACGCTGGTGCATGTGTCGAGCGACTATATCTTCGATGGGGCGAGCGAGGTCCACTCCGAGGAGGAGCTACCGTCGCCGCTGAGTGCATACGGGTCGTCGAAAGCCGCGGGCGATACCGCCGCGCAGACCGCGCCGCAGCACTACGTCATCCGCACCTCGTGGGTGTTCGGCGAGGGCGAGAATTTCATGTCCACCATGCGCCGGCTGGCCAATAAGGGAGTGGAGCCGAAGGTCATCCATGACCAGCGCGGGCGGCCCACGTTTGCTGAGGACTTGGCCAAGGGCATCGTCCACCTACTCGACTCTGGCGCGGACTACGGCGTGTATAACCTCTCTAACTCGGGCGATACCGTGGGCCGCGATGAGATTGCCATGGCCGTGTTCATCGGGCTCGGCCACGACCCGGCCGAGGTCACTCCGGTAAGCACCGAGCAGTACCGCGAGATCGCGGGCCCAGAGGCGCCGCGCCCTAAGGAGTCGACGCTTGCGCTAGATAAAATCGAGGCTACGGGCTTCAAGCCGCAGAATTGGCGCGCGGCCCTTGCCCTGTACTTGGCGCTGTACCCGGAGGATTAAATGAAAGGCATCATCCTGGCCGGCGGTTCCGGCACGCGGCTCTACCCGATTACCAAGGGCATCTCGAAGCAGCTCATGCCCATTTATGACAAGCCGATGATTTATTACCCGCTCACCACGCTCATTCAGGCGGGTATTCGGGAAATCCTCATCATCACCACCCCGGAGGATGCGGGGGCCTTCCAGCGACTGTTTGGCGATGGATCGCAGCTTGGGGTGATGATCGATTACGCGGTCCAACCGCGACCAGAGGGGCTCGCGCAGGCCTTTTTGATCGGCGAGAAGTTTATTGGAGACGACAGCGTCGCGCTGGTGCTCGGCGATAATATCTTCCACGGCTTCGGCGGCGAGCTCGCCCACTGCCAAGATCCGGAGGGCGGCATCATCTTCGCCTACGAGGTCTCGGATCCGCAGCGCTATGGTGTCGTGGAATTCGACGCCGCCGGCCATGCGCTCAGCATCGAGGAAAAGCCGGAAGTGCCGCGGTCGAACCACGCGGTGGTGGGCTTGTACTTTTATGACAACTCCGTCGTGGAGATAGCCAAGGGCATCGAACCCAGCGGCCGCGGTGAACTGGAGATCACGGCGGTAAACGAGGAGTACCTGCGCCGCGGCGAGCTCAGTGTCCAGCGCCTGCACCGCGGCAGCGTGTGGCTCGACACGGGAACGGTGGACTCGATGAGCGAGGCCTCCGCCTACGTCGAAGTGATGCAAAAACGCACCGGCATCGTTATTGGCTCACCAGAAGTGGCCGCCTTCGACGCCGGCTTCATCGACCGCACCCAGCTAGAAAAACTCGCCGAGCCGTTGCTTAAGTCCGGCTACGGCGAGTACCTGCGGGCGTACTAGAGGCGTACTAGCACGCAGCGGTTAGTAACCGCGCTCGATGTATTCGTCGATGCGCGCGGCCTCCGCGCCCACCGTGGTGGCGTCGCCATGCCCTGGCAGGACCTTGGTGTCCTCCGGCAGGGTGAAGACGACGTTCTTCAGCGACTCGATGATCACATCGAAGTCGGAGTACTTGCGGCCGGTGGCGCCGGGGCCGCCGTTGAAGAGCGTATCGCCCGACAGCAGCGTCTCGCCCACGTGCAGCACCACGCAGCCCGGCGAGTGGCCCGGGGTGTGGTAGACCGTGATCTTCTCGCCGCCAATATCGAACTGACCGCGGTCCGCCAATGGCGTGTATGGAGCATCGCCATTGGACTCCTGCCACAGCATGTCATCGTCCGGGTGCAGGTAGACCTCGGTATCGAAGCGCTTGGCGGCCTCGGGGGCGAGCTCGCAGTGGTCATTGTGCGCGTGGGTGAGCAAGATGCCTTCCACGCGGCGGTCGCCAACGAGCTCTGCTACCGCATCCAGATCGTGGGAGGGGTCCACCACGTACACGCTGGAGTTATCGCCCACGACGTAGACGTTATTGTCCACGTCCCACTCGCCGCCATCGAGGCGGAACTTGCCAGAAGTAACCGTGCTATCGATACGCATTAGAACTCCACCACCGAACGCAGAACCTTGCCGGACTTCATGGTGGTAAAGGCCTGCTCGACGTCGTCAAGCGCAATGCGCTCGGAGACGAACTTGTCCAGCGGGAAGTTGCCGGCCTTGGACAGCGCTACGTAGGCGGGGAAATCGCGCTCTGGGAGGCAATCGCCGTACCACGCAGGCTTAATGGAACCGCCGCGGCCGTAGAGGTCGATGGCCGGAATGTCCACGTGGTCGGTGAGGTTCGGCACGCCCACCATGACCATGCGGCCGGCGTGGTCGCGGGAGTAGAAGGCCTGGCGCCAGGTGGGCTGGATGCCCACGGCGTCGATGGACACGTCGGTACCGAAGCCGCCGGTGAGCTCGCGGACCGCGTCAATAACCTCCTGCTCCGAGAGATCCTTGGAGCAGATGGTGTCGGTCGCGCCGAACTCGCGAGCGGTTTCCAGCTTGGACTCGTCGATGTCCACGGCGATGATCTTGGCCGCGCTCGCCAGCTTGGCACCCGCAATGGCAGCCATGCCAACGCCGCCGCAACCAAAGACAGCGACGGACTCGCCGAGCTGGATATCGCCGGTGTTCACGGCCGCGCCGAGGCCCGCCATGATGCCGCAGCCCAGCAGGCCAGCGGCAGCCGGGTCGGTGTCTTCTACCTTGGTGCACTGGCCCTCGTGGACCAGGGTCTTCTCAGCGAAGGAACCGATGCCCAGCGCAGGGGTGAGCTCGGTGCCGTCCTCGAGGGTCATCTTCTTGGAGGCGTTGTGGGTATTGAAGCAGTACTTTGGCTCGCCCTTCTTGCAGGCGCGGCACTCGCCGCACACGGCGCGCCAGTTCAAAATGACGAAGTCGCCTTCCTCCACGTGGGTGACCGCAGAACCTACGGTCTCTACTACGCCTGCGGCCTCGTGGCCGAGCAGGAAAGGGAAGGCGTCTTCAATATCGCCATCGCGGTAAGCAAGGTCGGTGTGGCACACACCGCAGGCCTGGACGCGCACGATGACATCGTTAGGGCCGGGGTCAGGAACGACAATGTTGACGGTTTCGACTTCCGCACCCTTGGAACGGGCGATAACAGCTTTTACAGTCATGCGCCCGAGCGTACCGATATTTTCAAAACCGGCGCATTATTGAAAACTCTTTTTAAGAGCGGGCGATGACGTTGGCCGCATGCTCGTGGCCACGCTGGTTCATATGGATGGGCAGGTTGCCGTCACCAGCAGTAAAGTCCACCAGACCAGCCCACATGCGCTGGTTTGCATCGGCGCACATGCCGTTATTGCGGGTGGAAGGCTTCATATCCAAGAACTGCACGCCGGTACGCGCCGCCAAGTCCACCTGCATCCACTGCGCCTTATTCTCAAAGTCTTGGATGCCCGGCAGGAAGGTGGAATCGGCCGGGCGCGGACCGAAGTGGAAGAGGCAGTAATAAGGGCCGGTGCCGATGGTGGGGTATCCCACGATCTGGACGCGAGCGTTCGGGGCAGCGCGCTTAATGCGCTCGATCTGCGGGGCGGTGCGGTCCGCGAACTGCTTGCGAATCTGCGGCAGGCTCATATCGCGGTGGTTGTAGGTGTCATTAAAACCAGTGGTGATGACCACGCGGTTAGTGGCCGGGGTTAGCGCGCCAGTGCGCAGGGCCGCATCCACCTGCTGGAAAATCTGCGGACCATGGGACATGGACACTGCGCCAGAGCAGGAGAAGTCCCGTACGGTAAGGCGCAGCTTCGCACCCGCGCGCTTGGCGTAGTTATTGGAGGTCGGGCAGTCTACGCCAACGCCCTTGGAGCGGTCGTAGCGGTGGGCAAAATAGGAGCCAGCATCTGGATCCGCGAGGACGGAATCACCGAAGGCTACTAGGTTGCGCTCCGCGGCGGTGGCCTGCGGCGCGGCCACCGCACTCAGCACGGTCAGCGCAGAAGCCACCACGGAGAGAACTTTCAGCTGCAGAGATTTCATGAGATCCTTTTCTAGAAACACCAGTAACTTCAGATAACTGTAGTCACTTCTGTAACATAATTCGAGTTGGCGGCAACACCGCGCGCCTCTCTCACGATATCGTCCATGGTTACCTTTTTGTTATCTTCGCCTATTTGGAGCTATCCCAACCGTGAATTTCTCTGATTTCAAATTCCACGCCGCAGCCCTCGGCCGGTTCGTTCCGGCGCTTCTTAACGCTGGACTCGTCAGCCACCAAGGCGGCGCGAAGGCCCAGCTCAATCTCCTGCCGAACCTGGCCCGCTACCGCTTCACCACCGCGCGCGAGATCGAACAGGGCTGCCTCGCCTGCCCGGAGCGCTTGGCGCTTATCGACGACGACGGCACCCTCACCTACCGCCAGCTGCGCACCCACACGCAGGGCTTCGCCCGCTACCTCCGCTCGCTGGACCTGCCCGAGATCCGCCTCGGCGTCATGGCGCGCAATGGCCGCGGCATCATCATTCCGCTCGGCGCCAAGGGCTATGTGGGCGCTTCTATTTATCTGCTCAACGTGGGCTCCTCCCCGGAGCAGCTGGCCGGCTGTATCGAGGAAAACGGCATCAACGTGCTCGTGGTGGATGATGAATTCATCGACCGCGTGGACACCGATATCCCGGTCATCATCGCGCACGATACGGGCGCAAGCGATCTACCGAAGCTGGATAAAATTGTGAAGAACCCACCGGCCGTGCAGCTGCCGCGCTTCCCCAAGCACGGCCCGATTGTGCTCATGTCCTCCGGCACCACCGGCATTCCGAAGGGCATTGTGCGGCCGGAGCCGACCCTGCCGGTGGTGCTGGCATCCATCGTGGATACGATTCCGTGGCGCGCCGACCAGCGCCTACAGCTCACCGCCTCCATTTTTCACACCTGGGGCTGGGCCTGCATCAATATTGCACTGGGCCTGCGCAATACCATCGTCACCCGCCGCGTATTCGACGCGGAGCAGGTGCTTGACGACGTCCAGCGCTACCGCCTCGATGGCATGATTTCCTCCCCCATCTTTTTCAAGCGCTTGGTAGAGCGGGATCCAGCCGGCGAGTTCGATACCTCGAGCCTGAAATTTATCGCCTCGGCCGGCAATGCGCTGACCCCGGAGGTGGTCAAGGAGACCAATGAGCGCTTCGGCGCCATCCTGTGCAACGTCTACGGATCCACCGAGCTCGCGCTCGCGACGACCGCCACCATGGATCAGGTGGCCGCCAACCCCACCATCGCCGGGCGCGTGGCCTCCGGCACGAAGTTGCGCATCCTCGATAAGGAGGGCCACCCGGTTCCGCGCGGCGAGGTGGGAGAGATCTACCTCACCAACTCCACCGCAATGACCGGTTACACCAACCCAAACCTGCGGCTCAATAAGGTAGACGGGCTCATCTCTATTGGAGACTTGGGCTACATCGACGAGCACGACTTCCTGCACGTGGTGGGCCGCGCCGATGACATGATCATCGTCGGCGGCGAAAACGTCCACCCGCAGTCCGTCACCGAGGTCCTTGAGGCAATGCCGGGAATCCACGAGGTGCATGCCGGCGGCGTAGAGGATAGCGAGACCTTCCAGCGCATCGCTGTGTGGGCGGTGCCTACTGCCGACGCCGCCGGAAAGGCCCTCACCGCCGACGCTATCCGCGACTGGGTCCGCACCAAGCTTGCCGATCACTCCGTGCCGCGCGACGTGCACTTCCTGGCCAAGCTCCCGCGCAACGCCACCGGCAAGGTGGTCCCGCGCCTGCTTAATAACGACAGCGAGGCTTAGCGCGCCGCCCCCACAACGCGCTTTCCCCAAAACTGCGAAAGGCCGCAGGCTATACACCTGCGGCCTCTGTGGAGCCGCCTGCGAGAATCGAACTCGCGACCTTTTCATTACGAGTGAAATGCTCTACCGACTGAGCTAAGGCGGCGCGCTGCTCGGCATGCGCCAGTGCAGCAAGAGAGAGTTTAACCTAGGGGCGCCGCGGAATAGAAATCGGGCCCCACCTACAGGCACGCGCGGCGCAGGCGGCCCACCAACCCGTCGAAGGCAATCTGCGTGCCGACGTTTTGGGTCAGCTGCTCGCGGCACAGCGTAATGGCCGCCTGGCAGTCCAGCAGGCCTTCCTCGCTCACGCGCTGCGCGATCTCACCAGAAAGTCCAGCAAAATCCGGGTGGGTGAGTTCCACCTGCGCGCCCACCTTCTGCATGAGTGCATCGCGGTAGACGCCGGAGAGATCAACAAGCACGAGGTCCAGGTTGTCGATCACGCGGCGCTTCGCCCGCTTCTTGTGCTGGTCCTGCAGATCCTTGATGGCGGAGCGGGCGTCGCGCTGCGCCTTGGCCGCACCTTTGCCCTTCGCACCCACGCCGAGGGCTTGTTCCAACTTCGCCAGCTCGGCCTCTTCTTGTTCCTTGTGCGAGTCCTTCGCCTCCGCGTCCACCAGCTTCAGCAGCGAGGTCACCGCCTGGAAGCCCTGGGAGCCGTGGAAGACTTCCTCTGCCAAGTTGATGGCCACCGCGCGGCGTTTTTGCACCGCCGGATCGTTGACCAGGCGCCGCGCCCGGCCGACGTGGCGGAGGGAGGTAAGGGCGGCCAAGTGGGCGTCGTGATCCGAGGCGCCCTCGCTAACCAACTGGGCGGTAATGCTCTCCACCGACGGGGAGGGAATGTAGAGGTGCCGGCAGCGTGAGCGGAGGGTCTGGGAGAAGTCCTCGGGGGCGTCGGAAGGAGCGCACATGATGATCACGGTGCGCGCCGGCGGCTCCTCCACCGTCTTGAGCAGGGCATTCGCACCGTTATTGTTGAGGCGGTCAGCGTTATTAAAGATCACCACGCGCCAGGGCGCCACCGTGGGCAGGCTCGCCGCGCGGCCGATAACCTCGCGCACCGTATCCACGGGAATGATGACCTCCTGCGGATCCACGAGGACCAGATCGGTGTGCTGTTTGGTCTCCAGCACCGCGCGGCAGGCCTCGCACCGGCCGCAGCCCGGTTCCTCTGGGTCCGTACACATGAGCGCGGCCGCAAAATCGATCGCGGCCAAGGAACGGCCGGAGCCCGGCGGGCCGGTAAATAGCCAGGAATGGCTCATCGCCCGCGGGTCTGCCCCCGGCATCCCCCGAGCTGCCCGGGCGGCGCCCAGGATAGTGCGGGCCACACCTGGGGTATCTGCCAATCTTTGCGCAACGCTTCCGGTATTCACTCGCCCTAGCCTACTGGTCTTACTAAAGTATGAAAGCATGAACAGACTACTGCGCGGCGCACGATGGCTCATGGGTACCCAATGGCCGGTCTACGCCGCCTTAGTCCTTGGCGCGAACCTCATCGGCGCCATCGCGATTATGACCTTTGTCCTCTATTTCTTGCCGATGCCGGAGATTAAGGACTTTGCCGCCGAGCTGCCCAGCCTGATGGGCGTCGCCGCGGTGTACCTCATCTTTGCGGTGGTCATCGGCATCGCCGTCACCCTGCTGCTTTTCCGCCCGGTGCTGGACTGGCAGCGCAACCCGAACGAGCATGATCCGAATATGGTGCGCAACCTGGTGCTGCGCATCCCCGTCTACCAATCCGTGGTGGCGGCCGCGGTGTGGCTCATCGGCATCATCCTGGCCGTGGTGATTTCCGGCCGGGAATCCGGCCGCCTCGGGCTCGTCGTGGGCGTGTCCGCCACCCTGGCCGGCCTCGTGGTGGTCATCTTGACTTACCTGCAGGCCGAGCGCCTCGTGCGCCCAGTGGCCGCCCAGGCGGTGGCGCGCCGCTTCGAGGATGCCACCCTGGAGCCGCCCATCAAGTACCGCCTCATTTCGACCTGGCTGATGACCTCCGGCGTGCCGCTGGTGGGCATCTTGCTCGTGCTCATCGCCCAGCGCACCGGGCTCTTCTCCGGCACCGCAGGAGACCTGGTTCCCGCCATCACAGCCCTGGCACTTACCGCCCTGGCCACCGGTTTTATCGGTACTAGCTTCGCGGTGATGAGCGTAGTGGACCCGATCGTGGAGCTCCAAGACGCCATTAACCGGGTGCGCCGCGGCGATACTAATGCAGAGGTCGATATCTATGATGGTTCCGAGCTAGGCGTGCTGCAGGCCGGCTTCAACGAAATGATGCGTGGCCTGCGGGAGCGCAACCGCGTGCGCGATATTTTCGGCCGCTACGTCGGCAGCGAGGTGGCCCAACGTGCGCTGGAGGAACGCCCAGAATTAGGCGGAGAGGATCGCAAGGTGGCGGTGCTTTTTATTGACGTCATCGGTTCCACCACCTTCGCCGTCAACCACTCCCCCGAGGAGGTGGTGGAGGAACTCAATAAGTTCTTCGAGCACGTCATCGAGGTGGTGCACCGCAATAAAGGAATTATTAATAAATTCCAGGGTGATGCCGCCCTGGCTGTCTTTGGCGCCCCGCTCAACGTTTATGATTCCACCTCTGTGGCGCTACAGGCCGCCCGGGAGCTGCGCAGTGAATTGCGTGGGCTGGAACTGCAAGCCGGCATCGGGGTGGCCGCAGGACACGTCGTCGCCGGGCATATCGGTGGTGCGGACCGCTTCGAATACACCGTCATTGGAGATGCTGTGAATGAAGCCGCGCGCCTGACCGAGCTGGCCAAGGACACCCCGGGCCAAGTGCTCACCAATGCCGCCACACTCAAGACCGCTAACGAGGCCGAGCAGGCCCGCTGGACTATGATGAAATCCATTGAGCTGCGCGGGCGTCACCGCATGACCCAGCTGGCTCGCCCTATCCGCGCTACCCTGGCAGAACGTTCCGAGGTATAACGAGGTTTTTCAGTGAGCTCAGCTTCCCGGCCCCGCATGATCGTGCCCGATGTGGCACGCGGCATGGCCCTTCTAGGCATCGCCATGGCCAATATGACCACGGCATGGATCATCACCACCGACCGGCAGGGCAGCTATTTCGGCGGCATCATCGATGGCAGCGCGTGGGATAAGGCGGCCGTCGTCTTTGGCGCCTTCTTTGTCCACAACCGCGGCCTGCCCATGTTTTCTACCCTGCTCGGCTTTGGCGTGGGGCTCATTGCGATGAGTCTGTGGCGGCGCGGGTTTCCGGTGCAGGCGGCGCGCGGGGTCATCGCTAAGCGCTATGCCTTCTTGGCGGTGATGGGCGCGGTGCACTTGGTGCTGCTGTTTTGGGGCGACATTATGTTCTTCTATGGCGTGGCCGGAATTATCATCGCATTCCTGCTGCGCAAACGGGATTCTACCCTCATGCTCGTTGCCTATATTCTGTTTGCGCTGTGCGCGCTGGGCGGGGTTGTGGCCTTTATTTCCGGTGCCTTGGATCCCCTCGGCGTGGTGGCTACGGAAGGCATCGGCACCATCGAGTCCTACCCCGATTTGCTGCTCAGCCAGCTTGTCACCCTAGGCAGCCAGGCCTTGGCCACGCCGATCATTGTGCTGATGTACTTGCCCGTCATGCTGGTGGGTTTTGTGTGGGCGCGCCGAGGCGTGCTTGCCGACGTCCCCTCTCACCGCCCCACCCTCCTCCGCTGGGTTGCCATCGCGGTGGTCATTACCGTGGTAATCGGCGCCCTGTGGTCTTTGAGCACGCTTGGGGTCATCGAGCAGCGCTGGGCGAATGCGGCCAATAATGCCAACTCCTTCCTCGGCGTCTTCACTGGCCCCGGCATCCTGGCCGGGCTCGCGTTGGTGCTGCAGCCAGTACAAGAGCGACTCTCGGCCGGTGCACCGCTGCCCGCGGTACTGTGGCCCTTCGCGGCGCTGGGCAAGCGCTCCATGAGCGGCTATGTGGGCCAGTCCATCCTCTTTTTCTGCCTCGTGCACCCATTCATGCTGAACTTTGGTCACGAGCTGGGAGCCTTCGGCCAGGCCGCGCTAGCCTTCGCGGTATGGCTGGCCACGCTCATTTTTGCCTGCGTGCTGGAGGCCGGCGGCCGCCGCGGTCCCTTCGAGGCCGTGCATCGCCGCTTGTCTTATGGCCCGACGATGCAGCCGCAGCTACCGCGCTCGGGTGCGGCTAAGGCCGTCAATCAGCAGCAGGTGGCCGAGAATTAAGGTGCCGGCTTCGGCCGCGCGCACTAGCCGCACCTTGCGCTTTCGCTGCTGCAGCGCCGCACGCAAGGCCGTTAGCCCCTCGGCCGCGACGAGCAGGTTGGCGCCGTGGCTCATGCCCTTGCCGGCGTCGGTGCGCAGCGCTGGGTCGCCCGCCAGTGCCGAGGTGGCCAGCACGGCCGCGCCACCCACTGCCACTGCGGCGGACGTCGGCTGGCTACGGGTACTGGCAACGCCCGCGCCCCATGCGGCCGCGCGCAGGCCCCAGCCCAGGGCATCATTGCGCGCGCCGCGGCGATATAGGCTCCACGCATAGGCGGCGTGGTTCGCTGTTACGGCCGCCACGCCGAGCGCCGAAGGACGGGTCAGCCGGCGGACTTTTTCCACCTGGCCAATCGCTCCGGCTACAACTCCGGCGCCTACGGCGGGCTCTTCGCGAACCGAGGCCAGAACCTGCGGCCGCGCACTGATATCGGTGACGGCGCGCCACAGAGCCGCGGCGCCTTCTCGGGTGCGGACAAGAAAATCGTTCATGCCCGCCACCTTACGCGGTTACTTCTTGCGCGAGCCGGCCTTTACCACGTTCTTCGTGCCGGGCGAAGGCTTCTTAGTCGCCTTCTTTCCAGCCTTCTTCGTGGACTTTTTGGTGGCCTTCTTGGTTGCCTTCTTCTTCGTCGTCTTCTTAGAGGACTTCTTGGTGGACTTCTTCTTGGTCTCGCCGGAAGCTTCCTTGGCGCGGCGCTCGGAAAGGAGTTCGTTCGCGCGGGCGTCGGTAAGCTGCTCCGGGTCATCGCCGCGGCGCAGGGAGGCATTGGTGGTGCCATCGGTGACATACGGGCCGAAGCGGCCGTCCTTGACGGTCATGGGCTTGCCAGAGACGTCGTTATCGCCCAGCTGCTTAATCGGCGGCTGAGCCGCTGCGCGGCCGCGACGCTTCGGCTCGGCGTAGATGCGGCGGGCCTCGTCCAAGGTGACGGTGAAGATCTGCTCTTCCTTAGCCAGCGAGCGCGAATCGGTACCCTTCTTCAGGTACGGGCCATAGCGGCCGTTCTGCGCGGTAATCATCACGCCGTCGTCCTCGCCCACCTCGCGCGGCAGGGAAAGCAGCTTGAGGGCCTCCTCCAAAGTCACGGTGGAGGGTTCCATGGAGCTAAACAGTGAAGCCGTACCCGGCTTGAGCTTGTTCTCGATGTACTCCTTGACGCGCTTTTCCTTCTGCTTCGCGGCCGTCTTGGTTTCCCAATTCTTGGCGCGCTTGCCTTCCTCGGCGCGTTGCTTGTCCTCCTCGGCGCGCTCCTTGGCGACGATCTCCTCGGCCTCACCCTCGGCCTTCTCCCGCTCATCCTCGCGGACAACCTCGGTGACATACGGGCCGAAGCGACCTTCCTTGGCCACGATCATGCGGCCGTTTTCTGGGTTCTCACCCAGCTCGCGGCCGCCTTGCGGGGTGGCGAAAAGCTTTTCCGCCAGCTCCTCGTTCAGTCCATCTGGGGTGACGGTTTCGGACAGGTTAGCGCGCTGATACTCGATGCTGCCGTCGTCGTTAGTGCCAACGGCGCGCTCAATATACGGGCCGTAGCGGCCTACGCGGACAAAGACGTCGCGGCCCTCGGTGTCGGTGTAGAGGCGCAGGGAGTTGACCTTGCGGGCGTCGATGGCTTCCAGGTTGACGTCGATAAGCGACTTCAAGCCGCCGTGACGGGCAATGGAAGCCGCCTTCTGCTCGTTGGCCTCGGCGTTGCCAAAGTAAAAGCCATTAAGCCAAGCAGTGCCGTCCTCGATACCGGTGGCAATCTGGTCTAGCTCGTCTTCCATGGAAGAGGTGAAGTCATAGTCCACCAACTCGGTGAAGTTTTCCTCCAACAGACCTACGACGGCGAAGGCAACCCACGAAGGCACCAGCGCATTGCCGCGCGAGACCACATAGCCGCGGTCCTGGATGGTCTTGATGATGGACGCGTAGGTAGACGGGCGGCCGATGCCCAGGTCCTCCATCTTCTTTACCAGGCTGGCTTCGGTATAGCGCGCCGGCGGATTGGTGGAGTGGCCCTCGGCGGAGACCTCCTTGGCGGTCAGGGCGCGACCCTCCTCCAAGTGCGGTAGGCGGGTCTCGCCCTTCTTGTCACCCTTGGCGTCGTCCGCGCCGTAGGCCTTCAGGAAGCCGGGGAAGGTAATGGTGCGGCCGGTGGCGGAAAATTCCACGTCGTAGCTGCCCTTTTCGGTGGCGGCGGTACCGGCTACGGTGACCTTCATCGAGGTTCCCTTGGCATCGGCCATCTGGGAGGCGACGGTGCGCTTCCAAATCAGGTCATAGAGCTTAAACTCCTCCGCATCCAATTGGCCGGAGAGCTGGCCCGGGGTAGCGAAGGACTCGCCGGCCGGGCGGATGGCCTCGTGAGCCTCCTGGGAGTTTTTCACCTTGCGGTCATATACGCGCGGGGAATCAGAGACGTACTCTGCGCCATAGATACTGGTAGCGGAATTGCGCGCAGCGGACAGGCCCTGCTTGGACAGCGAAGTGGAGTCCGTACGCATATAAGTAATGTGGCCGTTTTCGTACAGTCGCTGCGCAATGCGCATGGTGCGCTCAGAAGTAAAGTGCAGGCGGCGGCCGGCCTCCTGCTGCAGCGTGGAGGTCATAAACGGCGCATAGGGCTTGCGCGTATAGGGCTTGTGTTCGACCCCAGCGACCTGCATATCCGCACCGCGCAGCGCGGTTTCCAGCGCCTTAGCCTGTGGCTCGGTGATGACGATGACGTCTTTGCTCTTGACGTTTCCGCGGTCATCAAAGTCGCGGCCCAAGGCCACGCGCTTGCTATTGACGGCCGTGAGGCGGGCGTCGAAAGTAGCAGGGTTGTCCGCATCCGCAGCGCCGATATCTAGCGTGGCGGCCAGGTCCCAGTAGTCGGCCGGGATGAACGCCATGCGCTCGCGCTCGCGCTCGACGATGACGCGGGTGGCCACCGACTGCACGCGGCCGGCAGAAAGCCGCGGCATGACCTTCTTCCACAGCACCGGGGAGACCTCATAGCCGTAGAGGCGGTCGAGGATGCGGCGGGTTTCCTGGGCGTCGATAAGGTTGTAATCCAGGTCGCGAGTATTGTCCGCGGCCTCCAGGATCGCGGACTTGGTGATCTCGTTAAAGACCATGCGGCGCACCGGCACCTTGGGCTTGAGGACCTCGAGTAGGTGCCAGGCGATGGCCTCGCCCTCGCGGTCGGGGTCTGTTGCGAGGTAGAGCTGGTCGCACTGCTTCAGCTTGGACTTGAGGTCCGCGACCTTCTTCTTTTTATCGGGGCTCACCACATACAGCGGAGCGAAGTCATCTTCCGGATTCACGCCGAGGCGCGCCCAGGATTCCTTCTTATACTTAGCCGGCACGTCCGCAGCGCCACGGGGAAGATCGCGGATATGACCCACGGAGGCCTCCACGATGTAGTTATCTCCGAGGTAAGGCTGAATCTTCTTCGCCTTCGTCGCCGACTCGACGATCACCAAGGTCTTTCCCGGCCCGGCTGCTTCTGCCACTTCGACTTCATCCCTTTCGATGATGCGAACAATAAGGTATGCACGCTTTCAGCAATCGCCCCTAGCGTACACAGTTGATCTGCGTTTCCTTTCTCGCACCATATACGCGGTTCTGCCAAAAGGCCGTTTTCAGGGGCACTATGTACCCCCACGGAACGGGTCTATACTGGCCTACTTAGAACGCCCAGTAGCTGTGAAAGCATTGTGGGGCACAATAGCACACCCAAGACGACGCCCGGGGAGTATTCATGGTTGACACCATCACTATGTGGATCGAATCCGTCATGTCCACAGAGTGGATCTACCCGCTGGTGGGCGTACTGATCTTTGGTGACTGCTTCTTCCCCGTGCTGCCTTCTGAAATCCCGCTCAATATGGCCGGCGCCTGGTCCGGCTCCCAGGGCTTTCCGCACCTGCCCACCATGTTTTTCGTGGCGCTCATTGCCGCCATGATGGGCGATAATCTCTGTTTCCTGCTGGGCACGCGCTTCATGCCTCTGCTCCAGCGCGTACCTAAGGGATCGAAGGCCTACGAGGGGCTCAAGTGGGTCAAGCGCAATATGCGCCGCGGCGGCGGTGCGGCCATTATTATTGCCCGCTTCATTCCTTCAGCGCGCCTGTTTATGACCATCCTGCTGGGGTCGATGCGCTTCCCGTGGCTCGTCTTTGTCTTCTTCGACACCATCGGCGTCGCGCTCTGGGCGGCCGAAGCGCTCGCCATTGGCTACCTGGGCGGCATGGCCTTTTCCAATTCGCCGGTGCTGGCGGTGGTGGTCAGCATCATCGCCGCCGTGGTCATCGGCGTGGGCCTGCAGAAACTGCAGAATAAGTTCACCGAGTGGTGGGATACCCGGCGCGGCTACGCCGAAACGCCGTAGCGGGAAGACCTGAGCGAGGCAACCGGCCGCCTAAACTACGGACACGGACTGGGCCTGCTCGCCCTTCGGGCCGGAGCCTACCTCGAAGGTGACCTGCTGGTTTTCTTCTAGGGTGCGAAAGCCGCTGCCCTGGATCTCGGAGTAGTGGACGAAGATATCGCCTTCGCCGTCCGCGCGTTCGATGAAGCCGTAGCCCTTTTCAGAGTTAAACCACTTAACGGTTCCTTGTGCCATGGTGTGCAGTCCTTTTCTTGATTGGCGGTGCGGCGATTCCGCGCCGAGGGGTTCGGTAAATGCGTCCTTTAGCAGTACCTTAAAGTGTAAACACCGCACCAAGACATCATTGGCCTCATATCAGTGTGACACGTTCCACGCCAAAGCGATAGGCCTAACCCACGAGGGGGTAAAAATGGCTCACCCGGAAACGGATAATCCTCTGGGAGAAGAGCTCCTCGAGTTCATCCAGCGCCGCCTCGATGAGTCCACTCTCACATTTCACACCACCCTGCCGCCGCAGCGCGCACAGTATGCCGAGTGGCCCGAATGGGTGCTGCCGGAATTGAAGGAAAAGCTGGTAGATGGGGGCGTCGGCAAGCTGTATAGCCACCAAGCCGAGCTGGCGCAGGCGGCCTGGGCCGGCGAGGATGCGGTGATTTCTACCGGTACGTCCTCGGGTAAGTCCCTGGGCTACCAGCTGCCCATTGTGAGCCGGCTGGCGCAGGAGCCGACCGCCTGCGCGCTGTATCTCACCCCCACCAAGGCGCTGGGATCTGACCAGCTGCAGGCGGTGCTCGAGCTGTGCCGGGGCATTCCGGCGCTCAAGGGCGTGGTGCCCTCGCCTTATGACGGCGATACGCCGCAGGAATCCCGCGCGGGCGTGCGCGATCATTCGCGGTTCATTTTCTCCAACCCGGATATGGTGCATATGTCGCTGCTGGCGGCGCACGCGCGGTGGGCGCGGCTGCTGCGGCACCTGGAGTTCATCGTCATCGATGAATGCCATTCCTACCGAGGCGTTTTTGGCGCGAACGTGGCGCTGGTGCTGCGGCGCCTGCTGCGCCTGTGCGCGCACTATGGCTCGCGGCCGACGGTAATTTATGCCTCGGCCACTATGAAGGACCCGGGCCGGCATGCGCAGCGCCTTACCGGCCGGCCCGCCCGCGCGATTACGGAGGACACCGCGCCCACCGGCGCGCGCACCGTGGCGCTATGGGAGCCGGGCTTTATCGAGGGCGCCGAGGGCGAGCACGGGGCGCCGGTGCGCCGCGCCGCCACCACCGAGGCGGCCGAGATGATGGCCTCCTTCATCGCCGAGGGCGCGCGCACCATGACCTTTGTGCGTTCGCGCCGCTCGGCCGAGGTAGTAGCCATGCGCGCGGCCGAGGTGCTCTCCGGTAGCCTCGGCCGGCCCGATTTTGCCCAGCGCATCGCCGCCTACCGCGCCGGTTACCTGGCCGAGGACCGCCGCAAGTTGGAGCGCGCGCTTGACGACGCCTCCTTGCTCGGCGTCGCCACCACCTCCGCCCTCGAGCTGGGTATCGACGTCGGTGGGCTCGATGCTGTGGTCACGGCCGGTTTCCCGGGGACCGTCGCAAGCTTTTGGCAGCAGGCCGGGCGCGCCGGCCGCCGCGGGCAGGGCTCGCTCGTAGTGCTCATCGCCCGCGATGAGCCGATGGATACCTACCTGGTCCACCACCCCGAGGCCCTGCTGGGTCGGCCCGTGGAGGCCAGCGTATTCAACCCGGCCAATCCGTATATCCTCTTCGGCCACGTCTATTGCGCCGCGGTGGAGAAGCCGCTGGATGATGCCACGATTGCCGCCTGGGGCGCCCAAGACGTGGTCCACCAGCTGGCCGAATCCGGCCTGCTGCGCCGCCGCGAGCGCGGCTGGTTCGCCGTGCCCATCCCTGCCCATGCGCCGGAGGAGCTCTCCCCGGAGACGGCACATACTGCGGTTTCGCTGCGCGGCGGGGCGGGCGAGGAAGTCATGATCGTAGATTCCTCCGACGGCCGCCTGCTCGGCACCATCGATGCTGCCCGCGCTACCAGCCAAGTCCACCCCGGCGCGGTGTACCTGCACCAGGGCGAAAGTTTTGTCATCGAGGAGCTCATCCTCAGCGATTACCTGGCGCTGGCCCGGCCCGAGGCCCCGGACTATTCCACGACTCCGCGCTCCACCACGGATATCCGCATCCTGCGCGAGGCCGATAACTTGGTCAATTACTCCCCAGGACTGTGGGTGGCGGACGTGGAGGTGGAGGTGACCGACCGCGTCACCGGCTACCAGGTGCGGCTTGCCGACGGCACCATTGGCGACGATATCCCCCTCGATCTCCCCGAACAGCGCCTGGTCACCCGGGCGGTGGCCTACACCATCGATCCGGTGGCGCTTTCCGCCATGGGTGTGACGGCCTCCGATACTCCTGGCACGCTGCACGCGGCCGAGCACGCCGCCATCGGCCTGCTACCGCTTATCGCCACCTGCGACCGCTGGGACATTGGCGGCGTCTCCACCGCGTTGCACCCCGATACGCAGCTGCCCACCGTCTTTGTCTACGACGGCCACCCCGGCGGCGCCGGTTTTGCGGAGGAAGGCTTCCGCCGCTTCCCCGAATGGATCGCGGCTACCTTCGAGGCGGTGCGCTCTTGTCCGTGCGAAGCCGGGTGCCCGTCGTGCGTCCAGTCGCCCAAGTGCGGAAACGGAAACAATCCGCTGAGCAAGGACGGCGCCATCAAGCTACTGGGTGCGCTGGTCACCATGACGCAGGGCTAGCCTCAACTTAAGCGGTTTTGCCTTTTTCTTCATTTACTCGCTGCGCCCGCGCGTGTTCATAGTCCGCGCTGCGCTGCAACAGCTCCTCACGCCGATGAGGGAACCGCTCCAAAATTATGCGCTGAATTTCCGCCGCTGCACGTGCGCGAGTGCGCCGCACTTCCGGATCCGGCTCATAAAAAGGCGAGCCTTGCGGATGTCTCATGGAGCATCGCCTCTTTCTTTTTTCGGGGCAGATTTGTCGAGCTCACCCTCTTTAAACTCTTGGGCAAAATCCCACAGTGTGTTGATAAAAGGGGAATCTCCTTCAACGTCCGATAATAATCCCAGAATTGTGGGGAGAAAATACCATCCAGTAATTTTTTCGGCTCTTTCCGCCGAGTCAGTCTTATCGATACACCACTGCACAATTCCCCACCATCTATCTTGTTCCCGCCTATGATCCGATTTGATTTCTTCGCGTACCTTTCGGCGATATTCCCGCCAAGCAATGAAGCCTGCTACGGCTGCCACTGCGGTGGGGATAAGGCGCACTACTGCTTCCTGCCAGCTCATACCGGCCCCGCCTTCGCTTGAGTGGACCGGCCACGGACCGCAGCGGTGACGATGACGTCGCGGCCGGATTCGGTGCAGGTTTCTAAGGTGGCGTCGTTAAGCTCGGCGGTATCGCGCGCGGCGGTACAAGCATCTTCACCCGTAGCGAGGGCCCAGGCACCGGCAACCGCCGCGAGGTCGGCCGCCACTTGGGCCTCGTGGCGCGCGGCCACGCGCGAGCCCACTGCCGCCACGATAAGCAGCAGGCTCACTATGGCGACGATGATACCGGCCGCGGCAATGGTGGCATAGCCTTCCTCGCCGCAGCGCCTCGGCCTACTCATTTCCGCCTACCTCGGCCGGAAATACCGCCTCGGAGCGCATGGTGCCGACGGGGGCATCGACGCTTACCGACGCCCTCACCAAACCACCACTTTCTTCCACGCTGACCTGGGCATCCTCGCGCGGGGGATAGTATTCGACGCCGATGGCGTGCGAACGCGCGGCCGCGCCCGCCATGTCCACCGCGGCGATATAGGATGCCAGCGTGGCAATGGCACCCACGATTCCCGCCGCGACCAAGACCAGGGAGCTTAAAGCCAAGGCGGCCTCGATGGTCACGGAGCCATCGTCATCAAATACCCTGTGCATCATTCCTCCTTTCTGCCGGCGGGTTGGGCCCGCCGGCCGTGGTTAGAGAGCGGCGCTAGCTCGGGGTATTCGAGAGGGCGTCGGTAATGATGCCCTCGATGGCATCGACCACCCCGCCGCCGTTGATGACCATGTAGAGCACCCCGGCAAGCGCAGCGGCCGCCAAAGATCCCATGGCATATTCGATGGTGCTCATCCCCTCGTCATTGCGGATGAGCTGGGAATACTTATTTAGTGCGTGCATGATTAGTGTCCTTTCATGTGAGGTTTAGAGAAGTTGTGCGCCCAAACTGATAACTACGGGCGCAAGTCCTAGAACGATGAATGCTGGCAGGAAGCACACCGCCAGCGGGAGGGCGATAAATACTCCTGCGCGCTCCGCCTGCGCCGTGGCATGAGCGGATGCTTCCGCGCGCAAAGAAGTACAGATTCGATGGCACCCGGCCGCGATGGTGGCGCCGGATTGGCCCGACATGATGACAAGCTGCGCTAAGTCCTCCAGCCCCGCATGGCCCTTCATGTGGCCCCACGCGGAGTGCGCGGGAACGCCCACGCCGAGCAGCGCGGCGACGGTCTCCCACAGTTCCTTAGTCTGGGCATCCGCGGTGCGGGCCACCGCGGTGGTGGCGCCATGTACGGAAAGCCCTGCGGCCAGGCACGCTGCGAAGAGCTCGACGTCGCCAGCTACTGCCAGTGGATCCAGCGGTGCGGCGGGCTTGAGCTTGCTTATCAGTCCCCCGCGTGCGGTCGGGCCATCGCGCGGGGTCTTGGCGGTGGTCTCGGTTGCGCTGGCAGGTGCCAGGCGGGCGGTGTGCGGCGGCAGGCCAATAAGGGCGGCGAGGGCGATAAAGATGAGCGGGGTCATGCGGCCGCCTTCCGGATGATGACGCGCGACCAGGCGAATCCGCCGCAGGCCAGCGCCACGCCAACCACGAGGAGCATGCCGCCTAATCCGCCGCCTAAAAGGAATCCGAGCGAGTTAGCACCCATGGCCCCTCCCATGGCGATGCCGGCTATGGGCAGGCATGCGAGCACCGTGGCGGTGGCTTGGGGGCCTTGCAGGCTAGCGGCGGTGGATTGCTGGTGGCGTCGGGAAGCGTCGAGGCGGCTTTGGGCTTGGTCGAGCAACCTGGCCACCGCTATGCCGTGGTAGGTGGAAAGCTCTAATAAGTGACCCAAGCGGTGAAACTCTGGCAGAGCCTTGCCGCCCTGCGGATCTATCAGCGCCATGTGCGGCGGCGCACCGCTCGCGGCAAGGGCGGCCGTGGACTCTAGTGCGGCGGATACCTCGCGCGGGGTGGTAGCTGGCAGGGACTCCACGCCGCGGGCGAGCGCACCGGCCAAGGTCGCCCCCGCACGCAGGTCCGCGGTGACCACGCCCAGGTAAGCGGCCAGCCCCTCGCGGCCGCGCCGCTCCGCCCGCGCGGCCACTAAGTCTTTGACGTACCAGGACACGCACCAGGCGATAATGGCGGCGGCGATGGCGATACTGATGCGGCCCACCGAGTAGAAGACCAGGCTGCCGCAAAAGACCGCGCCTAGGATCACCACGGAGCTGGTCTGTGCCCGGCGCGTGGCCGAGGCCAGGCGGCCGGCACTCGAGGGCGCGGGTATAAGCAGCGCAGCGGCAAGGATGAGGTAACTAAGCACGGCTGGCCTCCCCGGCATGCTCTCCCAGCAGCTGCGCGGAGAATTCCGCGAAGCCGTCTGCCGGGCCATCTTCGGCGCTCCAGATGATGCGCGGGATCACTGGGTTTCCCTCGAGCAGGCCGATATGGGCGAGGCGGCGGCCCTGCGGGGTGCGCTCCATGGTCAGCACCATGTGCACAGCCGCCGCCAATTGCGAATGCAGCGCCGCGCGGTCCACGCCGCCGAGGGCGGCGAGAGCCTCCATGCGGGCTGGGACTTCAAACAGGGAATTGGCGTGCAGCGTGCCGGCGCCGCCGTCGTGGCCGGTGTTGAGCGCGGCGAGGAGATCCACCACCTCGCGGCCGCGGATCTCTCCCACCACGATGCGGTCCGGCCGCATGCGCAGCGCTTGGCGCAGCAGTTGTGACATCGTGACCTCGCCGCTTCCTTCCGCGTTGGCCCGGCGCGAGACCACGCTGACGCAATGCGGGTGGTGTGGGGAGAGCTCGGCGGTGTCCTCGATAACGAGGATGCGTTCGCGCTCGGAGACGGTTCCCAACAGCGCGGAGAGCAGGGTGGTTTTGCCGGAACCAGTGCCGCCGATGACTAGAAAGGAGATGCGTTTGTCCACCACGGCGCGCAGCAGCGCCGCGATGTCTTTTGGCAGCGTGCCATTGTCTACAAGCTGGGGCAGGGTGGTCTGCGCTTGGCGCAATACGCGCAGGCTCAGGCAAGTCCCGGCCACTGCGGGCGGGCTCAGCAGTGCGTGGACGCGCAATACGACACCATCGGGGCGAGTGACGCGGCCATCGGCAAAGGGCTGCGCATCATCGAGGCGCGTGCCTGAAGCTGCCGCAAGCCGGCTGGCCAGCTGGCGGACCTCGGCATCATCGCGGAAGGTGATATCGGTGCGCTCGAGGCCTTCGCCGCGGTCCATGAATACCGCGTGTGGCCCGTTGACTACGACGTCTGTGACACCCTCGCGCCCCAGCACCGCATCGAGCGGGCCCATCCCGGTGGCGTCTTGGCGCAGGCGGCGCAGCAGGTCAAGCACCGCGACGTCACTAATCACGCCGGCTTCTGCGCGAATGCGCCGGGCCAGGGCTGCCGCATCATGCACCAATTCGGGCTCGGCGGCAATGATGCGCTGCATCTTTTCCAGCGTTTCTTGTGCTGCTTTATGCTCGCTCATGCGCCGACCTCCTCGAGGACCGCGCGGGCGGCCTTGCGCAAGGGTGCGGGGAGGCGCTGCGGCAGGCCGCCGATTTCTACCGCGCGGGTGAGGCCCCGGAGCGTCGGCAATTCTGCCAGCACCGTGCTGTGGACGATGCGTTCTACTTCCGCCGCGCTTAACGACGCCCACTGGCGTTGCCGCAGCACCACCACGCACCTGCGCCGCGCGGCATCGAGACGCGCCAAAAGTTGCGCGGCCGACGCGGCCGAGCGCACTTCCGCGGCCACCACGATGACCACGTGGGTACAGGCATCCGGGATGGTCTCCGGGGTGCAATCCACCACGCATACCCCTTCGCCCGCATGGGCCGCCCCTACCACCCGGGCAAGCAGGTCCTTGTCCAAGCGGAAGGGATCCGCGACGGTGCTGCGCGCGGCCGAGAGCACCGCTACCCCATCGGGCGTGGATGGCAGCGCGCGGTAGAGATCGGCGGCATCGATGCTGCCATCGCCCACGGTAAGCTCCGGCCAGCGCGCCCCCGGTTCCGCTTCTACGCCGAGCAGGAGGTCGAGGCCGCCGGAGTATGGGTGGGCGTCGATAAGCAATGCGCGACCGTCGGCTGCGCACTGGGTGCGGGCCAGCGCGGCCGCGAAGGTAGAAGCACCCACCCCACCGCTCGCGCCCACCACTGCGATGGTCGCACTGCCCGGCCGCGCTTCCTGCGGCGCGCCCGCCGCGGCAATGCTCGCCAGCAACTCCTTCACCTGGGCGGGGATGATAAAGGCGCTCTCCGCGTGGCAGGCGAGCGCCGCCTCGTAATCAATCGGTCCGGGGTCCGCGGCCAGGAAAAGCACGGGCGCAGACGCAGTGTGGGTGCGCCGCGCTGCTGCCACCACGCGGGCCATAAGGGAATCAACCAGCACCGCATAGGCGCCGGGCAGGCTGCGAGGGATATCGCGGGGATCGGTTACGGTCAGCACATCGTGGCTGGTCGCAGCCGCGGCGTGAACGGCCTCGGCGCGCAGCGCTTCGTCACCAATGGCGACGACGATGACGGCGGAATCAGGGTGTAGTGCGTTCATGCCTCATAGCCTGAAGCAGTCGCGCCACCGCAGCGAGGCTCTGGCAGCAACGCTGTGGATAACCCGCCAGACGTCACCATGTAGGCGCGATTTGGTTGTCGTTTCAACCAAAAATCTGTGGATAACCCGCACCACACGGCGGTAGATATAGGTGACGGCCCGCGCATCGGGGGGGGTGTGCGCGCGGGCCGTCAGTAACCCGGCCTCGGGGGGTGAGCCGGGGCAGGCCGCACAGTATATCGGGGCCTTGCACGCATTATTATGACATGTTCGCCACCCAATCACAACAGCTAACAGCAGATTTCCACGGTCACGGCGCTGACCTGCACCGAATGCATGTTCACTCAGCGCCACCCCCACGCGGGTTCCCAATCCCACATTTGTGACATACAAATCACCGATAACGTCAGCCACTTCTACACCACCAAGCGCTTAGGGCGGCTACACTCGGCAGCACATCATGACTACTTCCCGCGAGCCCCGTCATCCCCGCCGCGCAGCCACTACCCGCGCTGGCGGCGACCCCGCACGCACCGCGGCGTTTTTTGATCTGGATAAGACCATCATCGCCACCTCCTCGGCCTATGCGTTTGGCCGTGAGTTCCTCCACAACGGGCTCATCTCGCCGGCCGAAGCGCTGCAGCTCTCACTTGCTAAGGCCAGCTATATGTTTTCCGGCCTGACCAGCGAAGGCATGGATTCCACCCGCGACCAACTCACCGCACTGGTCACCGGGTGGTCCGTGGACGAGGTGCGCGCCATCGCCCGCGACACCATGCATCACGTGGTCACACCCTCCATTTATGCCGAGGCCCGCGAACTCATCCGCGCCCACCGCGCCGCTGGCCACCACGTGGTCATCGTCTCTGCCTCCGCGGCCGTACTGGTGGACATCATCGCAGAGGAACTCGGCGTCGAGCACGTCATCGCCACCGAATTGGCAGAAGAAAACGGCCGTTTTACCGGGGAGGTGCTCTTTTACTGCAAGGGCCCTAATAAGGCAGAGGCCCTGGAGCGGACCGCAGCGGCAGAAAACCTCGACCTTAATGCCAGCTACGCCTACTCGGATTCCGCTACCGATATCCCGATGCTGGAAAAGGTAGGCCACCCCGTCGCCGTCAACCCAGACAAGCAACTAAAGCGCCACGCTCTCACCCACCAATGGGAGATCCGCTCCTTTAAGGACCCAGAGCCGCTCCTGCCTGCACCGACCGCCAAAGAAATTGGAATCGGCGCCTCCGTTCTGGCGGGTACCGCGGCAGTTATCGGCGCTGGCCTGTGGCTCGCCCAGCACCCGGGCCGCCCCGGCCCGCCCAAGCGGGGCCCACGGCGCGCCTCCTAGGCCGCGCGGGCAATCGCGTCGGCTTCTTTGCCGCCGGCGGTCCAGGCGGCGAGGTGGGTTAAGAGGGCGTCGGCAAGCGCGGTGCGGTAATTGCCCACCGCGGCGGCATACTCGGCGCGGTGGCGGGTGTAGTAGACCTCGGGCACGGCGAAACCGCGCGGGTCAAAGCCCGTATGCACCGCGGCTAGGCGGGAGGCAACGCGGGCGACGAGGCCACTGCGAGGGCCGAAGAACTCGCCGGCGGCAATCTCGGCATGGACCACGCTCGGCAGCAAGAGATCGAAGGCAGGGCCGCCACCCTGCGCGATGAGCCGGCCCAGCCCTTGCAAGCGCGCACTCTCGCCGGCCGGAATGCCGGTACCGCCGGCCGCGACGTCAATGCGCGCCAGTACCTGCAGCGGTGCCCTAGCAAAGGAGCGCACCGTGGCTTCTAAGAGTTCCGGGGCGGCCACGGAATAGGCGCTGACTGCGCTGGCCAGCGGCCCTTCTTCCATATCTTCTGGTCCCGGATGTGGGGGGATGGCGTGGCCGTCCAGCGCCACGCTGGCACGGGCGCCGCGCATAAGGGACTCCGCAGAGATAACCTCAAACTTGCGCAATCCTGCAGGTCGGCGGTGTGCACGAGCAATGGCAGCGGCGGCCTTTTCTGCACTTTCTTTCACCCCCGGCAGGCGAAACAGCGGGGATAACGCGTCATTTTCTGACATATCCATTAGGATAGCCGTGGAAGTCCCTAAGTATGCGTGGCACCATGGGATAATAGTGATTCCATTATTATTGGGGACATTACAAGGTTTAGATAAACGCGAGGAGAATTAATCGTGAGCAACGACGGACTTTTTACCGACGGTACTGATCAATTTGCACCGAAGGTGAACTCGATCCCTTTGAGTGACGTGGATACGTCCTCGTCCGAGACCTCGGTAGGCCAGCTGGTCTCCAACGCCACCGAGCAGATGTCCCAGCTCGTACGCTCCGAGGTGGAGCTAGCCAAGACCGAGCTGGCAGAGTCTGCTAAGAAGGGCGGCATCGGTGCAGGCCTCTTCGGCGGCGCAGGCACCATCGCACTGTATAGCTCCTTCTTCTTTTTCTTCTTCCTGGCTGAGCTCCTCGCCATCTGGCTGGACCGCTGGGCAGCGTTCCTGATCGTCTTCCTGATCATGATCGTCCTCGCCGGCATCCTGGCCTTCGTTGGTCTGAAAAATGTCAAGCAGGTCAAGGCCCCGCAAAAGACCATTGACTCCACCAAGGAGCTCAAGAACCTGGTTCCGGGCAAGGCGCAGAAGTCCCTGGACCGTAAGAACACCCACGGCCTCTACACCTAAACCGGCAGGCGCCACGCGTACGTGCACCCCTCTATCCGCCCTAGCTAGCCTGGGGCGGATTTTGTGTACTTCCTCCCCCTTTTCTCTACCGTTTCTGCCCCAACTATAGAAAGGCGGCACCATGGCCTTCGCACCCCTGCCTCCCTCAACGGTGGAGCTGGATGGACCTTATGCGCATGAGTTCGTCCACACCCGCGGCATCCGCCTCCACGTCGCCACGGCAGGCGATAGCACGCAGCCACTCGTGGTGCTCATCCACGGCGCTTTTGGCGGGTGGTTCGATTATCAGGACGTCATAGCGCCGCTTGCCCAACGCGGCTTCCACGTCGCGGCCGTGGATATGCGAGGCTTTGGTATGTCCGATAAGCCGCCCATTGATGCGGGGCAGGATATCCGCACCTTGGTGGGCGATATTAGCGGGCTCATTCAGGCCTTGGGCCATGACGATGCCTTTGTGGTGGGCGCCGATACGGGTGGCGCGGTGGCATGGTGTTTGGCCGCAGAACGCCCTGAGCGGGTGCGCGGCCTGGCCTCCATTTCCGCCGCCCACCCGGTAGATCTGCGCCGCGCGATTGCCGCCCGGCCGTGGGATTTTGGCTGGATTAACCTGCGCTCGCTGCTGTGCCGCCTGCCGCGCGTTACCCGCGCCCAGAACCTACTGCTTAGCCCGCGCGCCTACCGCAAAGAGCTGGAGCTGGATACGGGGCCTTTGCTTGCCGACGCCACCCTAGACCGCATCCTCGATCTCCGCCTGCGCGCCTCCCGCATCGGCAGCGTCCGCCGTGGAATCCTGTGGAACCACCGCATGCGCACCGCCGTGGTTCCCTTGACCTGGGTGGAACTGGCAGTAGAGCGTCCCGTACTTTTCATCCACGCCCAGCAGCGACTGTGGAACCCCGTGGTCCGCCGCGCCGCCCTGCGCGCCCGCCGCGGATTTACCGCCACGACCGTCCCCGGCGCGAAGAACCTTCCGCACCTGGAAGTACCAGCGGATTTCGTTGCCAGGTTGGCGGCGTGGCTACAAGAACATAGCTAGTGCGCCACGCACTCGCCGGTATCTACCGGGTGGGTAAGCCGCGTGATCTCCCCGATCTGGGCGTTGACCTCATCGGCGGTTAAGGCATAGCCCGTCTCGGAATCATCCACCGAGGCGCCGAAGACCACGCCGAGGACCTCGCCGGCCGTGTTGACCAGCGGCCCGCCGGAATTTCCCTGTTGGATCTTGCCGCGCACGGTGTAGGAATCGCGTTCCACGCGACCATGCGAGTAGATATCCGGGCCGGAAATGGTGATGCGATCGCGCACGCGCGCCATCTCGGCGTCGAAAGGCCCGGAGTGCGGGAAGCCCATAACCATGGCATCATCGCCCGTCTGGGCCGGGGCCTGGGCCCATGGCAGTGGATCGATGCCCAGGTCGCGCGAGTGCAGCACCGCCACATCCACATCCGGGTTGTAGTAGACCACGGTCGCGTCCTTGAGGCCCACCTTGGTATCCAAGCGCACGGTCTGCGTGCCGGCCACTACGTGAGCATTGGTGATCACGTAGTCATCGGCCGCCACGAAGCCGGAACCCATGAGGCGGCGGGAGCACTCTTCGGCGTCGCCAAGCACGTGAATGATAGACGGCCGCATGCGCCGCACCATCTCCGGATCCTGCACGTCTGGGTCCGGCTCTTCTACTTCCTCGGTGCTAATCGAGTTTTGCCACGGCGAGACTAGCGGCGGCAGGCCGGACTCGTTGAGCATCGCCGCCACCCCATTGGGCAGCGACGCTACCTGCGCCGGTGCGGCCGAGTTGAGCTTGCCCAAGATGCGGGAATCGCGCAGGCCCTGGCCGGCCACCCCACCTAAGTTGGTGGCCACGGGGATAGAAATGAGCCAAATAACCACCAAGGCGGCAAAGGCTTGAAAAACCGCACCCACGGCGGAATCAAGACGCTGCGTCTTGCGCGCCTTCATGCGATCGCGCACGCTGCCACCCAACGAGGATCCGATAAGCTGCCCGACGCCCACAAAAAGCACCAGGATTCCCACTAACAGCAGCAAGCGCAGCGAGGGCTGATCCACCAAGCGCAGGGCGGCCGGGGCCACGGCAATGCCTAGCACTACCCCAGCGCCCACACCAATGGAGGCCAATACCGCCGCGAGGGCGCCATTGCGCCACCCACTCAGGAGCGCAATGAGGACGGCGACCACAATCAGGCCGTCAACGATGAGCGCAGGAGTCATGGCTATGGGTTCTTTCTATCTGGGGTTTAAGACGTATGCGTACCGCGGCACCAGCGGTTAGGACATCTTCTCATTATTGCGGGAGTTTGTGAGGGAGTCACGCAGGTCCATGACTGAATTGTTATCCCATGGAACGCTCCACCCAGCGTGCTGCAATAGTGCCGAGAGCACGCCGGCGGTAAAACCCCAAATGACGTAACCATTGGCGTGAAATGCTGGTCCTTGCCACTTTCTAAAGCCCACCATGAAGCGGTTGCGCGGATCGGCCAACTCCCGGATAGGCACGAGAAACACGTCATCGGTTTCATCGGGGCTGGCGGGATAGACCTCCCCCGGCTGGGTCCAATGCGCCAAAATGGGGCTCACCGGATTGCCGGTGGCGCGGATATGCAGCTGCTCCCACTGCTCCAGCGGGGTCACGGAGTTGCGCTGCAGGTCCGTTTCCTCCCAGGCTTCCCGCAGCGCGGTATCCACCAGGGAGGTATCGGCGGGATCTCGGCGGCCCCCGGGAAAGGCAATCTGGCCCGAGTGCGAGCGCATGGACGGCGATCGATGGGTGAGCAAGATGCTGGCCTCCTCCGCGCTCTCACCGCTCAGCAGCATGAGCACGGCCGCTTCCCGCTTGACCGGCACCTGCACATTGGTGCCATTGAGGGACGAAGCCTGGCGGTTGCCAATGAGCTCTTGCACCTGGCTGGGGTCTACCCCCAGCGCCGGCTTGAGCCATTCTGGCGTGCGCTCGGGAAGGAGTTGGCTCATGCCGCAATCGCCTCCTCCACGGCCTTTTCAATCTCCGCTACGGAGCTAAACGGCTGCGCAAATTGCTTGCGCACCTCACCGTCCTTGAGCACCACCGTCACCGGCACCACGCCCGGCAGGCCCAGCTCACCGGCGAACTTATTATCCGAATCCTGGAAGCTCGGCAGCTCCACGCCCAGGTCATTCAAGAAGGCCGCACCATTTCCCGCGTTCTTATCCGCGTGCACGCCTACGACCTGCCAGTCCGGGTGCGCTTCCGCCACATCCTGCAGATAGGGAAGCTCCGCGCGGCACGGCTCGCACCACCACGCCCACACGTTAACCACGGATACGCCCTCATCGGCCGGCTTTCCGGCGGCCGCACCGCCTAGGCACTCCAGCTCTACCCCAGCCACAGTGCCGGCCGGGCAGTCTGGGCGCTGCGGGACTTCTTGCGGGGAAGCCTCGCTTGGCGACGCCTCCTCGGATCCGTCCCCACCCCGCAACTGCGAGACCCCAGCTACCGCAATGACGGTGATGAGGATCGCGGCAATCACCGTGCCAAGGACGTAGTTCTTCATACCGTTAGCCTAGCGCCCACGAGCGGCTGGACACATATCCCGCAGAACACATGCTTCGCACTCCGGCGTGCGCGCATGGCAGACCTGACGCCCGTGGAAGATGACGCGGTGCGAAAACATCGTCCACTCTTCCTCCGACACGAGCTTAGCGATGTCCCGCTCAATCTTGACCGGGGTCTTCTCCCCCGTCAGCCCGAGCCGCTGCATGAGGCGGCTAAAGTGCGTATCCACGGTCAGCCCAGGAATCCCGAAGGCATTTCCGAGCACCACCAGTGCGGTCTTGCGACCAACACCGGGCAAGCTGGTCAGTTCCTTGACCGTGCGCGGGACCTCGCCTTGAAAATCTGCCACCAGCTTCTCCCCGATGCCCAAAAGGTGACCCGCCTTGGCGCGCTGAAAGCCCAACGGCCGCAGGATGCTCTCCAAGTCCGAACGCTGCGCAGCCGCATAATCTGCCGCCTCGGGGTAGCGGGCAAAGAGTTCAGGGGTCACCGAATTCACGCGTTCATCCGTGCATTGTGCGGAAAGAACGGTGGCAATGAGCAGCTGCAGCGGGGAGTCATAATCCAAGGCACACCGTGCATCCGGATATTCCTGCGCCAAACGCCGATTTACTTCCGGTGCGCGTAGCTCCGGCGCGCTGGCCGCTGACAGTGCTGAATTCATGGGGTTTAGCTTAGTAGACTAGGAAAACATGATTTCACTCGTGATTCTGGTACCACTTGCCATCGCCCTTTTCGCCCTCCTGATGGAAAAGCTCGAGGCAGTCGTTTTTGCTGACTAGGCCGCAAAACTGCTGGCCTGAACCGTGCACTAGCACGAGTAGAGTTTCTATAGTGTGACAAAATTTCTGTGAAGTACCAAAAGTGACCAATTACACTGTAAGATGAAACGCGTTACACAGTGACCCCGCTTGTTCCGCATTGTCGAGTGCATGAAAGACCGCACCCAGATGTGGCACAGGCTCATCTATGGACTTTCGTAGTCGACATCCAAGGAGTAAAACGTGGAAGGCGTACAGGACATCCTCTCCCGCGCCGGAATCTTCCAAGGCGTTGATCCCGTTGCAGTGCAGCACCTTATCGAGCAGATGGAGACCGTGCGCTACCCGCGCGGAACCACCATCTTCGACGAAGGCGAGCCCGGTGACCGCTTGTACATCATCACCTCGGGCAAGATTAAGCTCGCCCGCCACGCCCCGGACGGCCGCGAAAACCTGCTGACGGTCATGGGCCCATCCGATATGTTTGGCGAGCTGTCCATCTTCGATCCGGGCCCGCGCACCTCCTCCGCAGTGTGTGTGACCGAGGTTCAGGCCGCCACCATGAACTCCGAGCTGCTCAAGAAGTGGGTTGGTGACCACCCCGAAATCGCCCAGCAGCTGCTGCGCGTGCTGGCTCGCCGCCTGCGCCGCACCAACGCCAACTTGGCTGACCTCATCTTCACCGACGTTCCGGGCCGCGTGGCAAAGACCTTGCTGCAGCTGGCTAACCGTTTCGGTGTTCAGGAAGGCAGCGCCCTGCGCGTGAACCACGACCTCACCCAGGAAGAGATTGCCCAGCTGGTGGGCGCTTCCCGTGAGACCGTCAACAAGGCGCTGGCCACCTTCGCGCACCGCGGTTGGATCCGCCTCGAAGGCAAGTCCGTGCTCATCGTCGATACCGAGCACCTCGCCCGCCGCGCTCGCTAAGACCGCGCCAGTTCGCTACCCCGCTCCGGCGGGGTTTCGCTGGTTTTACCCCCTTTTAACCAGTTCCGCACCGCACTTGTGGCCACGGTACGCTCCACTCCGCACCGCCTGCGGGCCCCACCGCGGCCATACGTCGGCCCTGCGCTCCTCCTGCCTCAGCCCACAAACACAGTTAAGCCCCTCTCCCCACCAAAGAGGAAGAGGGGCGAACGGAGACAGGCTTATTTAGCCTCGCCGTCCAAGTACTTCAGCGCGGTGCGCGTGGACTGCTCCGCAGCGTGGCGCAGCACCGGGTCCACGTCGTCATACATCTCGTTGACCAGGGTATTCAAATCCACATCATCGCCTAGGCGGGAGCGGATCTCCTTAATCTGGTCAAGGCGGTAGTGGCGGCGGTCAATGTACTTGCGGGCCACCTGCGAGGTGTCATCCAAGTCCGGACCGTGTCCTGGGAACAGCGCAATATCCTTGCCGCGCTCTTCCAAGGTGTCGAGGGTCTGCAGGTAATCAGCCAAGTTACCGTCCGTCTCCGAAAGCAGAACGGTGTGGCGGCCGGCGATGGTGTCACCGGAGATAATGCCTTCGAGGCGGGAATTTCCTACCTCACCGCTCCACACAAAAAAGCAGGTGGAATCCGCGGTATGGCCTGGGGTGTGCACGACCTCGAGACTTGGGGTGATGCCATCGAGGGAGATGTGCTCGCCGTCCTGAAGGGCCTCGGCACCATTGCAGTAGCTCGGATCGAAGGCGCGGATGGGGGCGCCGGTCATCTGCCGCAAGCGTTGTGCGCCCGAAGCGTGGTCATCGTGGCGGTGGGTAATCAAAATCAAAGCCACCTCACCTGCGTTGCGGTGCACAACGTTGAGATGGCCTTCATCCTCGGGACCGGGATCCACGACAATCGCCCGAGAGTCTTCGGCGGCGCGAATAATCCAGGTATTCGTGCCCTCAAGGGCGGTGTAGCTGGGGTTATCACAAAGGACTACGCCAACGGATTGGCTGACGGGACGCAATTGACTATATGCGGGGTGCTCCATAGTTACTAGCCTATCCGATCAAGCAGCAATTTCTACGATTAGTTCGATCTCTACCGGGGCGTTTTTAGGCAACGCAGCTACGCCCACGGCAGAGCGAGCATGCTTTCCAGCATCCCCAAAGACCTCACCGATGAAATCGGAGGCACCATTGATAACTACCGGTTGGTCGGCATAGGCCGGATCGGAGGCCACAAACCCCACGATTTTTACCACGCGGGAGACATTGTCCAGACCAACTTCGGCATCGATAGCAGCGAGCGCATTGAGCGCCGCGATGCGTGCCTGTTCCTGGGCCTGTTCCGTGGTGACTTCGGCGCCAACCTTGCCGGTTAGCGGCAAGGCGCCCTCCACGAGGGGAAGCTGGCCAGAAGTCCAGACCTGATCACCCACGCGTACGGCCGGCACATAGGACGCTAGCGGCTTGGCGACGCCCGGTAGCTCATACCCCAGCTCCCGCAAGCGAGCATGAAAGCCCATTTACTCTGCCACCTCGCGCTTGAAGTAGGCCACGACGTTTTCCGGGTTAGGACCCGGGGTGACGGTGACCAGTTCCCAGCCATCTTCACCCCAAGAATCGAGGATCTGCTTGGTGGCGTGGGTAAGGACAGGTGCGGTTGCGTATTCCCATTTAGTCATGGGGCCCATTCTAACTATTAAATACGCCCCACGCCGTCTAAATTCTTAAATCCCGACGAGCTCGCCACCCTGAGCCAAGTAGTGGGCCCAATCCGTGATGTGGGGGTTCTTGCGCAGCAGAGCTCGGCGCTGGCGCTCGGTCAGCCCGCCCCACACACCGAACTCGACGCGATTATCCAGGGCGTCAGCGCGGCATTCGGTCAGTACCGGGCAGTGGCGGCAAATGACGGCCGCCTTGCGCTGTTCCGCACCGCGAACGAAGAGGGCATCTGGGTCGCCCTTGCGGCATTTGGCCTGGGTGACCCACTCACCACGCTCGGGATTTCGGGCTGTATTAGACATTCCAGCAGTCTTCACACGAACGGTCATGGGTGAGTGTGCTCCTTCCCAGACGGAATACTATGTAACGCATCTAAGTCTATTCATCCAGGTAGAAGATTGTCTAACACGTCACACTTTAGGGGGTGCGAGTGATCTTCCACCTACCAAGGGCGACCACGTAGGGTATGGGACGTGACTGTCATCAAATCTTTGGCCAAGATAGCCCTGTCTACGGTCTTGGTAGGCGCGCTCATCGCCCTGGCTCTTGCCCCCTTCGCGGGCATTTCCGGTGTGGCGATTGCCCGCACTAACGAAACCATGCAATCTGACCTGCAAGATCTGACTGCCGGCAATATCCCAGGCGTCACCACGATCAAAGACGCCAAGGGCAAGGACATGGCTTATGTTTTCAGCCAGCGCCGCCACCCGGTGGAGAGCAAGAAGATTTCTAAGGCCATGAAAAACGCCATCGTCTCCATTGAGGACGAGCGCTTTTATGATCACGAAGGCGTGGACTTCCAGGGAAACTTCCGCGCACTGTGGACCAACCTAACCTCGGGCGGCGTCTCCCAGGGCGCTTCCACCATCGATCAGCAGTACGTCAAGAACTACCTGTTGCTGGTCTCTGCCACCACCGATGAAGAGCGCGCCGCGGCCACCGAGCAATCCGTGGCCCGCAAGCTGCGCGAGATGCGCATGGCCACCAAGATGGATGCGGAATTGGATAAGGATGACATCCTCACCAACTACCTCAACCTGGTATCTTTTGGTAACCATGCCTATGGCGTCGAGGCGGCGGCCCGCACTTACTTCGGCACGCACGCTTCTGACCTCACGGTGCCGCAGGCAGCGATGCTGGCTGGCATGGTCCAATCCTCTGAGCGCCTCAATCCCTATACCAACGCCGAGGAAGTAACCGAGCGGCGCAACCTAGTCCTGCAATCCATGGCGGATAACGGCCATATCAAGCAACAGGAAGCGGATAAATATAAGGGGGAGAAGCTGGGCGTCGGCAAGAAGCCCAAAACGCTGGCCAATGGCTGCATCGGCGCCGGCGACCGCGGTTTCTTCTGTGATTATGTACTGAAATACCTGGATAAGAAGGGCATTAGCGAGGAGCAGCTAGCGCGCGGCGGCTACACCATCAAAACCACGCTGGACCCAACGGTGCAGGATAAGGCCCTCGAGTCCGTCCAAAACCATACCAACCCGGATGCCCAAGGCGTGGCTGAAGTCATGAACGTCATCAAGCCCGGCAGGTCGGACCGCAAGGTGCTAGCCATGGTCTCCTCGCGCGATTACGGCCTGGACCTGGATAAAAATGAGACCATCCTGCCGCAGCCCTACTCCTTGGTGGGCAACGGTGCAGGTTCCGTCTTCAAGGTCTTTACCGCCGCGGCCGCGCTCGAAGCGGGCTATGGCATCAAAAACACCGTGGATGTGCCGACCCGCTACGAAGCGGAGGGCCTAGGCCATGGTGGCGCCGCCGGCTGCCCAGCGGACCGCTACTGCGTGGAAAACGCTGGTGCCTATAAGGCCACGATGACGCTACAGGAAGCGCTGGCGCACTCCCCCAATACGCCGTTTATCAAGCTCACGGAGCAGGTAGGCGTGGCACCCATCGTCGATATGGCCGTGCGTTTGGGCCTGCGCTCCTACGATGACAAGGGCAGCTTTGATAAAGACACCTCGATTGCCCAGCACACCAAGGAGGCCAACTCCGGCTCCTTCACCTTGGGCCCGGACCAGGTCAACCCGCTGGAGCTTTCCAATGTCGGCGCCACACTGGCCGCGGATGGCAAGTGGTGCGAGCCCAACCCCATCTCCCAAGTCACGGATAAGGAAGGCAACGAGGTCTATCTCAAGGAAACCCCGTGTGAGCAGGCCGTTGATAAGGACGTAGCCCGCGCGATGAGCAACGCCCTGTCCGAGGACGCCAAGCAAGGCACGGCCAAGAATGCCGCCCAGGCGGCCGGTTACTCCAGCCCTATCGCGGCCAAGACCGGTACCACCGAGTCCAACCAGTCCTCCGCATTTTTGGGATTCAACGAGGGCATTTCCGCCGCGCCGTATATCTATAACGATGGCACCTCCACCGTCCCGCTGTGTACCGGCCCGGTGCGCCAGTGCGCGGGTTGGGGCAACCTCTACGGCGGCTTGGAGCCGGCGCAGACCTTCTTCAGCATGGCTACGCAGCTGCCGATAGCTACCAAGGCCGGCCTGCCAAACTACAACAAGAAGTACGACAACGGCACCACGGCCGATAAGACCCTTGATAGCCTGCGCGGCAAGTCCGAGGCCGAGGCCCGCCAGACCTTGGAGTCCAAGGGCTACGTGGTCAAGACCTCCCGGGTTATCGGCGGCAATGTTCCTTATGGCCGCGTGGTTCGCGCGATTACCGGCAAGGATGGCAAGAAGAAGGGCGCGGAGATTACGCTGCAGCTTTCCGACGGCGCCGGGGCATCCCAATCCCCCTCCTCCGGCGTGGCCGACGCCAACTCCACCGGCGCACAAAATAGCACCGGCGGCGGTAATGCCGACGGTGCTACGAGCCCGGGCCGCTCGACTGGCGACACAGGCGGCGGAACGGGCAACGACGGTGGCGGTACCGATACCGGCGGCGGGTTCTCGCCGGAAGACTTTGGCATCCGCCAAGAGGACATCGATAGCTTTGCTAACGATGTCCGCAGCCTCCTTGGCCGCTAAGCCTCGCCCGTTGCGGTCTCGTCCGCTTTAGCTCAGCTGGGACTTGACCTCAGCGGACAGGCGCTTGCCATCTGCCTGGCCGGCGGCCTTGGCATTGGCCACCTTCATTACTGCACCCATCTGCTTCATGGTGGGTGCTTCGCCGTTTTCGGCCTCTACCTCCGCGATAGAGTCCTTCACTAGGGCCTTAAGCTCGGACTCGTCCAGCTGGCGGGGTTGGTAGGCCTCGAAGAAGGGGACGTCGGCAAGCTCGGCTTCCGCCAGCTCCGGACGGCCGTTTTCCTCATAGACCTCGGCGGACTCGCGGCGCTTTTTAATCTCGCGCGCAATCACCTTGAGGATATCGGCGTCCTCCAGCTCATGCCGGGAGCCATTGGTCTCCTCGGCCTGGATGGCGGCCAGCAAGGCGCGGATGGCGCTGGTGCGCTGCTTCTCCTTGGCCTTCATTGCGGTTTTCAGATCTGCACGGATGGTTTGCTTTAGCTCGCTCATGCCTATCAATGTACGCCAGGTAGTGTGGTAGCCGTGAAACTTTTACGTATTCTTGGCGGCCTCACCGCTGCCGGCCTGGGCGCCGCGGCATGGGGCTATAGCGAACTGACCAAATTCGAGCTCAAGGAATATACGCTCCCCCTCCTGCCCAAGGGCACGCTGCGCGGTAAGTCGGAATTTCGGCTGCTGCATCTGTCCGATCTGCATATGATCCCCGGCCAGGAGACCAAGATTGCCTGGGTTTCTGCCCTCGACGCCCTAGAGCCGGACCTCGTGGTCAACACTGGCGATAATCTCTCCGACCAGCAGGCCGTTCCCGATACGTTGCGCGCTCTCGGTCCTTTGCTGGCTCGCCCCGGCCTCTTCGTCTTCGGCACCAATGATTACTGGGCACCGCAGCCGGTCAATCCCTTCAAGTACCTGCTGGGCAAAAAGCGCGAGCCCTCCTATGTGGACTTGCCGTGGCGCGGTATGCGCGCCGCCTTCTTGGAGCACGGCTGGCGCGATGCCAACCAGGCCCGCCATGAATTCAAGGTGGGCAATGTCCGCCTTGCCGTCGCCGGCGTGGACGATCCCCACCATGATCTAGATGACTACTCCGAAATCGCCGGCCCGCCCAACGAGGACGCCGACTTGTCCCTGGCGCTCCTCCATGCCCCCGAGCCCCGCGTGCTGGAAAAGTTCGCGGCCGACGGCTACCAACTCTCGCTGTCTGGACACACTCACGGCGGCCAAATCTGCCTGCCCGGCTCCCGCGCACTGGTAACCAATTGCGGCATCGACCGCGACCGCGTGCAGGGCCTCCACGACTTCGGCCCGATGAAGATGCATGTTTCCAATGGTCTGGGCACCTCCAAATTCGCCCCGGTACGCCTTTTCTGCCGCCCTTCCGCCACTCTGCTGAAAATCACCGAGGTGGACTAAACCCGGCCACCTGCCGTTTTGTTGATTGCGCTCAGCTTGCGTTAAAGTATCCAGGTACCGCTTTTCAAGGCGGAACGCCGGGATATGGCGCAGGTTGGTAGCGCGCTTCGTTCGGGACGAAGAGGTCGCAGGTTCAAATCCTGTTATCCCGACCAACAGCCCGCAGCTTTGCTGCGGGCCTTTTTCGTTGTTACGCCAGCATTCCCGTAAATAGCGCCACGGCAACCAAGATGGCGGAGAAAATCCACGCAATTGGGAAAGCCAGCTTGAGGTATTTACCCATCTGACCTTCCGCAAGACCCAGCGCCAGCCAAAGTGCAGGCGAGAAGGGTGAGACGAAGGTACCCACCACATTGCCGATAATGAGCGCGCAGGCTGCACCCATACCGCTGACTCCAAAGCTCTCAACGGTGCCTTGAACAATTGGAAGCACTGAGAAGTAATAAGCATCCGTCGAGGTCAACAAATCAAGTGGCACACCAAAGAATCCCACAATCACGTGCAGGTGTGGTGCGACGCCCTCTGGTAGAACGTTCACTAATGTCAGTGCGATTTCCTCAAGCATCTTGGTTTCATTGAGGACGCCCAAGAACATCGCGGCGGCAAGGATGACGCCTGCCATGGCCAAGGCATTGGGCGCGTGACGCCGCAGGGCCTCCCCTTGCTCCATTGGTCCACTGAAGTTGATTGCCAAAGTGATGGTCGTGGCGATGAGGAAGGCTGGGGCGGGCGGGACTATGCCCGAGAGCAAGGCCACTAAAACGGCAAGTGCAACGACAATGTTGATCACGGTTACCCAGCGCCCTTCGCGGAAGTGGTAGCCCAATTTATGCTGTTCACGTGCCTGTGCAGCAGCGAATTCATCCGCCAACGCATTCACGTCCACTGCAGTACCACCCGCTAGTTCTCCGCTTTCGCGTAGCCCCGCAACGCGGCGCTGTTCCCACCACCCCAAAAGCGCAGCCAAGAGGAATACCAGCACAATCGCCACGCCTTGAATAGGCAGGAGTTGGACCCAGATGGCATTGGGCTGCTGATCGACCACAGCACCGGCGCGGCCCAGCGGGCCGCCCCAAGGAACCATGTTCATGACCGAGGCAGCCATCGCCACAATGGTGATGAGCACGTAGCGCGACATATTCAGCGCACGGTAGAGCGGCAAGAGAGCCGGGATAGTGATAAGGAAAGTGGTAGAACCCGATCCATCAAGGTGCGCTACTACACCAATCGCCGCAGTGCCCAGCGTTACGGCCATGATCCTTCCCCGGGTGGCCCTGATGAGCGTACGAATGACTGGAGTAAATAGGCCAACGTCTTGCAAAATGCCGAAGAAGATAATGGCGAAGATAAACATCACCACGACGTTGATAACGGAATTTAAGCCCTCGCTGAAAAAGTCAGATATTTCACCTAGACCAAATCCACATATTAAGGCGCCAACTACGGGTACCAGGGTCATGGGGATAATGGGATTTACTCGGCCGCGGATCAAAATTCCCACCGTCACGAAAATGATGATGAGGCCCATGGCCGTGAGCCCGAGCGAGGTCTGCATAGTGCTCCTTAATAAGTCGACAACTCACCATGTCCTACGCTACGAAAGTAGGCGAGTGTGACTCAGATTAAACCCCAGCTATCGACAACGCTACTACTACCCCCGAAGCCCACACCGGTTTAAATTGAATTTCCTATAGATAATCGTCACCACGAAGCACTTCGCACGGCTTGAGAAAGTCCCCACCCTCAGCAAAAGCAGGCCTAAACGACAGGATGTGTTGGTGAGGTTGTACGGCTAGCTGGTCTGGCGTGCTGTTATTAGTACTATTTCACTTATCCAAAGGGATATTCCAGCTTCGACCATGAAATACCGCCAAA
>NZ_JAKRNF010000017.1:0-57322 GCF_022347225.1 Corynebacterium sp. ACRPQ
GACACTGCCTACAACCACTCTATGGGAATACGCAAAGGCCACATACGCTAAACCCCACCAACACAAAATGTCGTTTAGCCCGACACGCCGCAAAACAACACATTCTGTCGTTTAGGCCGCAGGGCCGGGGAAGTAAAACGAAAAATCGCCCACCTGGAAGATGGGCGAGACGTGGAGGGAATGACGGGAATCGAACCCGCGTCTTCAGCTTGGAAGGCTGAGGTATTAGCCACTATACGACATTCCCACAGCGCGCTATTGAAACGCTGCGCCATACTTTAGCGTACACGGGGGCAAAAACGAAAATAGGGAACTAGGGTGGCGTTTGCGCCGTTGTTATAAAAGGAACGGACCTATCTATAGAAAGCGATGATCATAGTGGGAATTTTGCTCGTTGCGCTGGCAATTGGTGGAAGCGCCTGGTTTATTTCCTCCCGCAGCTCTCAAAAGCGCCGCGAGGAGCGAGAGGCGCAGCAATTGGCTGACGCACAAGCCGATGCTCGCCGGTGGATTGAACGCCTAGGTGGGCAGGTAATGCAGATTTCTGGCACCGATTCTGCCTCCCAGCAGGCAATGGCCGACGCCTCGGAGCGCTTTACTGCAGCTAACTCGGCGATTTCGCGCGCTACTACTGCAAAGCAGGCGAATCTCGCGCGTGAGTCCGCCTTGGAAGGCATGCACTATGTGAATGCCGCGCGCGAGATTATGGGTATGAACCCGGGTCCAGAGTTGCCACCGCTCGAGGGGCAGCGCGCCGCCGGCAAGGTGACAGAAAAGCGCACCGTGGAAGCGAATGGCCAGCAGATCACTGCTTCGCCGTATGCCTCCGCGGATACCCCGAACTATTACCCAGGCGGAACCGTGGCAGGTCGTCCTGTCCCGGCCGGCTGGTACTCCCGTCCATGGTGGGCTGATGCATTGCAGACCGGCGTGTGGATGGTTGGCTACTCCATGATGTTTAATGCCCTGTTCTCCGGTATGTCTGGCATTGGTTATTCCGCGGCCGCTGCTGAAAGCGGCGACTGGGGTGGCGGTGATGGCATGGGCGATGCTGGCGACATGGGTGGTGACGCTGGCGATGCTGGCGACACCGGTGACATGGGTGGCGGCGATGACGGTGGCGGCCTGTTTGATGGCCTTGGCGATGGTGATGGCGGCGGATTCTTTGACGGAATGTTTGATTTCGATTTCTAGCCGCTAGGCTGTCAAAAGCGGCCTCTGTGCTGCGTTGATTCCGTTAAGTGGGGGTCCGTTTAGGAGATTTAAAACGGACACGGTACACTGTCTCAGGTATGCAACGCAGCCAAGGTAACTTGGTGGCCTACATACGGGGCGTGGCGCAGTTTGGTAGCGCACCTGCTTTGGGAGCAGGGGGTCGCAGGTTCAAATCCTGTCGCCCCGACGTATGGGGGTCTGGAAATGCCCTAATAAGGATTTCCGGACCCCCTTTAAGTTTATGTACGTAAAACAATGAAGCCAGGGAGATTCACTCGTGAAGACCACCGTAGACAAGCTGAGCGATACCCGCGTTAAGCTCACCGTCAACGTTCCGTTTGCGGAGCTGGACCAGGAAATCGATCAAGCTTACGCGGCAATCGCGCAGCAGGTTTCTATTCCAGGTTTCCGTAAGGGCAAGGCACCGCGCCAGCTTATTGACGCTCGCTTCGGCCGCGGCCCCATCCTGGAGCAGGTTGTCAATGACATGCTGCCTTCCCGTTACGAGCAGGCAGTCAAGGAAAACGATCTGAAGGTGATCGGCCAGCCGGACGTTGACATTTCCAAGATCGAGGACAAGGACTTCGTGGAGTTCACCGCAGAGGTTGATATCCGTCCTGAGTTCGAGATTCCGGACTTCTCCAAGATCTCCGTTACCGTCCCAGCCCTGAAGGCTGACGAGGATGACGTCGACAAGGCTCTAGAGGAGCTGGCAGAGCGCTTTGGTGAGCTCAAGGACACCAAGCGCAAGATGAAGACCGGCGACTACGCCATCATCGACATTACCGCTGAAATTGACGGCGAGAAGATCGAAGACGCTTCCACCGAGGGGCTGTCTTACCGTATCGGCGATGATGACCTCATCAAGGGTCTGGATACTGCCCTGCGCGGCATGAAGACCGGTGAGGATAACGAGTTCACCTCCACCATCCAGTCCGGTGAGCACAAGGACGAAGAGGCCACCATCAAGGTCCATGTCCAGCAGTCCAAGGAGCGCAAGCTGCCGGCTATGGACGATGAGTTTGCTCAGATGGCTTCTGAGTTCGACACCATGGACGAGCTGCGTGAATCCACCAAGACCCAGGTGGAGGAGACCAAGAAGGCTGAGCAGGCTGCACAGATCCGCGATGAGGTTCTGAAGTCCGCACTGTCCCAGGTTGAATTCGAACTGCCGCAGTCCGTAGTGGACGAGCAGGCTCACTCCCAGCTACACCAGATCCTGGGCCAGCTGGCTCACGATGAGAAGGCACTGGCTCAGCTGCTTGAGGCACAGGGCACCTCCCGCGAGGAGTTTGATAAGCAGACTCGCGAGCAGGCAGAAGAGTCCGTGCGCACCCAGCTGTTCCTTGACGCTGTAGCAGAGAAGGAAGAGCCGGAAGTTTCCCAGCAGGAGCTGACCGACCACATCCTGTTCACCGCTCAGTCCTACGGCATGGACCCGAACCAGTTCATCCAGCAGCTGCAGTCCAACGGCCAGATCGCAAACCTCTTCTCTGACGTGCGCCGTGGCAAGGCACTGGCTGCCGCTATCTGCCGCACCACCGTCAAGGATGAAGAGGGCAATAAGGTTGACGTTGACCAGTACTTCGGTGAAATCGAAGAAGAGGACGCTGCAGAAGCTTCCGAGGAGAAGTAATCTCCCGCTTGTAACGCGCTGCTGCCACATGTGTGGTGGCGAGCGCGCATGAAACCCCGGATTCAGGTAACTCAAGGATGAGCCTGAATCCGGGGTTTGTGTCATTGTGAACGCCCTCTAGGAGTCTTTGAGTACTTCGAAGAGGGCGTGATGTGTGTTGGCTGGGGATACCGCTAGCCGTTCTTGGCTCTAAAGGCCTCGTCGGTCAACTGCAGGAAGCGCATAACGTAATCCTTGACAAAGTCTGCGGTACGTTGATTGAGATGCCCGGACTCTTCGAAAAGGGTGGGGGATTGGCCCAGAAATACTTCGGGCTGACCAGGGAGCGGCATGTCGAAGTAGGACAGAGCGAGGCGAAGGTTCTTCTGTGAACTGTAGCCGCCCATGCGGCCTACAGAGTGGCTAATGATACCTACGGGAAGGTTCTTCCACGCCACATCTGAGTTGGGTTTAGAGCCGATGTCCACTGCGTTTTTGAGGCAGGCAGGGATAGTGCGGTTGTTCTCTGGCGTAATGAAGAGGATCCCGCTCGAGTTCTTGATGGTCTCGCGAAAGGTGGTGTACTCAGCCGGAGTGGGCTTGTCCGTGACGGCGGGGTCATCGTAGTCGAAGTCATAGAGCGGCAAGTCACGGATTTCCACGATGTTTGCCTCGTAGCCTTCAGGGATCATCGTGAGCACCTCGTGTGCAATCTTGCGTGCAAATGACTCTCGGCGCAGGCTGCCGACGATAACGCTGATACGTGGGGTGGTCATGGTAAACCTTCTTTCTTAGTTGGGTGTAGGGAGACGTGGTCAAGGGAGAAAAGGCTTGCAGCCAAAGGCCGGTGGTGGGCCGGCAGCGTGGGCGGCGGTGAGGAAGCCATCTACTTTGTCTCCTTCTTCATGGCGGAAGTACAGTTCGATGAGTCCTAGAAGCCCCCCGAGGACGGCCTCTCGTGCGGCGGATGTATTCAACAGCCGCATGGCTGCGGGTTGGTTTCCTTCGCGGATGGCTTCAAACAGCGCGATGGTCTCAAGCCAGCTTCCTTGGTCCGGTCGCGGAAAAGGTTTAGAAATCCCAGTCATCATCACTCGTTTCTTCAGCAGTACCAATGACATAGGAGGAACCAGATCCGGAGAAGAAGTCATGGTTCTCATCTGCTCCGGGGGCTAGGGCCGCGAGGATTTCTGGGTTCACTTCCGTTTCTTCGGGCGGGAAATAATCCGGGTAGCCCAAATTCATGAGTGCCTTATTGGCGTTATAGCGAACGAACACGGCTACATCATCCATGAGTCCCAAAGGCTCATATAGCTCGCCGGAATAGTCCAGCTCTAGTGCATAAAGCTCTTCGAGCAAAGAAATGGTGAAATCATGCATCTCCTTCTGCCGTAGCGGGGTCGTGGATTCCAGACCGCGCTGATATTTGTAACCCGAGTAGTAGCCGTGCACTGCCTTGTCACGCAGAATGAGGCGGATCATGTCTGCCGTATTTGTCAGGGTGGCGTGGACAGAAAAGTGCAAGGGAAGATAGAAACCCGCGTAGAGAAGCAGCGAGGAAAGCAACGTCGATGACACCTTGCGTTTGAGTGGATCCGGCCCAAAATAGTGCGCGAGAACTTTCTTGGCGCGTGCCTGGAGAAGGTCGTTATTCACCGCCCAGCGGTATGCTTCATCAATTTCCTTTGTACTGCTCAGGGTAGAAAACACTGAAGAGTATGAACGGGCATGGACTGACTGCATGAAGGCGATGTTGGTATACACGGCCTCCTCGTGTTCGGTGCGGGCATCTTGAATCTGACAGATTTCACCCACGGTGGCCTGGACAGTATCCAGGGTGGTGAGTCCCGTGAACACCCGCATGGTGAGGTTGCGTTCCTCGGGTGTCATCTTCTGCCACGCCGGGAGATCATTAGAAAGCGGGACCTTTTCTGGCAACCAAAAGTTGGCGGTTAGACGGTTCCACACTTCAAGATCCTTGTTATCGCTCACCCGGTTCCAATTGATGGCGCGGATGCGGGCTGAAGGATCATGCCGGTAGCTCGGCGGAGTAACTGAAATGCTGGTTAGTTCAGCACTATTCGATGTTGACGACATAGCTTCTTTCTTTCTGAGTGAATGGTTGTGGACAAGGGGGAGGACCGTGCTCCTACAAAGCACAGGAGACGCAGCCTTCGACCTCGGTTCCTTGGAGCGCGGATTGGCGTAAACGGATGTAGTAGAGGGTCTTGATTCCGGCTTTCCAGGCATAGATTTGTGCCTTGTTGATGTCCCGCGTGGTGGTATCAGCGGTAAAGAACAAGGTCAGGGAAAGCCCTTGGTCCACGTGTTGGGTGGCCATGGCGTAGGTGTCGATGATTTTTTCGTATCCCACGGCGTAGGAGTCATCGAAATACTCCAGGTTGTCGTTGGTCATTTCCGGCGCGGGGTAGTACACGCGCCCCAAGCGGCCTTCCTTGCGTACTTCAATTTTGGAGGCAATTGGGTGGATGGACGCGGTGGAGTCATTGATGTAGGAAATTGATCCAGTGGGTGGAACTGCCTGCAAGTAGGCGTTGTAGATGCCGTCTTGCATCACTTGATTCTTGAGCCGTAGCCAATCCTCGCGTTGAGGGATCTGCACGCCTGCTTCGTGGAAGAGCTGTTTTACGTGTTCAGTGGCTGGCGCCCAGTCTTGGTCGATGTATTTGTCAAAGTAGGCGCCAGTGGCATAGGTGGATTCTTCGAAGCCTGTGAATCGTTGACCTTTTTCAACCGCGAGTGCATGGGATGCGCGGAGCGCATGGTAGGTCACCGTGAGGAAATAGATATTTGTAAAGTCCAGTGCCTCGGCGCAGCCATAAGGAATACGCTGTGAAGCAAGGAAGCCGTGGAGATTCATTTGGCCCAGACCAATGGCATGCATGGAAGCATTTCCGTGAGCGATGGAGGGAACAGCTTCGATATTCGTCAGGTCTGAAACCTTCGTGAGGGCACGCACTGCGGTTTCGACGGTCTCCCCGAAGTCCGGCGATTCAAAAGCCTTCGCAATGTTGAGCGAACCTAGATTGCAGGAAATATCCTGGCCAACGGTGGTGTAGTCACCCGAAGCTCCGTAGGTCGATGGCGTGTTGACCTGGAGGATTTCGCTACACAGGTTGGACATATTGATATGTCCTTTGAGGGGATTAGCGCGGTTGACCGTATCCTCAAAGAGGATGTAGGGGTATCCGGATTCAAACTGAAGCTCAGCCAGCGTGGTGAAAAACTCGCGGGCCTTAATGGTCGTGTGAGAGATTCGCGGATTGGCAACCAGCTCGTCGTAGTACTCGGTGATGGACATGTCAGACATGGCTACGCCGTACTCGCGAGCGATGTCATACGGGCTAAAAAGATGCATATCCTTGTTCTCTTTGGCCAGACGGAAGGTTATATCTGGAATAACAACCCCCAGCGAAAGAGTCTTGATGCGGACTTTCTCATCGGCATTTTCCCGCTTGGTATCCAGGAAGCGAAGAATATCTGGATGGTGCGCATGCAGGTAGACGGCTCCAGCGCCCTGCCGGGAGCCCAATTGGTTGGCATAGCTGAAGCTATCTTCGAGAATCTTCATGACTGGGACTACGCCGGAAGCTTGGTTCTCAATCTTTTTGATCGGGGCTCCGGATTCGCGCAGATTGCTCAGCAACAGGGCCACTCCACCACCGCGCTTTGATAGTTGCAGTGCAGAGTTCACGCAGCGGCCAATGCTCTCCAAATTGTCTTCGATTCGCAGGAGGAAGCAGGAGACCATTTCGCCGCGCTGGGCTTTGCCTGCGTTGAGAAAAGTAGGGGTGGCGGGCTGGAAGCGTCCGGTCATGATGTCATCCACCAGCTTTTCTGCGAGCTCTTCGTCGCCCTGTGCAAGGTATAAAGCTGTGGTGGCGACGCGTTCTTCGTAGCCTTCTAGGAATCGGGAGCCATCAAAGGTTTTCAGTGCATATGAAGTGAAGAACTTAAATGCGCCGAGGAAGGTGCGGAACTGATGCTTAACTCGATGTGCTCTGTCGTACATGGCGCACAGAAAGGCGTCATCATAAAGCTCAAGGAAATCCCGCTCGTAGTACTCGTTATCAACCAACCATTCCAAGCGTTGCTTGGTGGAATCGAACTGATGCATGCGGGGAGCGACATGGTGCGTGACATAGTCTTGTGCTGCCTGAATGTCCTTGTCAAACTGGATTTTTCCAGAAGCGTCGAACAAGTTCAGCTGCGCGTTGAGTGCGTGGTAGCTCTTGCGCTTGACGACACCGCCGGCATTGTCTGCTGAAGCGGTGCGGGGCGTAGCGCCAATAGTCTGTGTGGGGGTGGCATCAAGAGGCCACATTGTGTTTTCCAATCTGTGTGATGCGGATGTGTTCTTCATCTTGTGGGGGATTAATGGGGTGTCATCGTTAGCTGCTTTTGCTGCTCCCAAAACTTCTGAAGGCCCTGCTTTACGGCGGCGATGTCCTTCTGGGTGCCGAGAAGCTCGAAGTGATACAGCTCCGGTACGTGGCACTTGGCGGAAATGATGCGTCCGGCGACGCAGTAAGCACTTCCGAAGTTGGTATTCCCTGAGGTAATAACGCCCCGGATAAAGGAGCGGTTGATTGGGTCATTGAGGAAGTCGATGACCTGTTTGGGGACTGCGCGTTTGAGCGAGCCGCCGCCGTAGGTGGGAACGATGAGTACGTACGGGTGTGAAACCTGGATCATCCCGGTTTTCTTGGGGCGCAGTGGAATGCGCACCGCGGGTCTATCTAAGCGTTCGACGAATCTTTTCGTGTTCTCTGAAACGCTGGAAAAGTACACCAAATCTGGTGAGTCTGACATGGCAATCCTGCTCATCCTGGCCTTAGCCATAAGTGGGGTAGGTGATATTCGAAAAGACTAACTACGCAATGCCGTAGTTGCAACTACGGTCTAACGTAGTTTTGAAAAGGGCAGGTGAGAGCAGGATTAATGCAAAGGGGAATGTCTAAAGGTTGTGGTGTGCTACAAACACTGCGTCGGTAGCTGGGCGTCCAAGTACTACCCACTGAGTGCCGCCGGCCACCTGTATTTCGAGAGAATCTGAAAAGGGCGCTCCCTCGCGCGTGCTAAGAACAGCCCCAGTGACAATGCCGCGCTCTTCAAGGAACTTCAGCAGTTGTGGGTCGGAATCAGAAATGCGTTCCACGGTCACCTGCGATTGTGCACCGCTGTCGGTGAGGCGATGCGCACTGGGGATGGTGATCTGTCCATCAACCGTAGGGATAGGATCGCCGTGCGGATCCCTAGTGGGGTAATCAAGGAACTTATCCACACGTTCTATGAGCATGTCAGACACCGCGTGTTCGAGATTTTCGGCTTCATTATGGACTTCGTCCCAGGTGTAGCCCAATGCTTGAACCAAAAAAGACTCAAGCAATCGGTGACGGCGCACCATGACCAATGCGTACTGCCTGCCAAGTTCGGTTAACTCCACAGAGCCATAGGGCGTGTGTGACACGAGCCCTTGCTTCGCCATTTTGCGCACTGCATCGGAAACCGAGGAGAGCTTGAGTCCCAGCTGTTTCGCTATAAGCGTGGCGGTAACGGGCTCGGATGACCATTCCTTTAGCCCCCAGATAGCTTTCAAATAGTTCTGGGTACTGGTGGACAGCTCGGAAACAGACATGAGTAAATGTTAACCCAGCTTCCGTGTGCGCCTTTGGCGCTGTGGCCCAACGCTCATAGCGAACAGAGGCCAAGTTTGAGAGGAATGCCGGTAAGGTGGGGCCAGTTAAAGCATTCTTCACTTGAAGGAGAACCACTAATGTCTGAGAAGATTTCAATGAACTCGTCGTCTACGGGTATGAATCTGAGCGATAGCGTGTACGAGCGCCTGTTGCGCGAGCGCATTATCTTCCTGGGAACCCAGGTCGATGATGAGATTGCGAACAAGCTGTGCGCCCAGATCCTCCTGCTGTCCGCCGAGGACCCCACTCGCGACATTTCGCTCTACATCAACTCCCCGGGTGGCTCTGTCACTGCGGGCATGGCTATTTATGACACCATGAAGTACTCGCCGTGCGATATTGCCACGTACGGCATGGGCCTGGCTGCCTCCATGGGTCAGTTCCTGCTTTCCGGCGGCACCAAGGGCAAGCGCTACGCTCTGCCGCACGCGCGCATTATGATGCACCAGCCTTCCGCTGGTGTCGGTGGTACCGCTGCGGACATCGCCATCCAGGCTGAGCAATTTGCTCAGACCAAGCGGGAGATGGCGGAGCTCATTGCCGAGCACACCGGCCAGACCTTTGAGCAGATCACCAAGGACTCCGACCGTGACCGTTGGATGACCGCCCAACAGGCCAAGGACTACGGCATTGTTGACCACGTCATTGAGTCCGTTAACGGCCCACTGAGCAACTAGGGAATAAGGAGAAAATCACTATGAATCAACCTCAGATGCCAAATTCCCGCTACGTTCTGCCGTCCTTTATTGAGCAGTCCGCACAGGGCACCAAGGAAACCAACCCATATTCCAAGCTCTTTGAAGAGCGCATCATCTTCTTGGGCACCCAGGTGGATGACACCTCTGCTAATGACATCATGGCGCAGCTGCTGGTCCTAGAAAGCCAGGATCCGGACCGCGATATCACCATGTACATCAATTCGCCGGGTGGTTCTTTTACCGCGTTGATGGCTATCTATGACACCATGCGCTACGTGCGTCCTGACGTTCAGACCGTGTGCTTGGGTCAGGCCGCTTCTGCAGCAGCCGTGCTTTTGGCTGCGGGTGCACCGGGCAAGCGCGCAGCGCTGCCTAACTCCCGCGTGCTCATCCACCAGCCAGCAACCCAAGGCACTCAGGGCCAGGTTTCTGACTTGGAGATTCAGGCCGCTGAGATTGAGCGTATGCGCAAGCTGATGGAGACTACGTTGTCGGAGCACACCGGCCGTACCGCAGAGCAGATCCGCATCGATACCGATCGCGATAAGATTCTGACTGCTGAGGAAGCCGTTGAATACGGCATCATCGATACGGTCTTTGGGTACCGCAAACTCAACGCTTAGGACGGGATAGAACGTCCCATAAAGCCCTGCCCTGCAGCCAAACTTGAGCTGCGGGCAGGGCCCTTTGCGTTTTCTGCTGCTTGGAGGGCTTTCTCCCTGCACCCGAATGGGGTGAAGCTCGAAGAGAAATTTCTGCAGGTCGTTAGGTTTATTTCTATCGTGAGACACTAAACCTATAGCGTCGGATTTGTGATTTAGAACTCCGAATGGTCAGATAATCTTATGGAGAAACACACATCTGACGTGGCAGCACAGGCCGCCGCGCCCACCCCGCAGAGCGGCGAACGCACATTCTTTGGCCACCCTTGGGGCTTGGCCAATCTCTTTGGCGTGGAAATGTGGGAGCGCTTTAGCTTCTACGGCATGCAAGCACTTGTCTTGCTGTATATGTACTACGCCACCACTGATGGTGGACTTGGCTTGGATCGGGCTGATGCTACGTCGATCGTGGGTGCCTACGGAGGCTTGGTGTACATGGCCTGCTTGTTGGCTTCTCTTGTCGCTGACCGTGTTTTGGGGGCCGAGCGCACGCTGTTCTATTCGGCCGTTCTGGTCATGGCCGGCCACCTCGCCCTGGCATTTATCCCTGCGGTAACTGGACTGGCCATCGGCCTAGTCCTGATTGCTGTCGGCTCTGGCGGCGTTAAGACCACTGCCCAGGTCGTGCTCGGCTCCATGTACACCCGCGATGACCCGCGTCGCGATGGTGGCTTCTCCATCTTCTATATGGGCGTCAATATCGGTGGTCTATTTGGTCCGCTAATTACCACTGCGCTGTGGGGCTGGAAGGGCTTCCACTGGGGCTTCGGAATCGCGGCAATTGGTATGGCGCTCGGCTTGATCCAATATTCCCTTATGCGCAAAACCACCATTAAGGATGCGGGGCACGAGGTGCCCAACCCGGCTAGCTCGAAGCAGCTGCTCATGGGCGGGGTGGTAGTTGCGGCCATTATCGTGGTCATGGTTGTGGCGCTGGCCACCGGCGCTATTCAGGTGGATTGGCTGTCCAATATCGTTACCGCGGTGGCTCTAGTAGCTGCAATTTATCTGTGGGCTCAGATGTATACCTCGAAGCTGGTGACCCGCGAGGAAAAGAATCGCCTGCTCGGATTTATCCCGATGTTCGTTTCCGGCGTTTTGTTCTTCGGTATCTTCCAGCAGCAGTTCACCGTAATGACGATTTATTCGGATGTGCGCTTGGATCGCCACATGTTTGGCTGGGAAATCCCGCCATCACTGGTGCAGTCCATTAACCCGATCTTCATTGTCATTTTCTCTGCTGTCTTTGCAACGATGTGGACAAAGCTTGGGGATAGGCAGTGGTCCACCCCAGTGAAGTTCGGCGTAGCCAATATCGTCATCGGCATCTCCTTGTTCTTCTTCCTGCCGTACTCGGGTGCGGCGGCGAACTCCACGCCGATGTATGTCATCATCCTCATTCTGTTCCTGTTCACTATGGCGGAGCTTCTCCTGTCGCCGGTAGGCAATGCGCTTGCCACCAAGGTGGCGCCAGTCGCATTCCCGTCCCGCATGATGGCGGTGTGGATGATGGCGGTGGCTATGGGTACCTCGCTGGCCGGCTCCTTGGCTAGCTTCTATAACCCGGATGATGCAGGCGCGGAGAATACCTTCTTCATCTCCCTTGGTGTTGTATCCATCGTGTTGGGCGCCATCCTGCTTGTTCTAAGCCGCTGGGTGGTAAAGAAGTTCTCTACCTTCCGCTAGGTGCTGTAAAACACCCTTAAATGGGAGGTATGTCGGCGTGATGTTGGCATACCTCCCTAAGTGGTTTTTATCACTCGGACTAAGCGGGGGAGGTGGGGGCATATAATTAGCATTAGCTGGGGAAATTTTATCCCTTTGGAATCCTCCTGGGCTCGATTCTAAGCCCCAGCAGGTTAACAAAAGGGTAACCAAAGAAAACGTTAAAGAAAAACAATTGTCTGTGGTTCTTGGCAGGAGTATTGTGCATTTCGTCCGCGACGCGTCAAGGCGCCGTAGATGCGTATCGTGTTCATCATCTTTTCTTTCCAAGGGGCCAACGCTGTGACAGCGACTCTGATTATCCTCGGCATTGTGGTGGTTACCGCTCTCGCCTTTGATTTTACGAACGGATTTCATGACACTGCCAACGCGATGGCCACGTCCATTGCCACTGGTGCCTTGAAACCTTTTACTGCGGTAGCAATCTCCGCAGTCCTCAACCTTGTCGGTGCCTTCCTTTCGGTCAACGTTGCTGCGACCGTGGCAAAAGGCATTGTGAACCTTGATTCCTATGACCTTTCCGGTGCGGCCGCGGACACCGACGGCCAAGCACTGCTGATGGTGGTCTTCACCGGCCTTATCGGTGGCATTATTTGGAACCTATTTACCTGGCTGCTGGGCATGCCCTCCAGTTCCTCTCACGCTTTGTTCGGCGGTCTCATCGGTGCTGCGTTCGCCGCTATGGGTTCGGCTGGTGTGGAGTGGTCCTCTATTGCCGGCAAGATTATTATCCCGGCTGTTGCCTCCCCAATTATCGCCGCGTTGGTATCTGCGTGCGCTACCTTCCTTATCTACTGGGTTACCAACACCATTCCGAATAAGGCTAAGAATGAACACTTCCGCCATGGCCAGATTGTCACCGCCTGCCTGGTGTCCCTGGCTCACGGCGCTGGTGATGCGCAGAAGACCATGGGTGTTATCTTCCTAGCGCTGGTTGCTTCTGGGCATGCGGTTGCCGACGCCCGCATTCCCACCTGGGTCATTATCTCCTGTGCCGTCGCCATTGCGGCCGGTACCTTGTCTGGCGGCTGGCGCGTTATCCGCACCCTGGGCAAAGGCCTGGTGGAGATCGAGTCCCCGCAGGGCATGGCCGCCGAGGCTACCTCCGCAGCGATTATCCTCACCTCTGCGACCGGTGGTATGGCACTGTCTACCACTCACGTGTCCACCGGTTCCATCCTGGGTACCGGCTTGGGTCGGCGGGGCGCCGAGGTTCGCTGGGGTGTGGCAATGCGCATGGTTTCCGCCTGGCTTATCACCCTGCCGTGCGCGGCTTTTGTAGGCTTTGCTACCTGGTGGCTGGCACACGGTGTCTCCTCCTTCACCAACGTGGCAACTGGTGCCATTGTGGATTTCGTCTTGTTGCTGGCCCTGGCCGGACTCATCGTCGTTCGTTCCCGCATGAGCCCAGTGGATGCCTCTAACGTGAATAACGATTGGGACCCGAACTCTGAGTCCGTGGATTCCTCCATGGGTGCGGGCTTTGACCGCAAGGAGCCAGTTGCTGCCGGCGCCGCACCGGCGTCCGCTACCAATGCGGGGGATGCTTCCGTGCCGTCTACTGTTCAAGAGGAGCGCTAAACCATGACTGCTGCAGAAATCTTCCAGTCCCTCATTCACGTTGCAGGCTTGGCGTTGGTCTTCGGCGCTGGCATTCCGCTACTTTTCTCCTTGGGCATGCGGTGTATGACCGGTGACCCCATTCGCGACGATAACGGCGTCGTTGTTGGCGATACCCCTGCAAGCCCTCAGATGAAGGTGCTTGGCTGGACTGTCTATGCGGTGCTGGCCGTAGTTATCCTGGTGGCCATCATGTGGATTGCCCGCGATACGCTGGACCACTACTTTGGCTTCACGCCGTTTGGTGACCTCTAAGTCATTGTCCTTCCTTGGGGGTAAACTTCTCATGTGGCGTGCGGCACATTTTCCGTAAGTTAACAAAAGGTTAACTTAAAGTGACTAAAGGGTTGCTTGGCGGGGGTGTGCCGCGTATATTTTTCTCTATCAAATAGAGAGAAAGCCACATGGAGGTGTGAGAAATGAACAAGATGCGTACATTGCTGGACGGCATCGCTGATGCGTTCAAGGGCTCCACCACTGGTACCGGGCTGGACACTGTATCGGGTGCTCCGGTTCCTGCTTTGGTGGCAGAATCCCTGCTTGACGCTGATAAGACCCCTGCTACGACTAAGGATATTGCAGAGGTGTTTGAAGCGGTCACCGGTCATGCTCCGGATGAACACGAGATGCTCGATGCAGAACTTTTCCTGCTCGACTTCGATTGGCTGCAGTAAGCAGCACCTGAATGAAATCCCCACGAGGCCCCTTGCCGCACACTGTGTAGCAGGGGGCTTTGTGCTGCGTGGGGCACACGGGGGCGTCGGCAAGGGCGGCTAATCGCGCGGCGGCAGTATGGCCTCAGGTGTCTCGGGCAGGAGCTGGCCGCCATCTATGACGAGGGTTTGGCCGGTGATGTAGCCTGCCTCTTCCGAAGCCAGGAAGGCCGCTGCAGTGCCAATATCGCGTGGGGTGCCCAGGCGGTGTAGCGGTACCGACCGCGTCATTTGATCGAGGTACTCCTGGCCTTGGGCCTCGAGGCCCTCGGTGAGGATATTGCCAGGGAGGACGCCGTTGATGGTTATGCCGTCGCGGGCCACCTCCAGCGCGGCCGAACGCATAAATCCCTGCTGGGCCGCCTTGGAGGCGCCGTAGTGGGCCCAGCCCGGAAAGCCCGTGTGCGAGCCGGTGATAGATGTGGTGATGACGATGCGCCCATAGCGGCGTTGCTTGAGGTAGGGGAGTGCCTCCTGGACCACCTTGAAAGTGCCGTGGGTGTTGATGGCAAACATTGCCTCCCACTTATCATCGGTCATCTCTGCCAGCGGGCAGTTGGGAAAGACGCCGGCATTGGAGCACACAATGTCGAAGCCGCCGTGCTCGGCAGTGACCTGGCGGTACATGTCCTTAACCGAGGCGCGGTCGGTGACGTCCACGCGAATGGCGCTGGCACCCAACTCCTTAGCGGTAGCGGTGGCGTGGTCCAGGTCGATATCGGCGATGACAACGGTGGCGCCGGCCTCCCGCAGCGAGGCGACGATGCCGCGGCCAATGCCGGAGGCGCCGCCGGTGACAATGGCTACCCGGCCTGTGAGATCGAACATGATGCTCCTGTTCCTAAAAGGGGTGGGATGAGGGTGATTTCACCTTCTAGTTTAGGCCGCAAGAGCAGGAAAGGCCTGGGAAATTCGCCACGCGGGAGGGAATGAATGAAGGGCCTGTCGGGTTGATTTACTAAGGTAGAAACAGATGAAGATTAAGCCGCTCGGAAGGGTAGAATCATCCTTCCAACTGTGGATAGCGGTACGAAAAGCGAGTGTGAAAGAACTTAATGGCACGTATGCAAGAAAGCGCTGACCTGCTCAAGTGTTCCTTTTGTGGCAAGAGTCAGAAGCAGGTGAAAAAGCTCATCGCCGGCGGCGGTGTCTACATCTGCGACGAGTGCATCGAGCTATGCAATGAGATCATCGAAGAGGAACTGGGCCAAGAGCAGGCGCAAGAATCCTCTGATGCAGAGGTGCGCCTGCCTCGACCCTCGCAGATTTCCGCCTTCCTAGACAAATATGTCATTGGCCAAGACAAGGCCAAGCGTGTGCTGTCTGTGGCGGTCTATAACCACTACAAGCGCATCAAGGCCGAAGAGTCGGCCGCGTTGGAGGCCCGCCGCAAGAAGGCCGAGGGCGATGAGGTGGAGATCTCTAAGTCCAATATCTTGATGCTGGGCCCCACCGGTTCCGGTAAGACCTACCTGGCGCAGACCTTGGCCCGGCTTCTCGATGTCCCCTTTGCCATTGCCGATGCCACCAGCCTCACCGAGGCCGGCTACGTAGGCGAAGACGTGGAAAATATCCTCCTGAAGCTGCTGCAGGCCGCGGACTTTGACGTGGAGCGTGCCCAGCGCGGCATCATCTACGTCGATGAGGTGGACAAGATTTCCCGTAAGTCGGAGAACCCGTCCATTACCCGCGACGTCTCCGGTGAGGGCGTGCAGCAGGCGCTGCTGAAGATCCTGGAAGGCACCGTGGCGGCCATCCCGCCGCAAGGCGGCCGCAAGCACCCGAATCAGGAGTTTATCCAGCTGGATACCTCCAATATTTTGTTCATCGTGGCCGGCGCATTCGCGGGCCTGGATCAGGTCATTGCGGATCGCGTGGGCAAGAAGGGCGTGGGTTTTGGAGCCAACCTGGATACCAAGGACGAGCGCGAAAAGGTCGATCTCTTCTCCCAGGTACGGCCTGAGGACCTAGTGAAGTTCGGTCTTATTCCAGAGTTCATCGGCCGCCTGCCGGTCGTGGCCACGGTGGATAACCTGGACCGTGAATCTTTGGTCAAGGTGCTCACCGAGCCCAAGAACTCCCTGGTTAAGCAGTACAGCCGCCTCTTTGAGATGGATGACTGCGAATTGGACATCGAGCCAGCGGCATTGGATGCCATCGCGGAGCTCGCCTTGGAGCGCAAGACGGGTGCGCGTGGCCTGCGCGCCATCATGGAAGAGCTTTTGGTCCCAGTCATGTACGACCTGCCAGACCGCGAGGATATTGCCACGGTACACATCACCCCGGAGTGCGTGACCGAGGGAGCGGAGCCGCAGTTTAGCTATAAGGATGAGGCAAAGGAATCCGCTTAAGCCGGCGCTATTACTCCTCGTTGTAGATATCCTGCGGGGAGGCCTCGTCGCCTTCCTTGGTATCGAACGAGGACGAGGTGAGGTAGGACTCGTGGCCTGAGTCCGGAATATTGGCGGTCAAAAACGCCAGCACAGCATCGACGGTGAGCCTATGCATGCCGTCGATATTTTCTTGGGTATTGAAGTTCACGCCCAGCATGTTTTCCACCATCACCTGGTTTGTCACGCGGTAAACCGTCAACGAGGAAATCAGGGTGAAGATGTCATTGGCGGAAATGCCGGGGCGGAAGGCGCCGGCGTCTTGGCCCAAGAGCAGCAGGCGGTCAAGGTGGAGGGCTACCCCGGCGACGTCGGCAATAGCCTGCTGTGCCGGGTCCACAATCTGCTGGTTAGTTTCCCATACCAGCATGCGAATGGCCTCCGGGTTGGCTACGCGCTCGCGGAAGAGCCAATCCACCAACTTGCGCACGCCTTCGACCGGAACTGCGGTATCGATTTCCAGGGCATCTTCAGGCGGATTGAGGCGCTGCGCGGCAGTGCTCAGCGCACGCAGGTACAAGCCCTTCTTATCGCCAAAGTGATAGTGAATCATGCGCTTAGACATGCCGGATTCTTGGGCGATGGTCTCTAGCTTGGTTTCTGTAAAACCAAAGCGAGAAAACTGCTTGATCGCAACGTCCACCACGGAGTCAATGCTGACGGATTCCGCGTGGGCAGCGTGAGGAGAATCCGCCTGGTCTGCAGCCTGCAGTGGGTCAGTATTCTCAGTGCTCATTGCGTAAGTCCTTAATCCTTGCGGCGCGGCGGTGGCGCGGTGAACTGATGTCTAATAGTGCGGGAGTAGGCAATCCCTATGCATTCTGGGTGTGCAGCGCGGGGGAGTGTCCCGCATTTCCTTTTCCTATCATGCCCGATTAATCACCCCGTGCGGGAGTTTCTGGTCCATTGGGGGCGCTAATTTGGAGGTGAATGGGGGTAATTTAACGCAAGTGCCCTAGATTTTCCCTCCAAAAGAGGGGGGCCAGATTCACAGCGCGGAGGCTGGGGGTGGGGCTAAGCTCGGGGATGAATTACATTGTCGCAGCCCTGATTGAGGAGGCTTTTACATCATGACTCAGCCCGTCAAGATCACTGTCACCGGCGCCGCCGGCAACATCGCGTATTCGCTGCTGTGGCGCATCGCTGCCGGCGATGTGTACGGAAAAGACACCCCGGTAGACCTAGCATTGCTGGAAATTCCCGCTGCGGTGGATAAGGCTCAAGGCGTAGCCATGGAGCTCAACGACTCCGCCCTGCCGTTGGTTAACTCCATTACGGTTACTGATGGTCTTAAGGAAGCCTTTGAAAACACCTCGGCCGCCTTCCTTGTCGGCGCTCGCCCGCGCAGTAAGGGAATGGAGCGCGCCGACCTGCTGGAGGCTAATGGCGCCATCTTCACCAAGCAAGGCAAGGCCATCAATGACTACGCCGCGCGCGATGTCCGTGTGCTCGTGGTGGGCAACCCGGCTAATACCAATGCCCTCATCGCGGCGAATAATGCTCCCGATTTGGATGATTCCCAGTTCACTGCCCTCATGCGCCTGGACCACAACCGCACCCTGAGCCAGCTCGCGCTAAAGACGGGCAAGTCCACCACCGATTTCACCAAAGTGGCGGTCTGGGGCAACCACTCCGCCAGCCAGTTCCCGGATATCACCTACTCCAACGCTGAGGTGGACCAGGACTGGTACCGCGAGGAAATGGTCCCCAAGGTGGCCAAGCGCGGTGCGGAGATTATTGAGGTACGCGGCAGCTCCTCGGCCGCATCGGCGGCGTCGGCAGCCGTGGAGCACATGCATGACTGGATTCATGGCACCGAGGACTGGCGCACCGCGGCGGTGCCATCGGACGGATCCTACGGCGTCGACAAGGGCCTTATTTGCGGATTCCCCACGGTCAGCCGCAACGGCCAGTGGGAGATCGTGCAGGGACTGGAGCTTAGCGAGTTCCAAAAAGAGCGCATCGAGGCCTCTGTGGCCGAGCTGCGCGAGGAGCGCAAGGCCGTGGCGGACCTGCTCTAAAACCCGCTTGGTGCGCACCTCATACTCGGTGCGCACCCTGCCTGGCTGAGCCGGTTGACGTGCAAGGTAGAATCGGCCAGGTGACTGAGCAAAATAATGAGCAATTAGTTGGTACCAACCGCGCCGATGCGCTGCCCAAGTCGTGGGAGCCGCAGGCCGTAGAGAAGGACCTCTATGAGGGCTGGGTAGAAAAGGGCTACTTCACCCCGGATGCGAATTCGGAGGCCGAGCCTTATTCCATCGTGCTGCCGCCGCCAAATGTGACCGGCCAGCTGCACATGGGCCACGCCCTGGACCACACGCTGATTGATTCCATTATCCGCCGCAAGCGCATGCAGGGCTACGCCACCCTGTGGCTGCCCGGTGCCGATCACGCCGGCATTGCCACCCAGACCAAGGTCGAGGCCAAGCTCAAGGAGACCGAGGGCAAAAAGCGCTGGGACTATGAGCGCGAAGAATTCATTGGCAAGGTCTGGGAGTGGAAGGAGCAGTACGGCGGCACCATCCAGAACCAGATGCGCGCCATCGGTGACTCCGTGGACTGGACCCGCGAGCGGTTCACCTTGGATGATGGCCTCTCCCGCGCCGTCCAGACCATCTTTAAGAACCTCTACGATGAGGGCATGATCTACCAGGCCAACCGCCTGGTGAACTGGTCGCCGGTGCTTGAGACCGCCGTCTCCGATATCGAGGTGGTGTACAAGGACGTCGAGGGCGAGCTGGTGTCCATCCGCTATGGCTCGCTCAATGACGATGAACCGCACCTCATCGTGGCCACCACCCGTGTGGAGACCATGCTGGGTGACGTCGCCATTGCCGTCCACCCCGACGATGAGCGCTATGCCGACTTGGTGGGCAAGGAGCTGTCGCACCCGTTCCGCGATGACCTGACGCTCAAGATCATCGCCGATGATTACGTGGACATGGAATTCGGTACCGGCGCGGTGAAGATCACCCCGGCGCACGACCCGAATGACTACGCGATGGGCACCCGCCATGACTTGGATATGCCCACGGTCATCGATACCACCGGCCACATTGCCAATACCGGTACCCGCTTCGACGGCCTGACCCGCGAGGAAGCACGCGTGGAGATCCGGGAAGCGCTGCGCGAGCAGGGCCGCATTGTTAAGGAAATCCGCCCATACGTCCACTCCGTGGGCCACTCGGAGCGCTCCGGCGAGCCCATCGAGCCGCGCCTGTCCCTGCAGTGGTTCGTGGACGTGGCCAAGATGGCCAAGGCCTCTGGCGACGCCGTGCGCGAGGGCGATACCACCTTGCACCCGCAGTCGCTCGAGCCGCGCTACTTCGAGTGGGTCGATGACATGCACGATTGGTGCATCTCCCGCCAGTTGTGGTGGGGCCACCGCATTCCTATCTGGTACGGGCCAGAAGGCGAGGACGGCCAGCGAGACATCGTCTGTGTCGGCCCAGACGAGGAGCCACCGGCAGGATACGAGCAGGATCCGGACGTGCTGGATACCTGGTTCTCCTCCGCGCTGTGGCCATTTTCCACCCTGGGCTGGCCAGAAAAGACCCCAGATCTGGAGAAGTTCTATCCCACCAACGTGCTGGTCACCGCCTACGACATTTTGTTCTTCTGGGTGGCCCGCATGATGATGTTTGGCACCTTTGCCGGCAGCCACACCCCGGAGCTTTTGGGTGAGGGCACCGATGGCCGCCCGCAGGTTCCGTTCAAGGATCTGTACCTGCACGGCCTGGTCCGCGATGAGCAGGGCCGCAAGATGTCCAAGTCCTTGGGCAACGGCATTGACCCGATGGATTGGGTGCGCGATTACGGTGCGGATGCGCTGCGCTTTACCCTTGCCCGCGGCGCCAACCCCGGCGTGGACCTGCCGCTTGGCTCCGACGCCGCCGCGGCCGCCCGCAACTTTGCTACCAAGCTTTTTAACGCCACCAAGTTCGCGCTCATGAACGGCGCTGGAGTGGCCACGCTGCCGAACCGCACGGAGCTTAGCGACGCCGACCGGTGGATCCTCGACCGCGCCGAAGAAGTCCGCGCCAAGGTGGATGCCTACCTGGATGACTACCAGTTTGCTAAGGCCAACGAGCTGCTCTACCACTTCACCTGGGACGAGCTGTGTGACTGGTACCTGGAGATTGCCAAGACCCAGATCCCGCGCGATGGCGTAAGCGAGCAGGGCCGCAATACCCAAATCGTGTTGGGCCGCGTGCTCGACGTCGTCCTGCGCCTGCTGCACCCGACCATGCCATTCGTTACCGAGGTGCTGTGGAAGGCGCTGACCGGCGGCGAGTCCATCGTCGTTGCGCCGTGGCCTACCGTTGCCGATACCAATGGTGGCGCTACCAAGGATGAGGTAGCCGCCCGCCGCATCGAGGACGCCGATAAGCTCATCACCGAGCTGCGCCGCTTCCGCTCCGACCAGGGCGTAAAGCCTTCCCAGAAGGTGCCGGGCCGCCTCGACTTCGCCGCAGCGGATCTCGCCGGCCAAGAGGAACTGGTGCGCAACCTGGCCAATACCACCGCCCCGGGCGAGGATTTCGATCCTTCCGCCTCCATCGAGGTGCGTCTTTCCCAGGCCACCGTGGAGGTCACCCTGGATACCCACGGCGCCGTGGATGTAGAAGCCGAGCGCAAGCGCCTGGAGAAGGATCTGGCCAAGGCGAATAAGGAACTGGAGCAGACGGGCAAGAAGCTGGGCAACGAGAACTTCTTGTCTAAGGCGCCGGAAGAAGTGGTCAATAAGATCAAGGAGCGCCAGCAGGTTGCCCGCGAAGAGGTCGAGCGCATCACCAGCCGTTTGGAGGGCCTGAAGTAGTGGCGGACAAGGACAAGGAGACTGAGGACTTCGAAATCGTCGATGCCCTCAAAGAAGGCACCGATGGTGGCCCGGTGGAAATCACCGAGTCCGGCCTGACTCTCAACTTGGGCATGGGCAGCGAGGACGAGTACAACGAGGCCGCACCGCAAGAGGTGTCGGCCGAAGAGCTGCGCGCCCTAGCGGAGGTAGAAGAAGAGCTCAATGAGCGCTGGCCGGAAACCAAGATTGAGCCTTCCCTCGACCGCATCGAGATGCTCATGGATCTGCTTGGCCACCCTGAGCGTTCTTTCGATGTCATCCACATTGCCGGCACCAACGGCAAGTCCTCTACCGCACGCATGGTGGATTCGCTCCTGCGCGCCTTCCACCGCCGTGTCGGCCTTGTCACCAGCCCGCACCTGCAGCGCGTCACGGAGCGCATCGGCATCGATGGCCAGCCTATCCACCCGCGCGATTATGTGCGCATCTGGCACGAGATCAAGCCTTTTGTGGAGATGGTCGATGCCCAGTCGGACGTTCCCATGTCCAAGTTCGAGGTCCTTGTCGGCTTGTCCTATGCCGCGTTTGCCGACGCTCCCGTGGACGTCGCCGTTGTTGAAGTCGGCCTCGGCGGCCGGTGGGATGCCACCAACGTGGTCAACGCGGACGTCTCCGTCATTACTCCGGTGGGCTTGGACCACACGGATTACCTGGGCGATACCCTCGCAGCGATTGCTGGTGAAAAGGCCGGCATTATCAAGCCGCGCGAGGATGCCGATGATCCGCTGACTCCCAATGAAAACATCGTGGTTATCGCGGAACAGGACCCTGAGGCAATGCGGGTTATCCTGCAGCAGGCCGTGGACGTGGAGGCGGGCGTCGCCCGCTCCGGCTCCGAATTTGCTGCCCTCGAGTCCCGCATCGCCGTCGGTGGTCAGCAGGTCAACATCCAGGGCCTTGGCGGCCTGTACGAGGATATTTTCCTGCCCCTGCACGGCGAGCACCAAGCCAAGAATTCCGCCGTGGCTCTTGCTGCGGTGGAGGCGTTCTTCGGCGCCTCGGCCGGCCACCCGCTGGATGTTGCGACCGTGCGCAATGGTTTTGCCCAAGCGATTTCACCCGGCCGCCTGGAGCGCGTGCGCACCTCACCAACGACGTTTATTGACGCCGCCCATAATCCACATGGCGCCAAGGCCCTCGGGTCTGCGCTGGACCGCGATTTCGATTTCGCCCGCCTCATCGGTGTGCTCTCTATTTTTGCGGATAAGGACGCCACCGGCATCCTCACCGCACTAGAGCCTTACCTCACCGAGGTCGTCATCACCCAAAACTCCTCGCCGCGCGCCCTCGATGCCTACGACTTGGCAGAGACCGCCCGCGATATCTTTGGCGAGGAACGCGTGCACGTAGCCGATAACCTGCCGGGCGCCTATGCCCAGGCCGTGGAGCTTGCCGAGGACGCCGAGGTCCAGTCCGGCTCCGGCATCATCATCACTGGTTCGGTCGTCACCGCTGGTGATGCCCGCGCGATGTTTGGAAAGGAACCTGCATGAGCCGCGATAATCACCACCCGCGCGGGGAACACCAGCCTCGCCCGCCCCGCCGCACCCGCGGCCGTGGCCGCGAAGAACAGATCCCGGAAAGCGAGATCGGCCCGCTTGGCATGGGCCAAGCCCCAGTCAAGGACCCACTCAAAAGCTTCAACGGGATGGTCATTGCCAGCTCTCTGACCATGGAGGCGCTCGCCCTATCTTTCGCGCTGCCGATGCTCTACAAGCTCTATGACGGTACGTTGTGGACCCCCTTCAACTACGGCTTTGTCATCGCCGCAGTGGTATTCCACCTCGTGATGATCGCGTTCATGAATAAGAAGTGGGCGCTGTCCGTCATCGTATGGGCGCAGCTGTTGTGCGTCATTGTGGGCTTTATGGTCCACTGGGCTGTGGCCGCCATCTTCATCATCTTTGGCATGGAGTGGCTGCTGGCCGTCTACCTGCGCAGCAACCTCATTGCCCGCATGAAGCGCGGATACCTCACCACGCAGCACCTCAACGAGAAATAGGCTCGATACCGCCGGCGGGTGGGGCAGACGCGATAGACTAGCGCCCATGCGCAATCTCTATCTCGTCCTTGCCGCACTCGCCTGCATTGCCGCGGTGGTAGCCCGCGCCGCAACGGGAACGCCGTGGCTACCTCTAGTCGCCCTCATTATTGGCGGCGTTTTTCTAGTTTTGGCCCTGCGGAGCAACTTCGAGCCGGCCAAAGAAGCCACCTTTGAGGATTTGGATAAGGAGCAGCTCGCGGAGCTGCAACGACTGCTGGCCAACGGCCAATTCGGCGCAGCAGTAGGTCAGGTGCGCCTGTGGTTCAGGGGGACTTCGCAGGAGCGCGCCGAAGAGATAGTCAAACAACTCGCATAGCCCTGGACCCCCACGCTTTTACCCCAAAGGAATACCCCAGCGCGCGACGCATGCGTGCGGTTTCGGTACAGTGTGGGGCATGACTGAACGTACACTGATTCTCATCAAGCCGGACGGCGTAAAGAACGGCCACGTAGGCGAAATCATCTCCCGCATCGAGCGCAAGGGCCTGAAGCTGGCCGAGCTCGACCTGCGCGTTGCTGACCGCGAGACCGCGGAGAAGCACTACGAGGAGCACAAGGACAAGCCATTCTTCGGCGACCTCGTCGAGTTCATCACCTCCGCACCGCTTATCGCTGGTGTTGTTGAGGGCGAGCGCGCCATCGAGGCATGGCGCCAGCTGGCTGGCGGCACCGACCCAGTCTCCAAGGCCACCCCGGGCACCATCCGCGGTGACTTCGCCCTGACCGTTGGCGAGAACATCGTGCACGGCTCTGACTCCCCAGAGTCCGCAGAGCGCGAAATCGCTATCTGGTTCCCGAACCTCTAAACTTCTGCGCACTTAGCGCATCATTCAGCCCGAGCCTGTAGGCTCGGGCTTTATTTATTGCTTGACTCATAAGCCTAGGCGGAGAGCCACATGCCGAGAATCCGGCCCTACCCTGAATAAGTATTGAAACGGCAAAGCCGCAAATACGTAGAGAAGCAGAACTGGAGCAGGGGTTTTGTTTCGGGGCTGAAGGTGCTTAACGCGGCAGATCATTGCTGAGGATATAGCACGCGAAGTCATTTACTTCGCAGACTAGGACTGGAGTTCTCCTAATCGAAGGAGAGTAACTGGCGCAGTGTGCGGAAGGCTTCCTTTTGCACTCGATGGGTAACGGTACGGCCCGATTGTTGCTTGATTAAAAGACCGGATTCCCTCAACTTGCCGAGGTGATGAGAAACCGTCGGTTGGCTAAGGCCGGAAAGCGCGGTTAACTCCGTAACACTCATTGGGCCGCAGCCCTCGTCGCACAATACGGATAGCAGGCGCAGGCGGGCTGGGTCGGCAAGTACCTTAAATTGCTGGGAAAAGCGGAGGGAGTCGCCCTGGCTGAGCGGGCCACTGCTCAGGGAACAGCACTGTGCATCCGGGGTGTTATCGGCATTGCTAGGGGAGGAGTCCATGTACACAGTATAAGGAGTCTGCCTCCCACTCCGTTATATTGACGAGTATCAATATGGGTGACTAAAGTACTGCTCGAAAGTTGAATTACTCGTCGCACAAGGAGAGCCATGGCCGTTACGCAACGCCCAAAGTTGTCATTTCTCGATAGATTCCTTCCCGTTTGGATCATCATGGCCATGGCTGTGGGGCTATTGATAGGCCACTTCCTGCCAGGCATTGGAGAAGCACTGTCTGCTCTAGAGGTTGGCGGTATTTCTCTTCCAATCGCGCTGGGCCTGCTAGTTATGATGTATCCGCCCCTGGCTAAAGTCCGCTATGAAAAGACCCGAGATATTGCTGCCGATGGCCGGTTGATGGTGGTATCGATTGTGTTGAACTGGTTGGTGGGGCCTGCAGTGATGTTCACCCTGGCGTGGATATTTCTTGCCGATCAGCCAGAGCTGCGAACCGGCCTGATTATCGTTGGGCTAGCCCGTTGTATCGCAATGGTCCTAGTATGGTCCGATCTCTCCTGCGCCGATCGGGAGGCCACCGCCGTTCTTGTCGCCATAAACTCTGTATTCCAGGTAGCCATGTTCGGTGTGCTGGGATGGTTCTATTTGCAGATTTTGCCAGGGTGGTTGGGGCTAGATACCACCTCTGCTGATTTCTCTTTCTGGTCTATCGTCACCGCGGTTCTCGTATTTTTGGGAGTCCCCCTGCTGCTTGGAGTGCTCTCACGGGTCTGGGGTGAGAAAGTCAAAGGCCGCGAATGGTTTGAAAACCGCTTCCTTCCGGTAGTTTCTCCCTTGGCGATGATCGGCTTGCTCTATACCATTGTGTTGCTGTTCTCCCTGCAGGGAGAACAGTTGGTAGCGCAGCCTACTGCGGTGGTTAGAGTGGCGATTCCACTGGTTATTTACTTCGTTGGAATGTTTTTCCTTGCCTTGGGCGTAGCAAAAGCCGGGGGAATGAACTACGCACAGTCTGCTTCCGTGGCTTTTACCGCAGCCGGAAATAACTTCGAGCTAGCCATTGCAGTTTCCATCGGCACCTTTGGCGCCGCGTCAGCACAGGCCCTCGCCGGCACCATCGGGCCACTGATTGAAATCCCAGTGCTCGTGGGCCTCGTTTATATAATGCTCTGGATAGGCCCGAAGCTCTTCTCAGGAGACAAAAGCTTGCCAAGTTAACGCCGGCCCACCTGATATAGGCAGCGAACCCCAGTCGGCGTGATGGTGATGGTCCACTTTGCGGGCGCGGTGCGCAGGCCCATGCGGCTTAGCTTCACCAGGTCCGCCTTTGCCAAAGCATCGAGGTGCTCGGATAGTGGGTCGAGGTCTACCTTCATGAACTTCGAGAGGGCAGTGGAATTAATCGTGTTTCCCTGCACCGCGCCGGCGGCGACGAGGGCGGTGAGGATGTCCGAGTGGGCGTCGGCAAGCTCCAAGCGAGCCTCCGTAACCCCGTCGAGCGGGTCTTTTTCCAGGATCTTGTTAATGCGGCGCCGGCCGATCCGGAAGGACTGGGAAAACATGCTCCAGATGCCCAACGGCAAGCCAAAGGCCCACCACGCGCCGGACAGCATCCCGGCAACGGGCGGGGCCAGCTCTACCTCTGGGAGCAGGCCGGCTGCGCTCAGTGGCGCCATGACCAATGGCGCAGCGATCGGGATAAACGGTGCGATATAAGCAATCGTGGGATAGTCGCCATCGCGGAATTCCTCTTGCGCAGCGTTGATGCCGCGCGGGTAATTGCGGATGAGGTGCACCAACCCCAGCACCGCAAAGACGGCAAAAACACCGGCTCCCATCAACATATAGTCCACGCCTGTGTTGGCGAAGCCAATGGCAAAGCCGGCCGGTACGCCAAAGTAAAGTGCGGAGCGCACCGGGACTTCATTGCGCTGTCGGTACTGCGCGAGTTCGCGCGCGGGGATTCGTGCTAGTTCTGCCACCCCGCCAACATAACACCGCCTGCCAGCTTGCCCGCGGTTCTGTGACACAATGGGGGATAGCGCGTACGAGACGCGGCATAACTTCATATCCCACAAACTTTTTTAGCGCGCACTATGCCTCGTGCGGCGGCGGTACGGTCTTCGGCCGTGCCTGCGCCCGAGGCCGCGCCCCATAGAGACGATATACAGGAGTAAGCCCGAACATGGTGGCACAGAACTCTCAAGAAACAACTGAAAGCCTCAAGGCAGCGGCGCTTTTGGCCCAGAACCTGGAGCGCAGCCAACTCAAGGACAAGACCCGCGTGTATTCCCTAGCCAAGCAGCTGGGGCTTTCCTCGCGCGAGTTGGTGGCACAGCTTAAAGACATGGGCTTGAAAAAGAGCGCGCAAAGCTCCCTTTCCCGCGAGGAAGCAGGCCAGGTGCTCGATGCTGTGGCGAATGCCGCTGCGGTTGCCGACGCCCCCGCGGGCGATACCACTGAAGCGTCGGCTGAAGATCCCGAGGACAAGCCTGCTGCGCAACCGGAAGAAAACCCGGACGAGAAACCGGAAAAGAAGCCAGCGAAGAAGCGCGCCAAGCGCGCCCGCAAGGCCACCCGTAAGTCCGCCGCACCAGCGCCCGAAGAGCCGGCAGATACCGCCGAGTCAGAGGAAGGGGGGCAGTCCACGGAAGACGAAGAACCCCTGCGCCACCGCGTGCGCAAGAACGTGGATAATGAAATCTCCCAGATCGAAGACAAGGTAGAGGCATCGCTTGCTCAGGCTGCGGCCGAAACTGGCGCAGCCACCGAGGACTCCGAGCACGCTGAAGCAGAAGTACCCGAAGCAGCAGAAGCCACGGAGGAGGCCGAAAAAGCATCTGCGAGCGGCTTTGATACCGGAACGGTTGATGCGGCAAAGCTGCACGAGGCGCTGGCAGAAGCCGGCGAGGACTTCGAGGATGACTACTACGCGCCGCACATCGTCCCACGGGCCGAATCCGAGGAAGACTCCGGGCACTATGACTTTGCGCCCATCTTCATGGCCCCGCAGCTGGACGAGGCTGCGGCATTCGCACCGGCTCTAGATGCAGCGGAGGAGGACTCCTCAGCCGACGACTCCGCAAGCGACGACAACGAGGATGCTGCAGACTCCGCCGCAGAAAGCCGCGAGCACTCCGGCTCCGACCGCGGTTCCGGAAAGCCTGAGGGCCGCCGCCGCGGGCGCCGCGGCGCATCCCGCGGACGCGGCGCCGGTGCGAAGCGTGAAGAGCAGGCAGACGAGCCCGAGCACATTGAAGAGCCGAAAGCCATCCGCGGCTCCACGCGCATCGAGGCTCAGAAGCGCCGCCGTGCCGAGCTGCGCGAAAAGGGCCGCACCCGCCAGCACATCGTCTCCCAAGCGGAGTTCCTTGCCCGCCGCGAAGCTGTGGAGCGCACCATGGTGGTGCGCGATAAGGAGCGCGAGGACGGCGCCGGCATTATCACCCAGGTGGGCGTGTTAGAGGATGACCTGTTGGTCGAGCACTTCGTGACCACCGAATCCCAGGCCTCGCTCATTGGCAATATCTACTTGGGCCGCGTCCAAAACGTGCTGCCGTCCATGGAGGCGACTTTCGTGGACATTGGACAGGGCCGAAACGGCGTGCTCTACGCCGGTGAAATCGACTGGCGCAAGACCAAGCTGCACGGGCGCGCCCGCAAGGTAGAAAACGCCCTGAAGTCTGGTGACCAGGTGCTGGTGCAGGTGGCCAAGGATCCCATCGGTCACAAGGGCGCGCGGCTTACCACCCAGATTTCCCTTGCTGGTCGCTACCTGGTCTACGTACCAGGTGGGCGCAGCGCCGGCATTTCCCGCAAGCTGCCCGCTCCGGAGCGCAAGCGCTTAAAGGATATCCTCGGCCGCGTGGTTCCAGGCGATGGCGGCGCGATTATCCGCACCGCCGCCGAAAACGTCCCAGAAGAGGCAATCGCCACCGACGTCAACCGCCTGCACAGCCGGTGGGAGGACATCGTGGCACACGCTAAGAAGGAAAAGTCCTCCAAGGGCGCTAAGCCGGTGACCATGTATGAAGAGCCCAATATGCTCATCAAGGTGGTGCGCGATCTCTTCAACGAGGACTTCACCGAGCTCATCGTCGATGGCAAGCGTTCCTTCAATACCGTCCGCGCCTATGTAGATTCCATGGCGCCGGACCTTGCGGACCGTGTGGTGCGCTACCGCGCCAAGGACCACGGCGGGCAGGATGCCTTCGAGGCTTACCGCATTGATGAGCAGCTGCATAAGGCGCTCTCGCGCAAGGTATGGTTGCCTTCCGGCGGCACGTTGGTCATCGACCGCACCGAGGCCATGACCGTCATCGATGTCAATACCGGCAAGTTCACCGGTTCCGGCGGCAATCTGGAAGAAACCGTTACCCGCAATAACCTCGAGGCGGCCGAAGAAATCGTGCGCCAGATGCGCCTGCGCGATCTCGGCGGCATGATCGTCGTGGACTTTATCGATATGGTCCTGCCAGAAAACCAGGATCTGGTGCTGCGCCGCCTGAAGGAAGCCTTGGGCCGCGATCGCACCCGCCACCAAGTATCCGAGGTTACCTCGCTGGGCTTGGTGCAGATGACCCGTAAGCGCCTGGGCACCGGCTTGGTGGAGACCTTCTCTACCGAGTGCGAGTGCTGCAACGGCCGTGGCATCATCATTCACCAGTATCCGGTGGACGAGGCCGAGGACGATCAGCGCTCCAAGCATTCTGGCCGCAAGTCCAAGGCACACAAGAAGCAGCACCACGATCCGCAGCAGCACCCGACTGCGGTGGCGATGCATAAGCACGAGCTTGACGACGCCCCCGAGAGCTCCTCCAAGCCTAAGCGCTTTAAGAAAACCCAGGCGCCGGTCTACGGTACCGAGAGCGAAGAGGCCGCGCGAGAATCTGCGAAGACGTCGTTGGAAGACCTGGTAGCAAACGTCGTTGTGGATGAGCGTGGTCCGGCTCAGTCCCACGCTGGATCGGAGGAGCACAGCGGAGACCACGACCGCAGCAAGGAGCGCGGACGTGGACGCGGTCGCCGCCGCGCGCGCAAGCGCACTCAGACTGAGGTTTCCGATATCGAGGCCATCGCGTATGCCGCGGCGGATAATGCTGCCGAGAGCGATGAGGTGGAGGAATTTAATTCCTACGTCCCCGATGCGGATACGGACGCGGACTCGGGTGCCGTTGCTCAGGCACACCCTGGTGCTGGAGCAGGCTCCAAGCGTGGCAAGAAGCCGCGCCGGGCGACGCGCCGGTCTAAGGCCACGCACACGGTTGCAGGCGGCGAGCAGAAGGCACCGGAAAAGGAAGCCGCTCCACAGAAGGCGACTGGAAAGACCTATGACGAGGCAGTAGCCGAGTTTGAGGCTTCCCCGCGCCGCAAGCGCCGCACCCGCGGCAATTCGCGCTCCGATAGGCGCCCGCAGCCGCAGGATTTCGCGGTCTCTGGTGACCACGACTCTGCCGATACCGACGGTAACGCTAGCGGAGCTGAAGCCCAGCACGGGCAGCAGGCCTCGCGCGAAGAGCGCAAGGCTCGCGGGCGTGGCCGCCGTCGTTCGGTACGCACCCAGCAGGCCAAGCGTCGGACTACCTCGCGCGTGCCGCACGAGGTCAAGGAAAAGGCGCAGGAGCACGAACACAAGCAGGCGGGCGGGTCCGCCGAGCAGCGCCATGAAAAGGCAGCTGGCGCCGCACGCGCGGGGCGCGCCGGTGGCAAGGGCCGTGGGCGTCGCCGTGCCGTGCGCCAGGCCGCTCCTAAAAAGGCGGTAGCAGAGAATCCGAAGGTAGCGAAGACCGCCCGAGACCGTTCGACGCAGCAGGATGGCTCGCCGGATCGTACCGGTGCTGGCCAGCGGGCGACCACGGGCGATACCAAGGTGCTGCGCCGTGGAAAGAAGAGGGCGGTGCGCAAGAAGGGGACGTCGGCAAGCGCCAAGGCACCAAAGGCGCAGGATAACGCCGCTCAAAAGCAGGCTTCCGCGAGCGGTGCACACCGGGGAAACGCGCGCGCTAAGTCTGGGCGTGGCCGACGCCGCGTAGCACGGCGACGCACGTCTTAGGGCTACGCCACGCGGGCACAAAAAGCGTGGTTTGTATTTTGTGCCCGCTACGGGGTAGTCTTTGACAGTCGCTGTTTAGTACTCACGGCGCTGGATCAGTCCGACACTCACTTAGTGAGCTGTGCGGGCATGTTCGCGCGGGAACTAAACGCAATGTGTAAGTGTCCATTCGGAACGCGGCCTCCCCGGTTGCTTCCGAGCGAGTTTAGATAAGGGGTAACCCTCTATGTACGCGATCGTCAAGACCGGCGGCAAGCAGTACAAGGTTGCTGAAGGTGACCTCGTCAAGGTCGAGAAGATCGAGGGTGAGCCAGGCTCTGCCGTAGCTCTCACCCCGGTTCTGCTCGTCGATGGCGCCGATGTTAAGTCCAAGGCTTCCGACTTGGAGAAGGTTTCTGTCTCCGCAGAAATCGTAGAGCAGGGTAAGGGCCCTAAGGTCGATATCCTGAAGTACAAGAACAAGACTGGTTACAAGAAGCGTCAGGGCCACCGCCAGCCTGTGACCACCTTGAAGATCACCGGTATCAAGTAAGCCTTAACCGGCTGTAATTATCCCTAAAGGAGGGAAAACCACATGGCACACAAGAAGGGTGCTTCCAGCTCCAGCAACGGTCGCGATTCCGAGTCCAAGCGTCTCGGTGTCAAGCGCTTCGGTGGTCAGCAGGTTAATGCCGGCGAGATCATCGTGCGTCAGCGCGGTACCAAGTTCCACCCAGGTGAGAACGTAGGCCGCGGCGGCGACGATACCCTGTTCGCGCTTGCAGCTGGCTCCGTTGAGTTCGGTATCAAGCGTGGCCGTCGTATGGTCAACATCGTTCCGGCTGAAGAGGTTGCTGCAGAAGCGACTGCCTAACTTCAGGCCGATGAGGTTAATCCTCGAGTCTGCTCCAGTGAGGGCGGCTCGAGGATTTTCTGGTTTTGTGGATACCGAAACGAGGCTCCACCCGGGTAATAGATACACCACGCTAGCGTACACAACCGATGGGATGGCCCACGAGGTAGGCCGTCTCTGTCAGCTGCGGTTGGAGTCCAGCCCAAGACACGCATTACACTGGCGGGGACAAAGATTTAACAAACGGAGGGTTTGACCATGGCACGTTTTATTGACCGCGTCGTCCTGCACCTGCAAGCAGGCGACGGTGGACACGGCTGTGTGTCTGTCCACCGCGAGAAGTTTAAGCCCTTAGGCGGCCCAGATGGCGGCAATGGCGGCCACGGCGGCGATATTGTCCTCGAGGTCTCCGAGCAGATCCATACCCTGATGGATTTTCACTACCGACCGCACATTAAGGCCCAGCGCGGCGGCAATGGCGCCGGCGATATGCGCAATGGTGCTCGCGGTGAAGACCTGATTTTGGAGATCCCGGCTGGCACGGTGGTCCGCACCGAAAAGGGCGAAACCTTGGCGGACCTTACTGTTCCGGGAACGCGGTTTGTGGCTGCAGAAGGCGGGTTTGGCGGTCTGGGCAATGCCGCATTGGCCTCCAAGAACCGCAAGGCACCAGGCTTTGCTCTACAGGGTGAACCGGGTCAAGCCCATGACCTGATCCTTGAGCTGAAATCCATGGCGGATGTAGGGCTGGTGGGCTTTCCATCGGCAGGCAAGTCCTCGCTCATCTCGGTGTTATCGGCCGCAAAGCCCAAGATCGGTGATTATCCTTTTACCACGCTGCAGCCGAACCTCGGCGTGGTGGATATGGGAGATAGCTCCTTTACTATCGCGGACGTACCGGGCCTTATCCCAGGCGCGGCCGATGGCAAGGGTCTCGGTCTAGATTTTTTGCGCCATATTGAACGTACGGCGGTGCTTGCCCATGTGGTAGATACTGCCACCATTGAGCCCGGCCGTGATCCGGTCTCTGATATTGAGGCGATGGAAAATGAGTTGGCAAAGTACCAGGAGGCTTTGCAGGAAGATACTGGTTTAGGGGATCTGCGTGAGCGCCCGCGTGTCATCATCTTGAATAAAGCAGACGTGCCTGAGGCCGAAGAGCTGGCGGAATTTGTCAAGGATGATCTGGAAGAGAAGTTTGGCTGGCCTGTCTTTATTATTTCGGCCGTCGCTCGCAAGGGTCTGGATCCGCTGAAGTTCCGGCTCATGGATATGGTCACTGAGCACCGTAAGGCCCAGCCGTCGCCAAAGAAGGATAAAAACCACACCGTTATCCATCCCAAGGCCCAAGGCCATAAGAAGCACACCGGCGCGTTTGCTGATTTCACCGTCAAGGCCGATCCGGATGTCGAGGGTGGCTTCATTGTTGAGGGCAAGAAGATTGATCGCTGGATTACCCAGACTGACTTTGAAAATGATGAGGCAGTGGGTTTCTTGGCGGACCGCTTGGCCAAGGCCGGTGTGGAGGATGAGCTGCGCGAGCAGGGTGCTGTAGAAGGCTGCCCGGTTACTATCGGCGGCATTACCTTTGAGTGGGAGCCGATGACCGGCGGTGATCCGACGATGGCGAGCCGCGGTGAGGATGCTCGCCTTAAAGGAACAGCCCGTGCTTCTGCAGCGGAGCGCAAGCGCGCCTCTCAGGCGCGCCGTGGTCTTATCGATGAATACGATTACGGCACCGATGAAGAGGTCACCCGCGAGGGCGCTAACCGCGATAGGTGGCAGGGCTAGTTTCCAGATCCCCCTATTCTTGGGGTGTGCTGGAGGGTGGGCTTTGTAAACTCGGTTGGCATGTCTTCTGATGAACAGAAAGAACCCATCCTTCCGCTTCCGGTAGAACCTTTTGCCGGTCCTACCGCTGATACCCCTTTCCCGGAACCTCGCGTTGAAAACCCCACTGCTTCAGGGTTTGAGTCGGATCTCCGCCACGAAATCGCTCAGGCTAAGCGCGTCGTGGTAAAGATTGGTTCCTCTTCTCTCACGGATGAGAACTTCCGTGTCTCCCAGGAAAAGATTGATCACATCGTCGATGCCGTCCATGCGCGCATGGGCCGCTCCGATGTCATTATTGTCTCTTCCGGTGCGGTTGCCGCCGGTATGGGCCCGCTCGGCCTGCACCAGCGCCCCACCGATTTGGCTACCAAGCAGGCCTCCGCGTCCGTCGGCCAGGTGCACTTGGCCTCTGTGTGGGGTCAGTCCTTTGCGCGTTATAAGCGCACTATCGGCCAGGTCCTCCTCACCGCGTCCGATACCGGCCACCGCGACCGTGCCCGCAATGCGCAGCGCACCATCGACCGCCTGCGCCAGTTGCGCACCATCCCGATCGTGAACGAGAACGATGCGGTGGCGACGTCCGAGATGCACTTTGGCGATAACGACCGCCTTTCCGCGCTGGTGGCCAACCTGGTGGGCGCTGACGCGCTCTTCCTCTTCTCTGACGTGGATGGCCTTTACGATAAGAACCCGGCCGAGCCGGATGCCAAGTTCATCGATGAGGTGCGCACCGGCAAGGATCTGAAGGGCGTTGTGGCTGGCGATGGCGGCAAGGTCGGCACCGGCGGCATGGCCACCAAGGTCTCCGCGGCCCGCCTGGCTACCCGCGGCGGCATTCCAGTGCTGCTGACCTCCACGGACAATATTGGTCCCGCGCTTGCCGACGCCTCCGTGGGCACCGTCTTCCACACCCGCGAGGAACGCCAGCTGTCCGCCTGGAAGTTCTGGGCTCTCTACTGCGCCGATACCGGCGGAGCCGTCCGTCTCGATGAAGGCGCCAAGGAGGCCGTGACCAAGGGCGGAACGTCTTTGCTGGCCGTCGGCATTACCGATGTGCAAGGCGAGTTCACCAAGGGCGAAATCATCGACATCTTGGGCCCGAACGGTGAGGTCATCGGCCGCGGCGAGGTCCGCTTCGACTCCGAGGAGCTCCACGCCATCAAGGGCAAGAAGATGGAAGAGCTTCCCGAGGAGCAGCGCCGTTCCGTCGTCCACGCGGATTATCTGTCCAACTTCGCCTCCCGCATCTAAACCCGAGTCCGAGATTCCCCGTATGGTTGGGGCATGAAGTATTTCATGGGACCGGAAACCTGGCAGCCGATGGTAGAAGACATCGAGGCTGCCGGGCACCAACGCGTGAGCAGCATCGAGGACGCCGAGGTCTATATCAATAATGCGCCCAACCCGCGCCGCATCCCGGAGATGCCGGCGAATATCGGCTGGGTGCAGCATTGTTATACCGGCGTCAACCAGCTCATCGATGCAGGCGTCATTACCCCAGACGGCGTGCCATGGTGCAACTCCGCCGGTGCCTTTGCCCAGCCTGTGGCCGAGTCCGCACTCGGGTTGGCCCTTTCCCAGGCGCACCACCACAAGGCCTTCGCCCAAGCCGCTACCTGGTCGGTGGCCAAGGAGCTGGATGAATCCCAGGCCTGGCTCTATGACCAGCAAGGGCCGAAGAGGGTAGCGATCTTTGGCGCTGGGGGCATCGGCAAGCAGCTCATCAAGCTCCTCAAGCCCTTTGGCGTGCACATTACCGCAGTCAATCGTTCCGGCCGCGCGGTGGAAGGCGCCGATGAGGTCGTGCCCATGGAGCAGGCCGACCACGTGTGGGGCGAGGCGGATTTCATTTTCTGCATCCTGCCGGCCACCAAGGACACCGAGGGGCTTATCAATGCCGCCACCTTCCGCGCCATGAAACCCTCCTCCATCTTCATCAACGTCGGCCGCGGCAGCACCGTGGTCACTGATGACCTTGTGGAGGCCTTGCGCTGCGGCGACATCGCCGGCGCCGGCTTGGAGGTTATGGATCCCGAGCCGCTGCCCGATGGCCATCCGCTTTATGACCTGCCCAATTGCACCATGACCCCGCACATGGCCGCCTCCGCGCAGGTGGCGCAGTACCACCTGGGCGCTATCTTCAACGCCAATGCCGCGGCGTGGGAGAGGGGAGAGGCCATGCCCACCCGCGTCGATGCGGAGGCTGGCTACTAATGAAGTACACGATGCTACCCACCCCGTGGGAGGAAACCCTGCAGGCCCTCGATGCTGCCGGCCACGAGCGTGCCCCGCTGGAGGAGGCCGAGGTGCTCATCTTCAACGGCGGTCCAGATGATTTCCCACAGCCCCTGCCGCCAAGCGTGGGCCTCGTCCAAGTCCCGTTTGCTGGTGTGGACCACCTGCTCGACGTCATGCGAAATACCTCCGCCCGCTGGTCCAACGCGGCAGGGCTATATGACGCCACCGTGGCCGAATCCACCATTGCACTCCTGCTTGCCCAGTTGCATGCGCATAAGCGCGTGGGGACTAGCTGGGATAATCGCGATGAGGTGGAGGCGCACACCAGCTTCCTTTTTGAGGATAAGACGGTTGCGGTGGTGGGCGCCGGGGGCATCGGCAAGCGGCTTATCCGCATGCTAGAGGGCTTTGGCCCGCGCATCATTGCGGTCAATCGCTCCGGCAATCCGGTGGAGGGCGCCGATGAAACCTTCGCCACGGCCGACATCGAGCGCGTGTGGCCGGCCGCCGACTATTTTGTGGCGCTTGCGCCGCTCACGGACCAGACCCACCAGCTATTCGACGCCGCCGCTTTCCGCGCCATGCCCAGCCATGCTGTGATTATCAACGTCGGCCGTGGACCGCTGGTGGATACCGACGCGCTTGTCAATGCCCTACGTGCCGGCCACATCGCCGGCGCTGGCCTGGATGTCACCGACCCCGAGCCGCTGCCCGATGGGCACCCGCTATGGGAGATGCCCAACGTGGTCATTACCCCGCACCTGGCCAATCCGCCTTATTCGGTGCGGCGCCGCATCGGTGCGCATGCAGCAAAGGTCATGGAGCACTTTGCCGCCGGTGAGGCAATCCCTACGGAAGTAGATACTGAAGCCGGCTACTGATGGATAGCCCCGGTAGCCGCGCTGACGATGGCCAGCTCAACCCCACCGCGGCTGAGGTCGCTGAAATGCGCGTGGCCTTTCGTTAGGCTGGTATGACATGAGCAACACTGAACGCGAAGAAGTTCTGTCCAAAGCCCGTGCTGCCAAGGACGTAGCGCCCGTCGTGGCGCAGCTGTCCACGCCGCGCAAGAACGAAATCTTGCAGCGCGCAGCCGAAAACCTTATCGCCCACACCGAAGGTATCCTCGCCGCTAATAAGCAGGACATCGAGACCGGCCGCGAGCGCGGCATGTCCGAGTCCCTCATTGACCGCCTCTCCCTTGACGCCGCCCGCGTCGAAGGCATTGCCGGGGGCCTGCGCCAGGTAGCCGGCCTGCAGGACCCGGTAGGAGAGATCCTGCAGGGCCGCACGATGGATAACGGCATCCACATGAAGCAGGTGCGCGTGCCGCTCGGTGTCATGGGCATGGTTTATGAGGCCCGCCCGAACGTCACCGTGGACGCCTTCGGCTTGGCCATCAAATCCGGCAACGTGCCGCTGCTGCGCGGTTCCAAATCCGCCCGCAACTCCAATGCCAAGCTGGTAGAAATCTTGCAGGATACCCTCGCCGAGTTCGATCTCCCGCGCGAGGCCGTGCAGCTTCTGCCGTGCGAGACCCACGACTCCGTCCAGGACCTCATCACCGCTCGCGGCCTGGTGGACCTGGTCATTCCGCGCGGTGGCGCCAAGCTTATTGAGGCCGTCGTCACCGGCGCCACCGTCCCAGCAATTGAGACCGGCACCGGCAACTGCCACTTTTACGTGGACGCCTCTGCGGACCTGAACAAGGCCATCGACATGGTCATCAACGGCAAGACCCGCCGCACCTCAGTGTGCAACTCCACGGAGTGCGTGCTTATCGACGCCGCCTTGGACGACTCCGCCAAGCTCCGCATCATCACCGCGCTGCAGGAGGCGGGCGTGACCATCCACGGCGACGTCGCCGAGCTCGAGGCTTTCGGCGTCAAGGATGCCGTGCAGGCCACCGATGAGGACTGGCGCGAAGAGTCGCTATCCATGGATATCTGCGCCAAGGTGGTCGACGGCGTCGACGGTGCCATTGCCCACATCGCTGAGTTCACCACTGGCCACACCGAGGCCATCGCCGCGCAGGATGCCGACGTCCTAGTGAAGTTCGGCAACGAGGTAGATGCCGCCGCGGTCATGCTCAACGCCTCTACCGCTTTCACCGATGGCGAGGTCTACGGCATGGGCGCCGAAATCGGCATTTCCACCCAGAAGCTGCACGCCCGCGGCCCGATGGCGCTGCCGGAGCTCACCTCTTCTAAGTGGATCCTGCAGGGTACCGGACAGACCCGCCCCTAGTGGTGCGGCTATAATCACCACCCATGACTAGCCCACAGCGCATCGGCATCATGGGTGGCACCTTTGATCCCATCCACAACGGCCACTTGGTAGCGGCCAGTGAGGCCGCACACCGCTTTGCCCTCGATACCGTCATCTTTGTTCCCACCGGCCAGCCGTGGCAAAAGTCCCACCGCGACGTCACTGCGGCCGAGCACCGCTACTTGATGACGATGGTGGCCACGGCCTCCAATCCGAGATTTACCGTCTCGCGCGTAGACATTGACCGCGAGGGGCCCACCTATACAATCGATACGCTGCGCGACCTGCGTGAACTCTTCCCAGATGCGGAGTTTTATTTCATTACCGGTGCCGATTCGCTGGCCTCCATCATGAGCTGGCATAACTGGGAAGAGATGCTGGAGATGGCGCACTTTGTGGGCGTGACCCGCCCCGGCTATGAATTGAGCGCCGATATGCTACCTGCCGATGCGCAGGAGGCTATCGATCTTATCGATATCCCCGCCATGGCCATTTCCTCCACGGCGTGCCGCGAACGCGCCGGGCAGGGGCAACCCGTGTGGTACCTCGTTCCGGATGGGGTGGTGCAGTACATCACCAAGAACAATCTCTATGGGCCTAACCCAGATAAGCCCCTATAGAAACTTCCGCGGCCTTCCCCAGATTTTGGGCACGGGCCTGCTAAACGTGCAAGAATAGATGCTCACTAGAGATAGTTCATACCGAATATACTCAGACGCGAAAAGGGAATTTTTACACATTGTCTACTTCTGATCTCGCCCGCCGCATGGCAGAAACCGCGGCACACGCCGCGCAAGAAAAGCTGGCCACCAATATCGCGGCCATTGATGTCTCCGATGTCCTCGCTATTACCGAGGTCTTCGTGCTCGCATCTGCAGATAACGAGCGCCAGGTCGGCTCCATCGTGGATGAAGTCGAAGACGAAATGACCAAGCAAGGCTTCGAGCCGCAGCGCCGCGAAGGCAACCGCGAGAACCGGTGGGTGCTGCTGGATTATGGCAATATCGTCGTCCACGTCCAGCGCAATGACCAGCGCGAGTTCTACGGCTTGGACCGCCTGTACCACGATTGCCCAGCACTGGAGATTGAGGGCATCGAGGCCCCAGAGCGCCCCGGTGAATGGACCAATGGCGTCAACCCGCGCGAGGTCGATTCCATTGATGAGCTCCCGCTGGCCGATAAGGTCCCTGGTGAGGACGAGGAGCTTTAAACCCGCATGAGCCGTCGCCTGATCCTGATCCGCCACGGACAAACTGCCTATAACGCCACCGGCCGTATGCAGGGCCACCTGGACACTGAGCTGTCCGAGCTAGGCTATGAGCAGGCCCGCGCCGCCGCGCGCCTGCTGCAGGATCAGGGCGTGTCTAAAATCGTCGCCTCTGACCTCATCCGCGCGCGCGAAACCGCGCGCGTGGTCGCCGAGGCCCTCGGCATGGATTTCACCACGGATGCCCGCCTGCGCGAGACACACCTAGGACAGTGGCAGGGCAGAACCTCCGCCGAAGTAGATGCAGAGTTCCCAGGCGCGCGCGCCATCTGGCGCCACGATCCCACTTGGGCCCCGCCGGAGGGCGAATCCCGCGTGGATGTGGCCGAGCGTGCCCGGCCCGTCGTCGATGAGCTCATGGCAGACTTCGCCGGCTGGGATCAGGGCCCCGTCCTCATCGTGGCCCATGGGGGTGCCATCTCGGCGCTGACCTGCCACCTGCTGGGCCTTGACCACGCGCAGTACGGCATCCTCTCCGGACTGAAGAATACCCATTGGTCGCAGCTGACCGCCCGCCCGGACTTTAACCCGGAAACGCCGCTATCCTCCCTGGAGTTCACCCCAGATAATGTGGGCAGCGCCCAGTGGTATTTCGACGGCTGGAATATGGGCGGCGAGGTCACCGGGGACGGCGGGGCGGATATCTAGTGACGGTCCGCGTCATTACGGACTCCTCCGCGGGCCTGCCGCCGGAGCTGGCGGAGCAGCTATCCATCACCGTCATTGACCTGCACCTTATGGAAAGCCACGGCAAGGATGGCCTGGAGCGCTCCACCTCGGGGTTGAGCGCGCTGGAGTTGGCCGCCGCCTACGGCCGCGAAATGGAGCGTGCCCAGGATGATGGCGTGGTGGCCATTCACCTGTCCAAAGAGCTATCTTCCACCTATTCCGCCGCGGTATCCGCCTCCGGCGTCTTTCCGCACACGGTGCGGGTAATTGACTCCGGTTCGGCCGGTATGGCCATGGGCGCGGCCGCCATGTCCGCCGCCAAGCTCGCCTCCCGCGGCGCCAGCTTGGACGAGTGCTATGCCGCGGCCATCGATACCCTCAAGCGCGCGGCTACCTGGGTCTACCTGCATTCCACGGAGGACCTGCGCCGCTCTGGCCGCCTTTCCCCGGCCACGGCCGTGCTGTCTACGGCGCTGTTGGCCACCAAGCCGATTATGTCGATTACCCGGGGCAAGCTGGAGCTGGTGGGCAAGACCCGCACCCAGACCAAGGCTTTTACCAAGCTGGTGGACCTCATCGCCTCCCGCGCGGACGGCGAGCCGGCCTTCGTTGCCATCCAGCACAACCAAGCCGAAGACGCGGCTGCCAAGCAGGAGGCGCTCCTTGAAGCGGCGCTGCCGCAGGGTTCGTCCTTTATCTGCACTCCGCTTAACGACGTCCTCTCTGTCCACGCCGGCCCCTCCGCCATCGGCGTCTCCGCTGTGTTTAGCTCCGAGCCTCCCGCCGAACCAGCACATCCTCACACACGTGGTCGACCCCGCGCCTTCTCGCCGCGCCGTTCTGTGGATAACTAGGCCCACCGCGCCGGGTTCGTTGACGCCCACAACAAGTTATCCACAGCCCACCTCCGCTCGACCTTTCACTGGTGTGCGCCCGCGCTTAGCCTCAGCGCCATGGCGGCACCCAAGATCAGCGAACGACTCCGCGAATTTACCCAACCCACCGGCGAGGAAGAACTCCTCGCCATCGATTACCCGCGCCCGCGACTGCGCATCAGCCCCTGGCAGGCCTGCGCTGTGGCGGTCATTCTCGTTATCGGCGTAGTGGTCTGGCTCGGCATCAATGCGCGATCCGAAGAATCCTCCGGCATGCCCGAGCCCGCGGCATTAAGCGATGCCCCGAGCGAGGAACCCAGCGAAATCATCGTCTCGGTCATCGGCGAAGTTGCCGAGCCCGGCCTGAAGACACTCGAGCCCGGTGCGCGCGTCGCCGATGCCCTCGCCGCCGCCCAGCCGCTACCAGGCGCCGAGACCATGGCGCTCAACCATGCGCAGCGGCTTTCCGACGGCCAACAGCTCCACATTCTGCCCTCCGGCGCCGCTCCACCTCCCGCACCCGGTGAACCCGCCCCCGCCGGCGACAACTCCAGCAGCCCTGGCGGCAGCGCTAGCGGCAGCGGCGTGAGCCTCAATAACGCCACCGCCGAGGAGCTCACCGAACTCAAGGGCGTCGGCGAGGTGACCGCGCTGGCCATCGTGGCCTACCGCGAGGAGCACGGCGGCTTCAAGGATGTGGAAGAGCTCCTGGAGGTCTCCGGCATCGGGCCGGCGAAGCTGGCACAGCTTAAAGACCAAGTCCAGCTCTAGCCCGTACCTGAGCGTGCGATGCGAGAACTGCGGCTCGTCCCCGGCGCGGCTACCGCCTGGCTGGCCGTCATCGCCGTGCTGCTCGCCGGCCGCGGTTGGGCCATCGCACTCATCGCGGTCATCGTCGCGCTGTGCCTCATTGCCCGTCAATGGGGCCAAGCGCTCTTTTGCGGGGCGGTCGCTGGGGGTGCGGCGCTCGTCGCCGCGGTGCGCCAGGCTCGCGCCGCCGCCTTCGACCTCGGCAGCGAAGTCACCGGGCGCCTTGTCACTGCACCGACGCAGACCAGCACGGGCGGCTGGCTGCTCAAGCTCAAGGTTCCGGGATACCCCACCCAGCTGCCGGTCTTTAGCCCGGAACCGGTCCCGGCGGCGGCTGGCGCCGAACTTACGATCAGTGTGAGGGTAGGGGAGTCGGATAGGGCGGGCGTCGGAAAGCTCAGCGCCAATGCCACCGACGTGCAGGTAACCGCCGAGCCCGAAGGCCTGGCCGGCTGGGCGGCCGAGGTGGCCGAGAATTTCCGGGCGCTGGTCCTCGATACCGTCGGGCCCTCCAGCCAAGGCCTGATTCCCGGCATGGTGCTCGGCGATACCGCGCTGCAAGATACCGCCGAGCGCGACCTGTATATCGCCACCGGGCTCTCACACTTGAGCGCTGTATCTGGGGCCAATGTGGCCATAGTCTGCTCCGCCGCGGCCGTGGTCTGCGCCGCCTTCGCGCTCGGGCCCCGCGCCCGCGTGGCCGCCTCCCTGTGCGCCCTTGCCACCTATGTTCTGCTTGTGGGCTTCGAACCTTCCGTTCAGCGCGCGGCCGTCGCTGGGGTAGTGGGGCTGCTCGCCGTGCTCAATTCCACGCGCATGGAGCCCATCCATGCCTTAAGCCTCGGCATCATCGCGCTGCTCTTCGTGGATTCCGACCTCGCCGTGCACTTTGGCTTCGCCTTATCCTGCGCGGCGACGCTCGGCATCGGGGCGCTCAGCCCCCTCATCTATAAGCACTTGGCCGTGACCGGCTGGCCCGCCATCTTCCTGCGTGCGGTTGCCGTGGCCATCGCCGCCGATATCGTCACCCTCCCGCTGGTGGCACTCATGTCCGGCGAGGTCTCCGTGGTCTCCGTGCTGGCCAATATCCTCGTCGAGCCCGCCACCGTGCCGATTACCATCGTGGGGCTTATCGCCGCCATCTTTGCCCAGCTGGGCCCGCTCGATGTGCTGGGCGCCGGCTTGCTGCGCCTCATTGAGCCCTTCTCGTGGTGGATTAATACCATCGCCCACGGCGTGGCCCACCTGCCCGTGGTCACCATTCCTGCTAACCCGCTTTTTACGCTGCTTGCCTACGCCTGGATCATTGCCGGCCTCCTCTATCACCGCCCGTGGCTCACCTTGGCGCTGACGCTGGCGGGCATCGCCTGGCTCGGCCTGGCCGCAGGCTAGAATGGCGGGCATGCCTCCAGTACACCTCATCCTCGGCGACGATGAATTCCTCACCGAACGCGCCCGCCTGCACATCCAGCGCGCCGCGGCCGAGGAGAGCGGATCTTCCGGCACCCGGCCCGAGCTGACCAAGCTCAAGGCCTCCGAGGTCTCTGAGGGAGAGCTCCTCGAGGCCACCAGCCCGTCGCTCTTTGGCGATAACCGCGTAATCGTCATCAGCGACTGCGAGCGTGCCGGCAAAGAAGTAGTCGATATCCTCCTGCGCGCCTGTGCCAACCCCGCGCCGGGCATGACCATGGTCATCATCTACTCCGTGACGGCCAAGACGCTGAAGAAAAAGAAGAAGCAGCCCGAGCTCGTGGCCAAGCTGCGCAAGATTGCGGAGGTCCACGAGGTCTTTTCGCTCTACCCCAATGAGCTGGGCCAGTGGGCCACCCGCGAATTTTCCAGCCACGGCGTGCGACCCACCCCGGACGTTATCCACGCCGTGCTCGAAGGCGTGGGCTCTGACCTGCGCGAGCTGGCCTCGGCCATTTCTCAGCTGGTCTCCGATACCGGCGGCAACGTTACCCGCGAAGCGGTGCAAAACTACTACGTCGGCGTGGCCGAGGTGGCCAATTGGGACATTGCCGACGCCGCCGTCGCCGGCCGCGTCGAAGCCGCCGTATCCACCTGCCGCCGAGCCCTCCAGCTGGGCGCGAGCCCCGTGGCGATTGCCGCCGCGCTGGCCAATAAGGTCGGCGCTGTCGCCCGCCTTTACTCCGCGCGCGGGGACCAGTACTCGCTGGCGAGCCAAACTGGCCTGGCACCCTACGTGGTCAAGATGACCCAGCCGGTGGCCCGCCGCTGGTCCGCCGATAATGTCACCAAGGCCGTCATCCTCGTCTCCGAGCTCGATGCCGCCGTCAAAGGCCAAGGCGGTGAGCCCGAATTCGCCCTAGAGGCGGCCGTCAAACGCGTCGCGGAACTGGCGCGATAAGCTAGAAACCATGTCTGAAACGCAAGTGCAAGAATTCGCCGGTCGACTCTTTGACATGGCGCGCGAGGGCAACCTGGACCTCCTCGCCTATATCGACCACGGCGTGAATATCGACCTCGTCAACCACGAAGGCCAGTCCTTTATCATGCTCGCCGCCTATCACAGCCACGCCGAGCTGGTTACCGCACTTGCCCGCGCCGGCGCAGACGTCAACCTACTCAATGACCGCGGCCAGTCCCCGCTGGCCGGTGCCATCTTCAAGAAGGAAGACGCGGTTATCGACGCCCTCCTTGCCGCCCACGCCGACCCCACCGCCGGCCAGCCTTCCGCGCTGGATTCTGCCCGGCTGTTCGGCCGCGAGGACCTTATCCCCCGCCTCGAAAGCGAGGCGGGGGAGTGACCTGGACATCCTTTTTCACCCTCTTGCTGATGAACCTGGTGGGCGTCGCCTCGCCGGGGCCGGACATCATTTTGGTGACCCGCTACGCCACCCGCTCGCGCCGCCACGCCATTGCCGCGGCCGCCGGCATCCAGATCGGTGTGCTTTTCTGGTGCGCCGCCACCGTCTTTGGCGCCGCCGCGCTGCTGACCGCCTTTCCAGAAATCCTCGGCGCGGTCCAGGCCATCGGCGGCTGCTTCTTAGTGTTTATGGGAACCCGCGCGCTGCGCAGCGGCATCGCCCAGCGCGCCAACCCGCCCGTGGATCTGGAAGACGCCGCCGCCCAGCTCGGCCGCCTGCGCACCGCCTTCAAGGTCGGCCTGGCCACGAATATGTCCAACCCGAAAATCGTGCTCTTCCTCGCCGCGATGATCGCCCCGCTGCTTCCGGCTAGCCCACCCATCTGGTTGGCCATTGCGCTGACACTTTCGCTCTCGCTGTCGGCCTTCCTCTTCTTCCTCGTCGTCGCCACGGTAATTTCCACCCATGCCGTGCGCCGCAAGCTCATCGCCGCCGGCCCGTGGATCGACATCGGCTCTGGCCTCTTCTTTATCATCGCCGGCATCGTCCTCATCATCTCCGGCGGGCAGAACCTGCTGGCCTAAAACAGGCGCGGCGTGCCCTCTGCCACCGTGTCCAGCACCCACTGGGTCCAGCGGGCGACGGTGGATGCGCGCCGCCGGGACGTCGCCAAGCTCAGGCCCAGCCCCTCCATGGCCGCACAAATCTCTGCGGTGCTAGCCACCGCGCCGCGGGCCAGGCTGAGCTCTAGGACTTCGCGGAAAACCCGCCGCGCCGCCAGCGCTCGTATGAGCGCCGCATTCCGGGCGTCACGCTGCGGTTGCTCGATAACCCGCCGCCCGTGCTCCGTCGGCTCCCACGCTTCCTTCACCGGCTCCGCCAGGCCCAGGTAGCGCGCGGCATTGGCATAATAATCCGCCTGCCGCGGGTCGAAATCATAGCGCTGGGTAATCTCCGCCTTGCTTAGCGGCTGCAGGGCGATGAGCTCCAGCAGGTTGACCACCCGCTCGAAGCTATTAGCTTGCGGGAACGGCACGGCTGGCTCGGGTTCGGGCTCTACCGCCCGCACAATATCGAGCGCCGCCTGCGCATCCAGAGTCGAGGCGGACAGCGCGTAGCGGGCGCTATCGACCAGCGCAATGCTGCGAAAATCCGCCGGGTCCCGAAATTCATAGCGGTACAGGTGGAAAATACCATTGGAGTACACCAGGTAAACCGGCACGACATCCTTGGCCAGGCGCTGCTGGAACCGGCGATACGGAAAATATAGCTGCCGGATATTGAAATCATCCGAAAGGTGGTTCTTCGCCTCCACCAGCACCAGGTGCTCGAGCGATTCGAAGCCGCCGTCGATCTCCATCTGCGCGCGGTCCACCGCCACATCCACGCCCAAGTCCGGCAGCCGCACCTTAAGCCCGCGCGTGGACATGCGCCCGGCCACCGTCGCCTGCAATGGCCCGCAGCCCAAGAAGTCCTCTAGCATCCCGCTTGCCGACGCCCCATTTAACGCCACCGCCTCCGAGCTCACCCCCTCCAACGAGAGGGTGTCCAGCCCCGCCGGCAACTCCAGCGTGCGTACCTCGCCGCGCTGGGTTTCTGGAAACCGTTCGTAGAGGTTGAATCGCCCCACCAGATATTCGCTGCGGCTGACCGGTACGATTCCCAGCTGGAGACGCTGAAAAATCCAGGGCCGCGACGTAGAAAAATCATGCTTGGCCATCAGCCGCGGCTGCCGGCCCGAGAGCCGTTCTAGCTCCCGCGCGCCAATATAGAAATACCCGCGCCGCTCCAGCTCCGCGTCGTATCCCGACGCCAGGATGCGCAGCCAGCCCCAGTCATTGACGCCGAGCTTCACCGTTTCCGGCACACCAAAGCGCGCCCGCAGCTCCTGCGCTTCCGGCCCGCTAGTCACCGCGGACCTCGTAGTTGCGCACCAGGACCTCGTCGACCTTGCCCCGCTTCGAACCAACGGAATTAATCGCCCGCGTTGCCCCCACGATGCCTACTTCATAGTCCGCATAGAGCTCGCGGATGAACTCGGTGGCCGAATTAGACAACAGGAACTTCACCCCGCGCCTATCCAAGTCATCGCAGACCTCTTTGAGACGCTCTTGTTCCGCACGGTCAAAGCCGCCCTTCTGGTAGCCGGTAAACGAGCTCGTCACATTCACCGGGTCATAGGGCGGGTCGAAGTACACAAAGTCCCCCTCGCGCGCCTGTGCTACCGCCGCGGCGAAATCACCCTGCGAGAAGGCCACATCATTATCCGCAAAATAGCGGTGCACCGCGCGCAGCGTGTCTTCATCGCAGATGGTGGGATTCTTATAACGCCCGAACGGGGCATTAAATTGACCGGCCGCGTTCACGCGGTACAGGCCGTTATAGCAGGTGCGGTTGAGATACAACGTTCGTGCCGCGCGCTCGACGGGGGAGAGGGCGGCAAACTTGTGGGCATCCCGGTCCACTGCGCGCAGCGCATAGAAAAACTCTGCGTCATTGGGGTAGCCCGCGAGCTCCTCAATGAGCTCATCGACGCCGCCACGCACCACCTCATAGAGGTTGATGAGCTCACTATTGAGATCGTTGACCCGTGCGCTGGCCGGCTCCAGAGAGAAAAGCACCGCGCCGCCACCGATGAAGGGTTCGTAATAACGCCGCGGGGCCTCCGCCGGCAGGGCGGCGTGGATATGCGGCAAGAGCTGGCGCTTCCCGCCCGCCCATTTCACCAGTGGCTTAACGTTTTTCATCGTTGACTCATCTTAGCCGTCCCACCGGACACAAGCACCATCGGGTTTTCGAACGTGCGAGCGGGTAAATCGGATGCGTGGCCGCGCGGCGGCGCCATCTTGGTTGTCCAACGTCACAGTTTCGCCTAATGGTGCCATGGCGGGCGAAAATGCGCAGCCGTGTCGGCGGGGAATTCCCCTGGTGTGCATGGCAGTTTCTCTGACCGAATATAAGGTAATAAAATCGCCTCAAAATCCCTTAGCTTGTAGGCAAAATAGAATTTCCTCACAATTTCTTAGGGAGAAAGAAAAGATACTGAAGCTTGAAGAGCGTCGGGACAGAAAGGGGCATTCATGCCGCGTATATCAAAAATCCGAGTCGCTGCGCTCAACCTCGTCATCGAGAATGGTTATGACGGGTTCACCATGGAGGAGCTCGCTCACAAAGTGGGCGTTTCCCGCCGTACGCTTTTTAATTACATAAAAGACAAAGAATCGGCAGTTTTAGGCTCCGAAATGTCGGAGGAAGTGGAGAACCAATTCCAAAATTTCGCCGCGGGATTGCCCACCGGAAGCCTGCGCGAAGATTCCAAAATCATGGCCATGACCGTATTCAATCGTGCCGTAGGCGATGAGTTCTTCCCCGAAATTTCCCAGCTCACGGCCCAGGCGTTGGCTAAGGATACGAAGCTGCGCGCCCTGTACTGCCAGCGCAATAGCCGCATCATTCAGCGCGTCCGCCAGGCGGTGCAGGCTCGCGAAGGTTGGAAGTCCTCCGATCCGCGTCTTACGCCGACCGTCAACATCATCCACACCCAGTTCCTGACCGCCTTTGAGACCTTCGTGGAAACCCGTGGCGGCACTTCGCTTGCCGACGCCTTCCACAACGCCGGCGCCATCTTCGAAGACTACTTCAACGATGAACTGGCCTAAGCGCCCCGCCTAAGTCTTACCGGCCCTACCTGCCGGTTCCGCCGGCCAAAATAAGCTAAGAAAATCCCCCGGCGCGCTCCGTAGAGCGCGACCGGGGGATGATCTGTGCAATGGCTCTTAGTCCATCTTGTTGAACGCGGAAGCCAAGCCGGACTTCTTGTTGGCTGCGGTGTTGCGGTGGAAGACACCCTTGGACACGGACTTGTCCAGGGCGCGGGATGCCACGCGCAGCTGCTTCTCAGCAGCAGCCTTGTCGCCAGCGGCAACGGTCTCGCGGAACTTGCGGATCTCGGTACGGACGGCGGAGCGAACGGACTTGTTGCGCTGACGTGCCTTCTCGTTGGTGATAACGCGTTTCTGCTTGGACTTGATATTTGCCATGAAAAATACCTCTTAGTAATCGAAAGTGATTGACGTAGAAACCGACCTACTCGGACTACTCCCGCGGCCAGCAATTACTGGCGCGCTCGGCGCTGGTATTCGAAGAGCGAACCCAAGGTCCTGCCCGCCCCGACCAACGCGCCCGGCAAGTAAGTAACCAACACACAATAGCAGTACCGAACCCGACCTGCCAAAACCCTCCCCGCGACAGCCGTCTCCCAGGTCTCTGGCTCCCGGCCCGCTGGCTCCCTAGCCACCGGCCGCGCGGCGGCTAGGCCCAGTGGTAGCGCGCCCGCAACCTATTCGCGATTCGTTCGAATCTGCGTTCCGGAAAAAGCGTGCCTTGCCGGCGCACCTGCTCCTCGGATACCTCGAGCAGGCGGTCGAGGCGCACCCAGCAATCGCACCCGGATTCGTCCCATTCGCCGGAACCGATTTCCAGCCAGGCGTCGTCAAGCGCATGCTTTGGGTTGGGGGAGATAAGCAAGCCCATTACCGTGGTGCGGGTGCGGCCGACGACCAAAATGGCGCGCTCGCGCGGTGGTGCCTGCTTACCTTCGGCCGGTACCCACACCCAGACCACCTCGCCGGAGTCGGCCTGGCCGTCCATATCGGGGGTGAAAAATATGGACCGGGGGTGGGAGGCAGTGGCCTCTACCTGGATATCGGCGGCCTTGCGCGGCCCGTGGAACTCATCCGACCTATCCAGCCCCAACCGGGAATTAATGCGGCTCAGGCCGGTGTCTATTGGCTCGCGCTCGCTGATTCCCAGCGCTTGGCGCAGACGGGTGAGCATGGCGCTTTTCATGTCGACTATTGTAGACGTATGTCTGAAAACTTTGCGGCCACGACGTTTACGGATCCCGCCCGAATCCGAAACTTCTGCATTATTGCTCACATCGACCACGGCAAGTCGACGCTGGCGGACCGCATCCTGCAGCTATCCAAGGTGGTTGCGGAGCGCGATATGCGTGACCAGTTCCTCGATAATATGGACATCGAGCGCGAGCGCGGCATCACCATTAAGGCGCAGAATGTGCGCTTGCCGTGGGTGCCCCAGTCCGGCACCGCGCAGGGGGAGCAGATTGTCATGCAGATGATCGACACCCCCGGCCACGTGGACTTTACCTACGAGGTCTCCCGCGCGCTCGAGGCGTGTGAGGGCGCTATCCTGCTTGTCGACGCCGCCCAGGGCATCGAAGCCCAAACCCTCGCCAACCTCTACCTGGCGATGGAAAACGACCTGGAAATCATCCCGGTCCTCAATAAAATCGACCTGCCGGCCGCCGACCCGGAAAAATACGCGCTGGAAATCGCCAATATCATCGGCTGCGAGCCGGAAGAGGTGCTGCGCGTGTCGGGCAAGACCGGCGAGGGCGTCGTCGAGCTGCTGGACAAGGTCTGCGAGCTAGTCCCGCCGCCATCTTCTGAATTCGACGCCGATGCGCCGGCCCGCGCCATGATTTTTGACTCCGTCTATGACACCTACCGCGGCGTGGTGACCTATATCCGCATGGTGGACGGCAAGCTCACCCCGCGCCAGAAGGTCACCATGATGTCGACCAACGCCAACCATGAGCTGCTGGAAATCGGCATCGTTTCGCCCACGATGCAAAAGTGTGAGGGCTTGGGTCCTGGCGAGGTGGGCTACCTCATTACCGGCGTAAAGGACGTCCGCGAGACCAAGGTGGGCGATACCGTCACCTGGTCTAACGGCGGCGCCGAAACCCCACTTAAGGGATACAAGGACCCGGACCCGATGGTCTACTCCGGCCTTTTCCCCATTTCCCAGGCCGATTTCCCGGACCTGCGCGATGCGTTGGAAAAGCTGCAGCTTAACGACGCCTCCTTAACCTTCGAGCCCGAAACCTCCGTCGCCCTCGGCTTTGGTTTCCGCTGCGGCTTCTTGGGTTTGTTGCATATGGAAATTACCCGCGACCGCTTGGAGCGCGAGTTCGGCCTCGACCTGATTTCCACCGCGCCATCGGTGACCTACCGCGTGGTGGCCGAAGACGGCGAGGAAAAGTGGGTCCACAACCCGTCTGACTGGCCGGAAGGAAAGCTCAACGAGGTCTATGAGCCCGTGGTGAAGATGACCGTCATCGTGCCTGAGCAATTTGTCGGCCCCACCATGGAACTCTGCCAGTCCAAGCGCGGCCAGATGGGAGGCATGGATTACCTCTCCGAGGACCGCGTGGAGCTGCGCTACACCATGCCGCTCGGCGAAATCATCTTTGATTTCTTCGATATGCTCAAGTCCCGCACCAAGGGCTACGCTTCGCTGAACTATGAGGAGGCCGGCGAGCAGCTCGCGGACCTGGTAAAGGTCGACATCTTGCTCAATGGCGACCCAGTCGATGCCTTCTCTGCCATCGTCCACCGCGATTCCGCCCAGTGGTACGGCAATAAGATGACCAAAAAGCTCAAGGAACTCATCCCGCGCCAGCAGTTCGAGGTGCCCGTCCAGGCGGCCATCGGCTCGAAGATCATCGCCCGCGAAAACATCCGCGCTATGCGCAAGGACGTGCTGGCCAAGTGCTACGGCGGCGATATCTCCCGTAAGCGCAAGCTGCTGGAAAAGCAGAAGGCCGGCAAAAAGCGCATGAAGACGCTGGGCTCCGTCTCGGTGCCGCAGGAGGCTTTTGTGGCCGCGCTGTCTACCGACGCCGAAGATTAAAACACCACTTCACGCATGCCGCACCCGCCTCGCAGCCACGGCGTGGTTGCGAGGTCAGGTGAAGCGGCGGCCTGAGTGCCCAAAGCGTGTAACTAGGTCGACCCGGCCCAGGGCGGGACCCAGACTATTCGGCCCTGCCGCCGCTCGAGGCGGCCGCGCACCGGGGGCGCGTGCGGATCGTCGTCGTTCACGCCGTTGTGATACGGACACGCCACGCTGAGGTTTGCCATATTGGTCTCGCCGCCGTGCTTCCACGCCTGCAGGTGATGAATCTGGCACTTATCCGCCGGATAATTGCACTCGGCCCACGGGCAGGTGGGGTTTTCCGCACTCGCCATCAGCCGTTGCTTATCCGAGGCCTGCCGCGAGGTGCGATACAGGTTCACCGGCCCCTCATAAGGATGGACAAGCGTGACGAGCCCGCTTTCGGCCAGGCGCTTTTCCACCAGCTTGGCGCCGCTGATTTCGGCACCATTGGTCAGACGCAGCGTGATCTCCTCGCCTCCACCACCTAAGATTTCATCCAACTCATCGAGTTGGATGATGATATTCGTCGTCGCGGCAGGCCGTGCCGTAGCTCCGCCGCGGAAGAAGATATTCTCCACGGAATCGAGAGGTTTCTCCTCATTGATGCTGGCGTGCAGGTCAGCAATGAAATCGGAATCACCGGTAATCGAAAGCGTCGACGGCCCTCCCTTGCGCCGCGTCATCCGCACGCCCTTTTCCGGTAAATCGGGCGGATATATGGTCTTGATGCTTATAGCCGCCCTTTTCGTGTTCAATCCATCGGAATGGCACCCCCATGTGGTAGTCGGGGGTTGGTGTGCTTTCTGGGTGAGTAAGAACAGACCACGATGCCCGGTATGTGCTGGGTAAATGAAGAAAACGGACTTTTAGAAAAACAAAATTTCGACCACGCCCATAAGCTGGTACATTATAGTCGCTTTCACATTATTCCAGAGCCTTGAAACAGGGAGTCATCGCAAGCTTTCCAGTCCCCATCTTCTTTTTTCATATGGACACGGCTGACTCCAAAAAAGTCCTTGAAGTCCTCATGCTCCGACTTAACGTAAGCCTCGTCGTCTGAGTCGTCGAACTTTTCTAAATCTTTAAGTGCATCCTTGAACGCTTCTTTAGATTCCTTTCTGTCGTCTTCGCTTGGAACTTCACTCGGCTTCATTTGTTTGATGAGCTTGAAAATTTCATCTGAATCTGTTGGAGTGCGTTCTTCTCTACAGATGTATTCTGACTGGAATTTATTAAAGTCATCTGTCCACTCCCTCGCAGACTCTTCAGCTTTCTCGCTGTCACCGCCTTGATACGTGTCAGCAATCTCAAAAAGATCCATCTGGTTGTCCCAGCGTTCATTAGCTGCCTTTTTGAAAGTTTTCTCTGGCCCTCCGGAAACCCCGCAGCCTGTTGCCACCAACGACACTGCTACTAAAAGGCTTCCAAGTGCTTGAGATTTACGCATCCTCATTCTCCAATCAAAATATCCACGTATATTAAGTGCTAGTCCCTCACCCCTTTATCGAAAAAGGGGGCTTTGCTGACCAAATTGCCAGGCGTATGGCAGCCCGTTGACAGGATATACTTACATTAACACACTGGGTTAATGTTGTCTTACCGTTTCTTCAGAAGGGAGAATTACTCCTTCAGTAGCTAGGACCTAACAGGGGGCAGGTCCGAAAAGGCCCCATGAAGTAACCAACCGTGTACCCGCCCCGCGACACGCCGAACGGACACGCATTCTGCTACTTAACCCTTTTTCACCATACAGCGACCATGTACCGACCATATACGGTTAGTATGTGGTAGCGACCTTACAGTGACCAGATACCGACCACGTGTGGTTCGTGTATGGTACATACCAGATACTGACCAGATACTAACCGTAGAGTGTCCGTGTGTGGTAGCGACCATACAGCGACCATCTAGCAACCACCCGCTAGCCATACATGGTTAGCAGCCCAAAGCCACCTACGGGTGGTCTATTTTTTGGGCCACACCGCGAGGTGACAAGAGTGCCACCGGGGTGTGCCAGCCACGAGGTAGTAGCCCCTTCAAAAGGGGCAGTTTTAAAATTGGTTGCAGCGATATCGCTCCAACCCGGCCAATTTTTATCGTGTGCCACGATAGCACTCCAATTTTAAAAATTGGATACTTTAAAAATCCCCTGACCAGGGGTTTTAAACCTGCGGTTTAATTTTAAAATACTCGAAGACGCGTTTAAATGGGTACTTTTAAAGTGTACTTTATTACCCATTTACCCACGTCATCGGACGTTTTTACCGCGCCAAGGACCGCCGTAGGCGGTCTAAGGGCGCAAGGGGGATAAAGGGCATAAGAGAGAGTGGCACATTTGGGGTAAAACCCCTGCATGTGGTCGGCATAGCCGACGCCTCTCTTATACCCACATATAAAAAGACCCCGCCCGAGGGGCGAGGCCTTCGATGACCTAGTCGGCTTAAAATCTATGCAGCAACATCCAGTTGCTGCTCTTCAAGGATTGCATCAATATATGAAGTGTCCCAGGTTTTGTTCCGTTTGAGTAGATGGGAAAATCTGGAATATGCCAAGAAAATTTGACCAGGATGCGAAGGATCGTGTGGTCCGTCTTGTAGAGGACCGCATCTTGGCGGAAAATATGTCGATGCAAGCCGCGTGCCAGGCAGTAGCCCCAAAGCTGGGGGTGTCATGGCACACAGCCCGTCAATGGACCCAACAGGCCCGCCGTGCGGGAAACATCCCAGAACCCGTGCCTGAAGATCTGGCCGCCAAAAACGCGAGGCTTCGCCGTGAAAATCAAGAGCTACGCGACACCAATGAACTTTTAAAGGCTGCCTCAGCTTTTTTCGCGTCGGAACCAGGTCCAAAACGTCGGAAGTGATCCGGTTCATCGATGAATACCGGAATCGTTTCTCTGTCGAGTTTATCTGTAAGACGTTGAAAAATAACCGCGCTGGTGGGTTCATCACCTCGCGTGGGTATCGTCAGTCCAAGGCCCGTGGGGTAAGTGCTCGCCGCCTTCGTGATGCTGTGCTGGTTGAACGCATTAGTGCTATCCATCGGGATAATTACGGCATCTACGGTGTGCGGAAAATGTGGCATGCTCTTCATTGTGACGGAATTGAAATCGGTCGTGAACAAACTGCCCGTTTAATGCGCCTGGCCGGTGTTTCTGGCAAAGGCAAAGGCCGCTCGCCTATGACCACTCGCACACCTCAAAGGCCGGATTTGCGCCCGGACTTGATGGAGCGAGAATTCAAAGCCGAAGGCCCGAACAAGCTGTGGGTGGCTGATATTACCTACGTGCGCACGAAGAAAGGCTTTGTGTATGCCGCGTTTGTCACCGATGTTTACTCCCGACGGATCGTTGGGTGGGCGTTATCAGATTCCATGCGCACCGAAGCGTTGCCGCTGCAAGCTCTTAACCAGGCGCTCGTGTGTGCTGAGGAAACAACAGGTCTCATTCATCATTCGGATCACGGCGCGCAGTATGTCAGCGTTGTCTACAACGAGCGTCTTGCCCAGCACGGGATTGCCGCTTCCACCGGAACTGTCGGGGATTCCTATGACAATGCTCTGGCGGAAAACGTTAATGGTTCCTACAAAAACGAGCTGATCCATACTCGCAGGTGGGATGAGGTTGTCGAGGTGGAAATCGCGACGTTTGAGTGGGTGTCATGGTGGAACGAGACGAGGCTTCACCAAAGCTTGGGATACCGAACCCCGGTCGAAGTGGAAACCGAATTTTGGGACCAGCACCCGCCGCAAGCAATAATAGAAATCAAGGCAAACGCCTAGGAACAAAACCCGGGGCACTTCAACTCCTGACGCTACGGTTATGGACTATCGTACTGATACGATATTGGCCATAAAGCTCTAGATATCCTTCCAGTCTTCGAACGTGAATCCCTGCAGCCCGAAGACAAGCTCGGTATAAGTATCCTGCCATACCGACTTCGTATTCTTCTTGCGCTTACATGTCTTCGGTGTTGTGGTAACTACTCTGCAGAGTAGACTAATCCAGTGTTTTGGTGGTCGACTTCTAAATGAATATTTATGATTTATAAAAGGGCGACGGTGGTGGAATCGCCCCTCGGTGGTTGGTGGCTACTTCTTGGGCTCTAGCTTGTGGCCGTAGAACTTGTGCAGTCGGTTACCCAGCTTGGCGATAATATTGTCCAGTTCAAGGGTGACCGCTCTTACGTCGGCGCTACCACTCTGACCGTACGCGTTTAGTCTTATCGGATTAGATGTCCGTACCGCCTCGTTAAGCTGGTGTCCCACCTCGCGAACAACCGACGAGTAGGTCTTGCCGGCTGAGTGGTCTGTGCAATCCCATGTTTTGATAGTGACGGTAGCTGCGTGGTCGTAGGTGGATAACTCACCGGTTTCAGCATCTAGTTCGTTGCCCCAGTTCAAGCCTCGGGCGATGATGATAGATACCCTGTTATCTTCTACGGGGGCCATGACTACGTTTATGTTCGTCGTAAAGGGATGGACGTACTCGATGCCGGTGGCTACGACAATTCCCAAATTTTCTACACGGTGGGCAATATAACGGGCAGTCATTTTGCACCCCACAATGTGCGGGAAAATGTCCGGCGTGGTTTTAGCGAGGTCTTTTATAAACTCGTTGTATTCTGGGTTACTAGATTCGGTATCTACCTTGACACCATCAACTTCACGGTAGGTAACTTTCGCCTCTTTGGTCTTTTGGTTAAGGATGGGCATGATGTATGAATATCCTTTCGATTAGTAGTTCTCACTTTGGGTAGTAGTCGCATCTCCTATGGCGAGTGCTTTATCTATCAGCTCGTCTAGGTCCTGCAACTCTAGATTTTGTGTTACGCGCCACACGATGAAGTCCATTCCGTCGCGCTCTTGCTCGTGCTTGTCACGATGGTCAAGTACCTCCCGGGCCACCCGGGTAGATATCCTGATGACGGTCCCTGGGTGAACCCCACCGTGGTCTTCCCGTTGTACATAGTCAGCTCCCTTCTCCGCGATGACGCGGTACAAAATATCTTTGAAAACTTTCTGAACAATGATGGCAATACGCCCGAACTCGTAGCGACTCCAGTCTCCGCCGTAGTTCTCTCGGTCCGGTAGTCGGCTCTCTTCTTCCAGCCACTCCATACTTGCGGTGACTACCTCTGTTATCTGGTCTTCTACTTCAGCGTCTTCGTCGCTGTAGTCCTCCGGCAACAGGTCCTCTTCGGTGATATCGAAGCTGTTAACAACAGTTGGGGCGGGTGCTTTTTCGGCTAATGACGCCCAAAGTGTGTCCCAGTCCACACGCACGGCCTCGCGAGATTCGGCGACAATGTCATCTGGTATGGGGTTGCGGGTAAATGTCACCCAATGACGCTGCAGAAGCGCGAACCAGCCTTTAGGGTGCTTGAGTACCGGTCTGGTTGTCGCGTCCGGCCACTGATGAAAGGTCTCTGGTAGCGGCATAACTAGGTGGTAGCCTTTGCCGCTCATAGAAGTTTCCGAGTACAGTGCGTCCGGCAACATGCCTAACAGAGATGGGGCCACATCTTTAGGGCACGTCTTTTCAATGTCTACAATGATGGCCCGGTCAGCAATAGAGTTGAGGTAGTACGCGTGGTTAGCGGCCTGCGGGATGCTATCTACTAATGTGTTTAAATCCACACATGCTTGGTTGTAGCCCTGCCGGATAGCCGCGCCGCGCACCGTACCGGTAGTAATAAGGTGTGGTACATCAATGGGCATTTTGTCCTTAGTGGAGATGGACCAGCGGCGTGTAGTACCAAGCTCTTGGATGGTCTCATTCTTGTAGAATGTGGGCCATTGGTCAAAGCTGTTATAAGGGCGAATGTGTGCTCCTATAACCTGCCACATGGATAGCACTAGCTCTGCATCATCCTTGAATAAGGAACCAAGCCACTCATCTGGTCGCCACTGAGTGTCGTCTGCCTGGTCAATGACAGGTAATGGGGCATCGGGGGTCCACTTAGTAGCGAACTTAAACAGGTGGGTCTGGTCTGGGATATAGGGCTTAAACTCCCCGGTGTCGTAGTTGTAGACACCGTTAGCAAAAGGCGCAATATCTTGAGTAGTATCCACTCGGCGGGTGGGGGCCTCGGCGCGGATAGAGCTGAGCGTGTCAAGTTGTTTGTGTGTGGGGCGGGGTTTATAGGTATTTGTCGAAGCGGTCGGGGTAGGCCACGGCCATTTGGTTGATGGCTTGTTTCCAGCCGGATACTCGGGCTCCTTCCATGAGTCTGCCGGCTGTTCTTGAGACTCGTTT